>JAJFBF010000078.1 GCA_020697295.1 Moraxellaceae bacterium | reverse complement strand
CTGGCGGGCGACTTCGTTGCCACCTGGCAGCACTGGCGCGCGCGCGTGCTCGAGGCCGAGGCCGACGCGGTCGAGCTTCTCGACGAGAGCGCGCAGGCGGCACAGCCGGTAACGTTGCGCATGAGCCCGGAGGAGCTGCCCGGCCCGCAGCTCGTGAATGGCCTGACGACCGTGGCTGCGCTTGCGCATCGCGCCCTCGTCATCTGGATCGTGTTGCTGGCGCTGCATACCCTGTGGCCCTGATCCGGCGCGGCGTGTTGCCGCTGCTTTGCCTCCTGCTGTCCGCGCTGTTGCTGTTGCCCCCTGCATCGGCAGCGGTGCGCCTGCCGGGCGCGGACGGCGTCGAACTTGTGCTGGCGGCGCCCGCCGGCCGTATTGTTTCCCTCGCTCCACACCTGACCGATACCCTGCTTGCCCTCGGCGCGCGCAACCGGATCGTCGGCGTCATCGATGACCATGAGCAGCGGGGCGCCCATGCCCGTAGCCTGCAGGGCCTGCCCTTGGTGGGCGATGCCGCCGGCCTCAACTTTGAAGTGGTGCTCGCGCTGCGGCCCGACCTGGTGCTGGCCTGGGGCAGCGGGACGCCGCGCGCCTGGGTCGAGCGCCTGCGCGCACTGGGCCTGCGGGTGCTGGTGCTGGAGTCCCGCCAGCTCGCCGACCTGCCCCGCGAAATCATCCTGCTGGGCCAGGCCAGTGGCCACGAGACCGCGGCGCGCCAGCAGGCCGACGCCTTGCGCCAGCAGTTGGCCCGCCTGGCGGCGGCAGGCGGGGAGGGTCCGCGCCTGCGCTACTTCTACCAGGCCTGGCGGCAGCCGCTCTACAGCCTCAACGCCGGCCACCTGCTGAGCCAGGCGTTGGCGCTGTGCGGCGCCGACAACATCATTGCGGCGGGGCCGGTGGCCGCACCCCTCGTCAGCCCCGAGCTCGTCCTGCGCGAAAATCCCGACTTCCTCTTGTTCAGTGCCACTGACGCCGCCACCAGCCAGACCTACTGGGGCCGCTTCGAGTCGCTGCACGCCGTGCGGCAGCGCCAGTGGCTGGCCCTCGACGATCGCCGCCTGACCCGGCCCGGGCCTGGCATGCTGTCTGCCGTGTTGCCTGTTTGCAGGCAAATCTCGATCTGGCGCAAACAAAACAGCATGAAATTGCATTAGGTTAGAACGACTGTCAGTATCGACCCCTCTTGACTGGGCAGTCACTAAGCTTTCCGGCAGGCTGCCGGGCATCGCATCTGTTGGTGATGGCCCTTGCACACCACCCGAGCTCACCAGGAGACAAGGACATCCTCTATGGCGGTTGAACGCTTTTTTGACGATGACGACCCGGAAGAAACCCGGGAGTGGCTGGAGGCCTTTGCCTCCGTGGTCGAGCGCGAGGGCGTGGCGCGTGCCCGCTTCCTGCTGGAGAAGCTGACCGAGACTGCGCGCACGACGGGCGTGAATCTTTCGCGCCTCAATACTCCCTATCTCAATTCGATCGCGCCCAATGACGAGGCGCCGCTGCCGGGCGACCTGTTCATGGAGCGCCGCATCCGCTCGCTGATCCGCTGGAACGCCCTGGCCATGGTCATGCGCGCCAATGCCAGCGAGGACGAACTCGGCGGCCATATCGCCACCTTCGCCTCCAGCGCGACGCTCTATGACGTCGGCTTCAATCATTTTTTCCGCGCCCCCAACGATGAGTTTGGCGGCGACCTCATTTACTACCAGGGCCATTCCGCGCCCGGTATCTATGCGCGCTCGTTCCTGGAGGGCCGCATCAGCGAGGCGCAGCTCGAGAATTTCCGCCGCGAGGTGGACGGCAAGGGCCTGTCGAGCTATCCGCATCCCTGGCTGATGCCGGACTACTGGCAGTTCCCGACCGTGTCGATGGGTCTCGGGCCCATCATGTCGATCTACCAGGCGCACTTCATGAAGTACCTGATCAACCGCGGCTTCATCAAGGATGAAGGGCGCAAGGTCTGGGCCTTCCTCGGCGACGGCGAGATGGACGAGCCGGAATCGATGGGCGCCATCGGCCTCGCCGGTCGCGAGAAGCTCGACAACCTCATCTACGTGATCAATTGCAACCTGCAGCGCCTGGACGGCCCGGTGCGTGGCAACGGAAAGATCATCCAGGAGCTGGAGTCGAGCTTCCGCGGGGCCGGCTGGAACGTGATCAAGGTGGTCTGGGGCCGCAAGTGGGATCCGCTGCTGGCGCGTGACGAGCATGGCGTGCTGCGCCAGCGCATGGAGGAGTGCGTTGACGGCGAATACCAGGCGTTCAAGAACCACGGTGGCGCCTATACGCGCGAGCATTTCTTCGGCAAGTATCCCGAGCTCAGGGAAATGGTGGCGCATCTGTCCGACGAGGATATCTACGAACTCAACCGCGGCGGCCACGATCCCTACAAGGTGTTCGCCGCCTATCACGCGGCGGTGAACCACAAGGGCCAGCCGACGGTGATCCTGGCCAAGACCGTGAAGGGCTACGGCACCGGCGCCGGCCAGGCCGCCAACAAGGCGCACCAGCTGAAGAAGCTCGACAAGGCGGAGCTGCGCGATTTCCGCGACAAGTTCAATGTGCCTTTCACGGACGAGGAGTTGGACCGACTGCCCTTCTTCCGTCCCGACGAGAACTCCGCGGAATTGCGCTACCTGCGCGAGCGCCGTGAGTCCCTGGGTGGCTACCTGCCGGTGCGGCGCAAGGACAGCAAGCCCCTGCCGCTGCCGGAGCTGGCGGCCTTTGCGCCGGTGCTGGAGGGATCCGACAAGCCCATCTCCACGACCATGGCCTTCGTGCGTATCCTCAATGTGCTGGTGAAATCGCCGGGCCTCGGCGAGCGCATCGTGCCCATCGTGCCTGACGAGGCGCGCACCTTCGGCATGGAGGGCATGTTCCGCCAGCTCGGCATCTACTCCAACGTGGGCCAGCTCTACACGCCGGAAGACCGCGACCAGATCATGTACTACCGCGAGGACGTGAAGGGGCAGATCCTGGAGGAGGGCATCAACGAGGCGGGCGCGATGAGCGCGTGGATTGCGGCAGGGACGGCGTACAGCATGCACGACCAGCCCATGATCCCCTTCTTCATCTTTTATTCGATGTTCGGCTTCCAGCGCATTGGCGATCTGGCCTGGGCCGCCGGCGACAGCCGCGCCCGGGGCTTCCTGATCGGTGCGACCTCTGGTCGCACCACGCTCAATGGCGAGGGCCTGCAGCACGAGGATGGCCACTCGCAGGTGCTGGCGAGCACGGTGCCCAACTGCGTGGCCTACGATCCGGCCTATGGCTACGAGCTGGCGGTGATCGTGCAGGACGGCCTGCGTCGCATGTATGGCGCCGGCGAGAGCGTGTTCTATTACATCACCACGCTCAACGAGAACTATGCGCAGCCCGCGCTGCCCGCCGGCAGCGAGGAAGGCATCATCCGCGGGCTCTATCGCCTGAAGGAAGCGCCTGCCGGCGGCAAGAGCGTGCAGCTGATCGGCGCCGGCGCCATCCTGCGCGAGGTCGAGGCGGCCGCCACGCTCCTCGATGAAGTTTTTGGCGTGCAGGCCAGCGTGTGGAGCGCGACCAGCCTCAACGAATTGCGCAAGGAGGCCCTGGCGGCGCAGCACTGGAACCTGTTGCATCCGCTCGAGGAGCCGAGGCTGCCCTGGGTCACGCAGCAGCTGCGCGGCACGCGCGGCCCCATTGTTGCCGCCACCGACTATATGAAGATCCACAGCGAGCAGATCCGCGCCTTCCTGCCGGGGCGTACCTACTACACGCTCGGCACCGACGGTTTTGGCCGTTCCGATTCGCGCGAGCAGCTGCGCCACTTCTTCGAGGTGAACCGCTACTTCATTGTCATCGCGGCGCTGACCGCGCTGGCCGATGACGGCGAGATCGGTCGCAGCGTGGTCGACGAGGCCATCAAGCGCTTCGGCATCAATCCCGACAAACCCTATCCGCCCAGTGTCTAGGCAAGGAGTGAAGGCGTGAGCAAGCAAGCCGTTCTCGTGCCGGACATCGGCGCCGAGGCTGCGGATGTCATCGAGATCCTGGTGCGGCCCGGCGACACGGTGGCCGCCGAACAGGCCATCGTGGTGCTGGAATCCGACAAGGCCAGCATGGAAGTGCCCTGTCCGCGGGCCGGACGGGTAGAGGAGATTGCCGTGAAGGTGGGCCAGCGCGTGCAGCAGGGCGATATGCTGCTGCAGCTGGAGGCCGTGACCGCGAAGGAGGGTGAAGTGATTGCTGCCGCGCGGACGGCGGCCGTCAACATGGGCCTGCCGATTGCGAGCATCGGGGCGGAACTGAATGCCGTCAGCGACCTGCTGGGCACCGGGGCCGCCGCCAGTGTGGCTGCCGCGCCTGCGCCTGCTGCATCTGCCGTAACTGCATCGATCGCTGCTGCTCCTGGAGTGGCTGCGCCGGTGGCGGCCCCGGTCGCCGGGATGCCGGTACCTGGCGCTATCCAGACGGTGCGCGTACCGGATATCGGCGCCGAGGAAGCCGATGTCATCGAGCTGCTCGTGCAGGAAGGACAGGAAATTTCCCTGGAGCAGCCGCTGCTGGTGCTGGAGTCCGCCAAGGCCAGCATGGAAGTGCCGAGTCCCGTCGCGGGCCGTGTGCACAAGCTGCTGGTGAAAGTGGGGGACAAGGTTTTCGAGAACTCGCCCATGCTGGAGATGGAGCTGCAACTGCCGGCAGGCGTGGCGGCGCCGGCGGCGGGTGACAGTCCTGCCGGCGGCAACCAGATGGCGGCACAGCCCGCTCCTGCTCCTGCGGCCACGGCGGCGGCAGGTGCGCTGCGCCCCGCCTCTGGCCCGGCAAGCGCGACCACTGCCATTGCGGCCGATGCCGGTCGTCACAATGCCGCCCTGCGCGCTCTGGCGGCAGGCATGCCGGCGGCCGGCGCCGCTGTACATGCGGGGCCGGCCGTGCGTCGGCTCGCGCGCGAACTTGGCGTCAACCTGGCACAGGTGAAAGGCAGCGGGCCGCGCGAGCGCATCCTGAAAGAGGACGTGCACGCTTTCGTGAAGCAGGGCATGCAAAAGCTCGCCGCCGGCGTGGCGGCGCCGCCCGCCGCGGCCAGCCTGCCGGTGATCGACTTTGCCAAGTGGGGCCCGGTCGAGCGGCAGCCGCTGACGAAGATCCAGCGTGTGTCCGCGCAGAACCTGCATCGGGCCTGGACCACGATCCCGCATGTGACGCAGTTCGACGAGGCGGACATCACCGAGCTCGAAGCCTTCCGTGTCAGTCACAAGGACGCCTTCAAGGCCGAGGGCCTGTCGCTTACGCTGCTGAGTTTCCTGGTCAAGGCGGTCGCGCATGTGCTGGGCGAGTTCCCTCGCTTCAGCAGCTCGCTGGATGTTGATGGCGAGACACTGGTCATGAAGCGCTACATTCATGTCGGTGTGGCGGTGGATACACCCAACGGCCTGGTGGTGCCGGTGATTCGCGATGCGGACAAGAAATCCATCCGCGACATTGCGCGCGAGCTGGGCGTGTTGTCTGCCAAGGCGCGCGACAAGAAGCTGACGCCGGCAGAGATGCAGGGCGCCTGCTTCAGCATCTCCTCGCTGGGCGGCATTGGCGGCACCGCCTTCACGCCCATCGTGAACTGGCCGGAAGTCGCCATCCTTGGTGTGTCGCGCTCGGCCATGAGGCCGGTATGGGATGGCCAGGCGTTCCGGCCGCGCCTGCAGCTGCCCTTGTCGCTGTCCTATGATCACCGCGTCATTGACGGCGCTGAGGCGGCACGCTTTACCACGGCGCTGGCGAGGCGCCTGGGCGATATCCGCGAGCTGCTGCTCTGAGCGGCCGGCTAATATGAAAAAGCCCGCTTTCGCGGGCTTTTTCATGTGCGGGGTCATATCAGCGCTTGCGGTTCCAGAGCACCTCGCCAGCGCCGTTCTCGCGCGCGAGGGTGCGCGCCAGCACGAACAGATAGTCCGAGAGCCGATTCAGGTATTGCAGGGGCAGGGCGCGTACATTGTCCTCGGCGCAGGCCAGGGTATGCGTGCGCCGTTCGGCGCGACGGCAGACCGTGCGCGCCAGGTGCGCGGCGGCCGCGGCACGGTTGCCGCCCGGCAGGATGAACTCCTTCAGCATCGGCAAGCTCTCGTTGAGCCTGTCGATTTCAGCCTCGATCAGCTCGACCTGCCCGTCCTTCAATAGCGTGTAGCCCGGTATGCAGAGCTCGCCGCCGAGGTCGAAGAGGTCGTGCTGCGCTTCACCCAGCAGTTCCTGCGCCGCATGATCCGCCGGCAGTTCCGCGCGCAGCAGGCCCATGCAGGCATTCAGCTCATCCACGGTGCCATAGGCTTCGACGCGCGCATCGTCCTTGGCCACGCGCGAGCCGTCACCGAGACCGGTGCTGCCGTCGTCGCCGGTACGGGTATAGATCTTGGAGAGACGGTTTCCCATGGGGACTCCTGCACGAAAGGGGCGGCGGTGTGCCGCCCCGCTGTCTGTGGCTTCAGCGCCAGGCGTAGGTGGCGGTCACATAGCCACTGCGTTCCGCCGCCTGGTAGCCCAGTATCTCCTGGTAGCGCTTGTCGCCCGCATTCTCCAGGCGTGCCCCGAGCGTGAGCGACGGTAGCACTTCCCAGCCAGCGTAGACATTGAACAAGGTATAGCCGCCGAGGCGCTGGCCGCCGTCCCGCACGCTGCTGCGTGCGCGGGCCTCGGTGCCGGCGCTGAAGCGCTCAGTGAACGCATACTCGAGCAGGCCGCCGAAGGTCGCCTGCGGCCGGCGGACCAGGTCGTTGCCCTGGATGTCCTCGGCCGACTGGCTGCTGGCATTCAGCTTCCAGCGCAGGTCGGCGAGGCGGCCGCCAGCCTCCAGCTCGACGCCTTGCAGGCGGGCCTTCTTCACGTTGACGAGGTCGAAGGGCATGCTGCTGCCATAGTCGATCAGGTCGCGCACGTTGTTGCGATAGGCGGACACGCGAACGTGCTGGCCGCGGTGGCGCAGTTCCACGCCGACCTCGCGCTCGCGGGCCTCCTCCGGCTGCAGGTCGGGATTGCCGCGGTACATGCCGAAGAAGCCCGGATAGTAGAGGTCGGTGGCGGAGGGTGCACGGAAGGCGCTGCCATAGGCGCCATAGAGCTTCAGTGCCGGCATGAGCTGCAGGGCGAGTGTGGCGTTGCCGGTGCCGTAGTTACCGAAGCTGTCGTGGCGATCCTCGCGCAGCGAGGCGCTGGCGCTCACCAGGCCAAGCGTCGCGTATTGCGAAACAAAGACCCCGGTGTTCTGCAGGCGCTTGTCAAAGAGCGTGCTGTTGGCGAGCAGGTCGCGGTTCTCGGCCTGCTCGTCGGCGATATCGGCCCCGGCCACCAGGGTCCAGCCCGGCATCCACTCCACGCGGTGCAGCCAGCTCGCGGAGTCGCGCTGCGTATTGAAGCCCGAGTAATAGGCGCCGAAGGGATCGTCGCGGCCATCGGTGGCAAGCGTGTTGCTCAGCCAGCCCAGTTGCAGGGTCTGCGTCCAGTTGGCGCGGATGTCATGCTCGAGGCGGGCCGAGGCGACAGCGGCTTCCTGGTCGTTGACGCCGGCATCGAATTCGGTGCGGCTCTCCTTCCAGCTGCTGCTGAAGCCGGCTTTCAGGCCTGCGCCGAGCTCCGCCTGGCCGGAGAGCTGGGCCGTCTTCATCTGCCCGCCATCCTTGTCGGGATCGGGGGCGAAGTAATTGGGTCCGGTGGCCGAGAAGCCGTCGGTGTCGAGGTGGCCGATGCGCACGCTGACGCCGTTGCGGGCATCGCCGAGGCGGGCGCCGGCATTGAGTTCATAGGTGTTGAAGCTGCCGGCACGCAGGCTGGCTTCAGCTCTTTCCGATTGACGCGTGAAAACCTGTATCACGCCGCCGATGGCATCGGAGCCGTATTGCGAGCTGTAGGCGCCGCGCGCGATCTCGATGCGTTCGATGTCATCGGCGCGCAGTAGTGACAGGTCAAACAGGCCCTGGTTGGCATCGTTCACGCGCACGCCGTCGATCAGGACCAGTACCTGCTTGCTGGCGGCCCCGCGCAGGAACACGGCGCTGCTGGTGAGCGGCCCACCGGTGCCGAGTACGACCAGTCCGGCTTCCTGCTGCAGCAGGTCGGCGAGCGTGGTGGCCTGGCGCGAGGCGATTTCGGCCCGCGTGATGACGGTGTTGTTGGGCAGGGGCGAGGCGATGTCGGGCAGGCGCGTGGCGGTAACCACCATGTCGGCCGGGGGCGCATCGGTGGCGCTGGCCTGGGCCAGCGAGGCAGTACTGAAGAGCACCGCGAAAAGCGGCAGGGAGAAGTGCTTCATTGAAACTCCGGCTGTCTGGATCCCCGCAAACAGGAATAGCCAGCCCGGAGAGCGCACGGAAAGCCCGCGCAAAGGCATGCGCAATGGCTTCCGGTCATACGCCCGCCGCACTGACCGTTCGTCTTCGGGCCGGTCTCCGGACTCGTCGCTGGAGGATCTCCGCGCTGTTCGCCTTCCCGTCTTGCGACAGTGGCCTAGTGAACGGCGCATCACGACTTACCGTTGCGGGGGCAGTTCTGGGATTGCACCAGATTCCCGTCCGATCCTGTTTGCGGCAGGGCCGGACCAGCCTTGGTCGGGGCTGGACACCAGAAAACTGCGCGATTCTAGGAGGAGCGCGCGCCAAAGGCCATGACTTTGATCAGGACAGGGCGTCGATCGCGTCCACCAGCCTGCGATTGGCCGGGGTGGGAATGGCGAGCGCCAGCCCGCGCGCCACGACGTAGCCGTTGAGGCAGTGGATCTCGGTGGCGCGGCCGGCGTCGAGGTCGACCCGCATCGACGAGAGGTTGGCGCCGGTCTTCTCCGTCGTGGCGCAGGCCTGCCGGAACAGCACTTCAGGTTCTACCGGCAGGCCCTCGGCGGCCATCACCGCGGCCACCTCGGCGCAGACCGTGCGCATGGTGGCCAGGGCCTCCGGCCGGGCGAGCAATTCGCCGTTGCGACACTGCAGCAGGGCCGTCAGGGGATTGATGGCGCAATTCATGGCCAGCTTCAGCCAGCGGCGCGCGCGGATATCCGGCGCGTAGTCCATGCCGAGCTCGCGGGCAACGCGGGCCGCAACTCCTGCCTCCGCCTCGCGCAGTGCCCCGAGGAGGGTTTCGCCGCGGCCGGCCAGCACCATCGTGTCCGGGTCGGGACGGTAGACCCCATCGGTGGTAATGGCCGTCAGGAGGCGCAGGCCGGGATGTTCGGCCAGCAGCCAGTCCTCGGCGCCCATGCCGTTTTGCAGCAGCACGACGATGGCGTCGGCAGCCAGTGCCGGCAGCAGCGGCGCCAGGGCCTCGCGCGTGACGTGGCTCTTGGTGGTCACCAGCAACTGCGTGATCGGGCCGGTGGCGCCGGGCTGCAGTTGCGGAAAAACCTGACGTTGCTGCTGGCCGTCTTCCTGCAGTATGAGGGTGCGGGATGCAGCGGCGCTGCGCGCGACCAGGCGCACGGTCAGGCCGCGCGCCGCCAGGCGCATTGCCCAGAGGCCGCCGATGGCGCCCGCGCCCAGCACATGCCAGGTCGGGGCCGCCGGGGTCAGGACAGAGGAGGAGGGCGAGCTCACGCGGTTTGCGCAGCTCCGGTGTAGCGCACCGAGACAATGGCAGAAGTATCGAGGGCCTTGGGCACCTGCGCCTGCGCCAGGCTCATCAGTGCTTCGGGGTTGGGCGCCAGGGCGTCGTTGTCGCAGGCGGAGATGGTCAGCAGCACCTTGACCGACAGGAAGCCGGCCGTGGTCTTGAAGGCCTTGGTGTTGATGCCTTCATACAGGCGACGGTAGTTGTCGCCACTGCAGTGCTCCAGCGAAGGCTGGGTGGTGATGATGGCGAACTGGCTGGGACTGATGCGGGTGACCACGTCGAGCGGACGCACGAGCTGGCGCAGGCGTCGCGCCACCGCCAGCAGGAGCTGGCTCAGGATCACCGGAGGGTACTGTTTGCGCAGGACGTCGAAATTGGCGATGGTGAGCAGCTTGTAGCAAGCGGCTCCGCCACGCGAGCCTACGTGCTTGAGTGCTTCGTCGAGGCGGCGCGAGGCATATTCGCGGTTGCCGAGGCCGGTGAGGCCGTCGAAGGGCGACAGCCTCTTCAGCTTGGCATTGGCCTCGATCAGGGTCTGGTTTTCGCCCAGCAGGCGGTTCTGCAAGGAGGTGATGCGCTCGGCCGAAAGCAGGCGCGGCAGCAACTGGTCCTGCATATGGGTCTTGTTGACGAAGTCGTCCACGCCCTGCTCGAAGGCTTCGGCCAGGGCCTCCACGCCTTCTTTCGCGGTGAGCAGCATCACGTAGGTGAAATGGTTGTTGGCCTCGTCGAGCTGGCGCACCCGCTGGGTGAGTTCGAGACCGTCCATTTCCGGCATCAGCCAGTCAGCCACGAGGATGCGGGCCGAGCGCTCCTCGAGCATTTGCAGGGCGGTGGCGGCGGAATGGGCATGACGCACATCCTGGTAGCCGGCCCGGGCAATGACGCGGTTGACCATGGCGCTGGAGAACTTGGTGTCGTCCACCACCAGGATGGAAGTATCGAGATTGGGCATGATGATTATTCTTGTATGCCGAGGCGGCTGTCTTCCCTAGTAGCGAATGCCCCGCGCAGCGTCAAGATGGCAGGGATGGAAGGTCATTCTTTCAGGCTGCCCCGTCGGCGCTGCAAGAGCCGGGTCCGGGGCCAGCCGGCCTCTGGTCCCGACGCCGCCGGAGCGCAGCATGAAGAGCAGGGAACAGGGAACAGGGAGGCGCCGCGTGACGCGCTCAGAGGGCCGGCGCGGGCAGCGGCACCAGCAGCAGTTCTCCGTCGCGTACGCGCCAGGGCATGGGCAGCAGGTTCTGCACCGTCCGGGCCTGGCCGCCCGGATGCCCCGGCCAGGGCTTGAGCGCGCGGCCGGCGACATCCCAGGCGGCCCCGCTGGCGGCGACAAAGCCGCCCGGCCAGGCGCCGCTGGCGGGCAGGTGGCGAACCGGCTCATCAAGGGCGCTTTGTGCCTGCAGCACGAACCAGTCCTGGTCGACGAGTCCGGGAGCGGAAGGAAACCAGAGCAGGCGGTCGGGGAAGTCGCGGAGTTGCGCGGCCGGGGCATCGCCGCCCCGTGTCACGAAGACACGGCTGCCATCAGCCAGCTTCACCTCGCGCGTTTCGCCTGCGGCCAGGCTGTCTTCGGCGATCAGGGTGGCGTCCGCCGGCACTTCCCCGCTCGGGAGTGGCAGGCTCTTGAAGAAGGGCACGAGCAGGAACAACAGACCAATGCCGACCAGCAGCTTGATGCTGGCGCGCAGGTAGAGGCGGCGGCGCTCGCGCGCCTCAGGGCTGTCCATCGATGTCCCTGGCGGCGGGCGGCGCATCACTGGCCAGTTGCACGCGCGGACGCAGCCAGAAAAACAGGAGCAGGGCGGGCAGCACCGCCAGCGTCGAGAAAATGAAGAAGCCGGTGTAGCTCATGGCGGTCACCATGAAACCGGAGAGGCCGCCGATAAGCTTGCCGGGCAGCGTCACCAGCGAGCTGAACAGTGCATATTGCGTGGCCGTGTAGCGCCGGTTCACCAGCGCCGACAGCCAGGCCACCGCCGCCGTGCCGAGGAAGCCGCCGGCGAAGTTCTCGCCGCTGATCACCAGCGTGAACAAAGTGAGGTCGCCCGGATGCATGGCGAGCAGCAGGTAAAGCAGGTTGCTGGCGCCGCCGACGATGATGCCTGCCAGCAGTGTGCGCTCGATACCGAAGCGCACCACGGTGGCGCCGCCCAGGAAGGCGCCGGCGATGCCGATCCACACGCCGAAGACCTTGGAGACCGCGCCGATTTCCGTCTTGGTGAAGCCGGAGTCGAGGTAGAAGGGCACGGCCATCACGCCCAGCATCTGGTCGGAGATCTTGAACAGGCCGATAAACAGCAGCAGGGCAATTCCGATGCGGCCGCGATAGCGCTGGAAGAAGTCGCGGAAGGGACCGATGACGCCGTCGCCGATGGTGGCGCCCAGCGATGCCACGCGCGCCGCGCTGTGCGCCGGCTCGCGCGCCAGCAAGGTGGCGACCATGACGCCGATCAGGAGCAGCGCCATGAGCTGGTAGACCTCCGGCCAGCTGACATGGTCGGCCAGGATGAAGGCCAGCGCCCCCGAGGCCAGCAGCGCCAGGCGATAGCCCAGGGTGTAGGTGGCGGCCAGCGCGCCCTGCGTTTCAAGGGGCGCGATCTCGATGCGGTAGGCGTCCACCACCACGTCCTGGGTGGCGCCGGCAAAGGCTGCGAGGAAAATGCAGCCGATGAACAACGGCAGGTTCTGCGGCGTCATGAAGGCCATGCCGAGCAGGCTGGCCAGCAGCAGCAGTTGCGCGCCCAGCAACCAGCCGCGACGCTGGCCGAGGCGGCCCAGCAGGGGCAGGCGCAGGCGGTCCACCGCCGGCGACCACAGGAACTTGAGTGAATAGGTGAGCGTGGCGTAGCTGATGAGGCCGATGGTCTCCAGCGTTACGCCGCCCTCTTTCAGCCAGGCCGACACCGTGCCGCCCACCAGCAGGAAAGGCAGGCCGGAGGTGAAGCCGAAGAAGAACATCGTGAGCGCCGCCGGTTGCGCGAAGGCCTGGCGCAAGGAGAGCCGACGCGGCGTCGCGGCAGGCGAGCCGGCGGCGGCCTCTTCGGCGGCGTCGACAGGATCAGTTTCGGGCGGCTGGTAGGGAGTCCGGGACATGGCGGCAGGGGTCGCGTGGCAAACGGCTAACTTACGGGAAAGGACGCGGGCAACGAAAGCCTCACCACCAGGGTCCCAGGATTTTCTCGCCGCGGAATTGCACGCCCTCGGCCTGCAGGCGCTGGCGCTGCTCTGCGCCCGAGGCGGATTCGGCCGCCATGGCGGAGCGGCCGTCGGCGCGCACCACGCGCCACCACGGTGTGGCGCCGCGATCCGGCAACTCGCGCAGCACGCGGCAGACGAGGCGGGCATAGCCCGGCAGGCCGGCGCGGCGGGCCACCTCGCCGTAGCTGGTGACATGGCCGGCGGGGATGGCGTTCAGGGCCATGAGGATGGCCTGCTGTTTTTCACCCACGGTATATCCTTACACTGCGTCCTTTCAGCAGGAGACTTATACATGAAAGCAGAGGCGGGTGCCGAGGCGCGAGCGTTACTGCTCGAGGGCTACCAGGGCGTGCTGTCGACGCACTCACAGGAAATGCCGGGCTACCCGTTCGGCTCGGTGGCGCCCTATTGCCTCGACGGGGCTGGCCGGCCGCTGCTGCTCATTTCCGAACTGGCCCAGCATACAAAAAACCTGCGCGCCGATCCGCGCTGCTCCTTTATCGTGGTTGTCCCTGGCGAGGACATCCAGGTCAATGCCCGCCTGACCCTGGTGGGGGAGTGCGAGCCCCTGCTCGATGAAGCCGATATCGCGGCTGCTGCCGACCGCTACTATCGTTATTTCCCCGATGCCGCCGACTTTCACCGCATCCACGATTTCCGCTTCTTTCGCCTGGAGCCGCGGCGCTGCCGCTACATCGGCGGCTTTGGCCGCATCCACTGGGTCGAGCCGGCGCCGGTGCTGTTGGCCAATCCCTTCGCGGGCGAGGCGGAGGCCGACATCGTGGCGCACATGAACGAGGACCATGCCGAGGCCCTGCTGCATTACTGTCGCCAGGCCGGCTTGGCGGCCGGCGACGCCCTGCCGCGCATGACCGGCATCGATGCCGGGGGCATCCACCTGCGCCTGGGCGCGCGCATCGTCCGCATCCCCTTCCCGGCGCCCGTTAGCACCCCCGGCCAGGCCCGCGCCGCCCTGGTCGCGCTGGCCCGGGCGGAGCGCTAGCCAGCCGCCAGCCCAAAGCCCGAAGCCCGAAGCCCGAAGCCCGAAGCCCGAAGCCCGAAGTTGCGCGGTCGGTCCCGGCCCAAGGGGCAGGCCGGGACCGACTGCGCGGCCCATGGCCGGGCGCCCGGCCCCCAAATCCTCAAAAAAATCAGGGCTTGCCCTTGAAGCGGGGAGGGAAGGCCCCATCTTCAGGGCCAGCACCGGCTCTACGGGGCCGGCTTGTGCCTGATACCCGTCCCACAGACGGGTAAGTGCGTCCGCGGGCTGGCACTCCCTTGCCGGGAGTGCTAAAACGGCGCCCTCAACTTTGAAAGCGGCTCCCTGACCGGGACCGGTTGGCCCATATCACCAAGGAGACACCTGATGAAACTTCGTCCTTTGCATGACCGCGTTGTCATCCGCCGCGTTGAAGAAGAAACCAAGACCGCCGGCGGCATCCTGCTGCCGGGTTCCGCCGCCGAGAAGCCCTCGCAGGGCGAAGTGCTTGCCGTCGGCAATGGCACCGTCAATGAGGCCGGCAGCCTGCGCGCCCTCGACGTGAAGGTCGGCGACAAGGTCCTGTTCGGCCAGTACTCCGGCTCCACCGTCAAGGTGGACGGCGAGGAACTCCTGATCATGAAAGAATCCGAAATCTTCGCCGTGCTCGAAGCCTGAATCAGCGCCACGCACGCATCGCAAACAGAATTTTGAGAGGTAAAGAACATGGCTGCTAAAGACGTAAAGTTCGGTGATACCGCCCGCGCCCGCATGATTGCCGGCGTCAATGTCCTGGCCGACGCGGTCAAGGTCACCC
>JAJFBF010000077.1 GCA_020697295.1 Moraxellaceae bacterium | reverse complement strand
CCCGACCTGCTCCCTAAAGGCAGCGCCCGAGGTACAGCTTTTCCGTCAGCGGCATCGCAAAAACAGGGGTGGCCCCACCGGGCGTGGGCGACGGCACCGTGGGCGACCTTGCCTGCACCGCCCTCACCGGCCGCCAGCCCGAGTGCGCCACAAGCCGTGACCCGGAGGCCGCCGCGGCATGCGTTCCGCCGGAGCCGACCTGTACCGTCCCCGCTACAGCGGCGTCCATGCATCGCCCCACCCCTTTCGGCGCGGGCGAACACCACGGCGCCATCCCCGACACGGCCCCGCCCCAGAAAAACAAAAGGCGCCGGCAGCTTGCGCTGCGGCGCCTTTGGCAGAAGCGGTCGCCGATTACTCGGAGACGACGGTCACCTTGACGGTAACGCTCACTTCATTGTGCAGCTGCAGGTCGATGTCGAAGTCGCCCGTGGTGCGCAGCACGCCGTTGGGCAGGCGCACTTCGGACTTGTCGACAGCTTCGCCGAGCTTGCTGATGGCTTCGGCGATGTCGCGGGTACCGACAGAGCCGAACAGCTTGCCTTCGTCACCGGCCTTGGCGGCGATGACCACGGCCAGGGCGCCTACGCGCTCGGCACGGGCCTGGGCTTCGCCCAGGGTGGCATTGGCCTTGGCTTCCAGCTCCGCGCGGCGGGCATCGAAGTCCGCCACGTTCTTCGCAGTGGCAGGCACAGCCTTGCCTTGCGGGATCAGGAAGTTGCGGCCGTAGCCGGACTTCACATTGACCTTCGAACCCAGTGCACCCAGGTTCTTGATCTTCTCAAGCAGAATGACTTCCATCACTCGTCTCCGGGTTTACAGGTGGTTGTCGGTGTAGGGCAGCAGCGCCAGGTAGCGGGCCTGCTTGATGGCGAGGCCGAGCTGACGCTGGTAGCGCGCCTTGGTACCGGTGATGCGGCTGGGGACGATCTTGCCCGTCTCAGTAACGTACTGCTTCAGGGTTTCGGTGTCCTTGTAATCGATATACTTGGTAGCTTCCGCGGTGAAGCGGCAGAACTTGCGACGACGGTAGAAACGTGCCATGACGTTTGCTCTCCTATTCGAATCTCTCAATCGCTTGCGCGTGAATCAGTAACTGCTGCCGGTCGAGATGGCTGGCCTGGGCCAGCATGCCTTCCACGACAATCCGGTTGCCCGGTTGCAGGCCTGCCACCTGCTGCACGAGGGCTTTGCCGCTGACCTTGACGGTCACTTCGGCGCGCACTTCGCGCGGCATCCCGTCAAGCAGCTGGCGGGAGCGGTGTTCCAGGACCAGTTCGTGGTGGACCACGCCGGCCGGGCTGGTTCGCGGGACTTTGACTTCCTTCACGAGACCGGTGATCCGGACGGCATTCAGTTCCATGCAGCGCTGTCTCTGAAAACGCGAGCGCCTTACTCGCCAGCACCCTCGGAAGTCGCCTCTTCGGCACCTTCGTCGGAACGGGCGGCTTTGCGGCTGCGCTTCTCTTCCGCGCCCTTGGCCATCAGGGATTCTTCAGTGATGGCTTCGTTGCGACGGATGATGAGGTTGCGAATGACCGCGTCGTTGTAGCGGAAGGCCTCGGCGAGTTCATCCAGGGTGGGCTGGCCACACTCGATGTTCAGCAGCACGTAGTGAGCCTTGTGG
The DNA here is from genome assembly GCA_020697295.1 of Moraxellaceae bacterium. GTDB lineage: Bacteria > Pseudomonadota > Gammaproteobacteria > Pseudomonadales > Moraxellaceae > UBA2031. Next base: position 12,941 of record JAJFBF010000077.1, on the reverse strand, counting down.
ACCTTGTTGATCGGGTACGCCAGCTGGCGACGGCCCCAGTCTTCGAGGCGGTGGATCTGGCCACCGGCTTCCTTCACGGTGCTGGTATAGCGCTCGACCATGGCGGGCACTTGCTCGCTCTGGTCGGGGTGCACCAGCAGCACGATTTCGTAATGACGCATTAGTAGCTCCTTACGGGTTGGGCAGCCGTCACCGGTCGTGGGGACCATGACGGCAAGGAGTACGCGGCCAGCCTGCCGGCATGGCAGGGACCCGGAAACCCGGGGGCGCGCGCCCTCTGCGGGGTGCAGAGAGGGCGGCAAGTCTAAGGGAAAGGCCTTGGCCGTACAAGGTAAACCCCGGGTATCCGGGCTCGCGCCGGAGACACGGGGAGGCGCCGCCGGAGAGGCCTGCCAGCTGCCGCCAGGAGGCCCCGGCCCCCTCCTGGCCGGTAACGGCAACATCCCGGTGGCGCGCCGCCGGTCCGGCCCTGCCACCCCGTCCGGGCCTGAGGAGTCCCCCCGCCCCTCCCGAAGGGGGGCTTTGCCCGCCTGCCCGCCTGTTGCCGACGGGCGGCGAATGCCCTTTGCCGCGAATTCAGGCCTTATAGGCTCAGGTACAGCCTGTCCGTCGGGTTACCGACGGACCGTCCCGGATGACGCATTGCCGGGCGGAAAGGCTTTCCGTTAAGATGATCTACGTTAACGAAAATAAAACATAACAATAAGCAGGCTATGACCTGCGAGGCCGCCATGAACGCCTCCCCCCGATCGCCACTTGTCCTGCTCCGCCCGTCCGCTGTTGCGGCCCGGCCGCCGAAGGCTGTCCGCGATTCGGGCTCGCAGCCCGTCGCCCGCCCCTGCAGTTCAGTCTTTGTTCAGGCCCGCGTGCGCCATCCGGCTACTAGAGTGATATTCATCAATAGCGCCCTTCCCCGAGCGCAACCATCCCTGGCCGGAAGCCGGGGCCCGACGCCGACAGCGAGTACCCGGTCATGAAGCGACACGGATTGCGCCCGCTCCCCCTGCTGCTTGCCGGCAGCCTGGGACTGCTGCTGTCCGGGCTCGTCCCGGCCTCGGTGCCGGACAAGCCCCGCCAGGAAAACTTCGCCAGCTACGCTCTCTACATCCAGGCCCTGGTGGACTACCAGCGCGCCCTCGACGCGCCGCCTCCGGAAAAGCCGCGCGAGTCTGCCGACGCCTCCAAGCTGTGCCGGGATGGCGATGCCGAGAAAGAGAAGAAGAAGAACAGCTGCGAAGGCAAATACCTGATGATCGAGGACAAGCTCCCCGACAACGCCACCCAGAAGCAGCAACCCGCCAGCGTCGAGGCGCCGCCCCTAAAGAATTTTGAAAGCCTGGAAGAGGCGATCTCCCAGGCCGGCTACGACACCGTGCAGGCCGGCGGCGAAAGCGGCCCGGACTTCGGTCCCCGCGGCTTTCCCTTGCAGGAAATCTCCGCCCAGGACCTCAGCGAGTCCGGCGTCGACGGGCTGCTGGGCCTGTTCGACAACGTGCGCATGACCAGTCTCGGCGCCAGCGCCAGCGGCAGTTCCGGGGGTACCCTGGGGTGGGGGGGGAGCGGCTCGGGCAATGCCGGCGGCGATACCGACGGCACCCTGCGCGTGACGCTGGACGATTTTATCCTGCAGCTCAGCGCGCTCGACCTGGACCAGCTGGCCAGCACAGTGAGCTTTGGCGACGGTTACTCCATCGTCAATGCAACCGTGCGCACCAACGGCAGCGGCCTTAGCGTCGGCATCAGCTCGGAAACCTATACCCCGATCTATATCGTCGACCGCGACGGCATGCCCGGCACCGACTGGGATGGCGCCGGCGCCATTACCGTCGACCGTCTGTCCATCCTCATTCCTTATGTCGAGGCCAACATCCAGAGCGTGAGCGGCACCTCCGGAGACAACAGCCTGCTGCAGATCGATACCTACAGCCCGGGCCCCATCACCGTAGGCCTGAACAACACCCGCATCGGCGTGGCGCCCGCCACGTACGACGGCTCCAGGATCGGCGAGTCCACCAGCATCATCGAGTTCGGACCGCAGTCCGTGCTGACCATTGACGCCGGCACCCGGGTCCGGGTCTCACTCGGCCGTCCGGATGGCCAGAACACCGCCTTCGTCACCCTCAACGGCCGTGTCGGGGACATCTCCCTCGAGGACATCCGCCTCGTCGACCATTACTATGGGGGCGGCTTGCGCATCGGCAGGGTCGCCATGCGCGGCATCAACCTGGTGGATACCAAGATCTTCCTGGACGACCAAAAGGTCATCGTCGATATGGGTCGCGGCTTGACCAATGTCGGCTTTGACATCGAGCGCCTCTACCTGGGCAATGAAAACACCGGCTCGTTCATCGGTGACTTCTACGCCAGTGGCGCCCGCGTCAACCAGCTGCGCTTCTCCGCCGAACCGCACTAAGAGTACCTGCCGGCCGCCTTGCGGGGCGCACCCCAACGCCGAAACGACCAGGCTTGGGCACCGCCACGTCGCCTCAACTCTGCGCAGGCCGCGCCCGAAATCAGCCGCGGCGCTGGCGCAATGCCTCGAACAGGGTCACGCCCGTGGCCACCGAGACGTTCAGGCTTTCCACGCTGCCCTGCATGGGAATGTAGACAAGGTGATCGCAGTGCTCGCGCGTCAGCCGGCGCATGCCGGAGCCTTCCGCCCCCATCACGATGCCGATCGGTCCCTTGAGGTCCGTCTCGTACAGTGACTTCGCGCCCTCCTCGAGGGCGGTGCCAATCAGCCAGATGCCCCGCTCGCGCAAGTCACCCATGGTGCGCGCGAGGTTGGTGACCTGGAAGAAGGGCAGCGAGTCCGCCGCCCCCACCGCCACCTTGCGCACCACCGGCGTGATCGACACCGACTTGTCGCGCGGGGTGATCACCGCCTGCACGCCGGCGGCATCGGCCGAACGCAGGCAGGCGCCGAGGTTGTGCGGATCGGTGATGTTGTCGAGCAGCAGCAGGAAAGGCGGCGCCTTGAGCGCATCCAGGAAATCCATGAGCGCATGCTCATCACCCGGCGCCTGCTCGCGCACGCGCGCCACCACGCCCTGGTGATGACTGTCGCCAGCCAGCTCGTCAAGCTGGGCGCGCTCGCGCCACTGCAGCGTGATACCCAGCGGACGCAGCGCCTTGATGAGGTTGTTCAGGCGCTCGTCATCGCGGCTCTTGAGCAGGAAGACTTCCAGCACGCCTTCCGGCTGCCGGTCCAGGTAGGCCTGCACCGAGTGCAGGCCGTAGATCACCACGTTCTTGGCCATTACGACTTCTTGCGTCGCGATGAGGAAGGCTTGTCGCCACCGGCGCCACCGGACCTGCCGCCGCCGGAGCGGCCACCGCCACCCCCGCCGCCGGAACGACCGCCACCCGCCTTGCCTCCGGCGCCACCCTTGCCGCCCTTGCCGGGAATGTCGCCGTCGCGCAGCTGCTCGCGCACCGGACGGGTACCGGCCTTGCTGCCGCCCCCGCCGCCGCCACGGCCGCCACGCCCGCCGTCACCGCCCTTCTTGCCGCGCGACTCGTGCTCGCCGCCGCCAGCACGGCGATGCGTGCTGCCGCCGCTGACAAGGTCGAAGTCCATCTTGCGCTCGTCAAGGTTGACCGCCGCCACGCGGATGCGCACGGAATCGCCCAGCGCGAACTGGGTGCCGGATCGGCTGCCGACCAGCTTCTGCATGGAGGCATCGAATTCGTAGTAGTCGCTCTTGAGGTTGCTGATGTGCACCAGGCCGTCGACATAGATGTCAGTGAGCTCGACGAAGATGCCGAAGCTGGTCACCGACGAGATGACGCCGTCGAATTCCTCGCCGACACGGTCCGACATGTACTCGCACTTGAGCCAGGCCATGACGTCGCGGGTGGCTTCGTCGGCGCGGCGCTCGGTCATCGAGCAATGCTCGCCGAAGGCTACCATCTTGCCCATGTCGGGCATGCCGGCGTCGGCCGCGGTGTTGCCGCGCATGCGCCGGATCTTGTCGCCCATGGCCTGCATGAAATTGTGCTCGGTGCGCAGGCGGGCGCGGATGACGCGGTGCAGCAGCAGGTCGGGATAGCGGCGGATGGGCGAGGTGAAATGCGCGTAGGCTTCATAGGCCAGGCCGAAGTGGCCGAGATTGGCCGGCGCATACACCGCCTGCGACAGCGAGCGCAGCAGCATGGTCTGGATGACGTGCGTGTCCGGACGCCCCTGCACCTTGGCCAGCACCGCCTGGAAATCGGACGGCTGCGGCTTCTTGCCGGCGGTGAAGGAAATGCCGAGCGCGCCGAGGAAAGTGCGCAGCTTGGCGAGCTTCTCGTCGCGCGGGCCCTCGTGATTGCGGTAGAGCGCGGGCAGCTCGTGGCTGGCCACGAACTCGGCGGCGCAGACGTTGGCCGCGAGCATGCACTCCTCGATCAGCATGTGCGCCTGGTTGCGCACCACCGGCACGATCTTCTCGATCTTGCGGTCCTTGCTGAAGATGATGCGGGTCTCGTTGCTGTCAAAGTCGAGGGCGCCGCGCTTCTCGCGGTTGGCGCGCAGGACCTTGAAGAGTTCGTACAGGCGCTGCACCGGCTCGACGGCAACGGCGTGCTCCTGCGCCACCTTCTTCGCCTCCTCGCTGTCGGGACGCTCCAGCAGGTCGGACACCTTGTTGTAGGTGAGGCGGGCCTTGGAGTGCATCACGCCTTCATAGAACTTGTGGCCGGTGACGCGACCGGCGAGCGAGATGGTCATGTCGCAGACCATGCACAGGCGATCCACATGCGGGTTCAGCGAGCACAGGCCGTTGGACAGCACTTCCGGCAGCATGGGCACGACCTGCTGCGGGAAATACACGGAGTTGCCGCGATTGATGGCTTCGAGATCGAGGGCGGAGCCCGCCTTCACATAGTGCGAGACGTCGGCGATGGCGACGATGAGGCGGAAGCCGCCGCGGCGCTTCTCGCAGAACACGGCATCATCGAAGTCACGCGCGTCCTCGCCGTCGATGGTCACGAGCGGCAGCGCGCGCAAGTCGACGCGGCCTTCCTTGTCGGCCTCGGCCACCTGCGGGTCGATGCGGGCGGCTTCTTTCTCGACCGCCTCCGGCCACACATGCGGGATGTCGAAGTTGCGGATGGCGACGTCGATTTCCATGCCCGGCGCCAGGTACTCGCCGAGGATCTCGGTGACGCGGCCGGTGGCGGAGGAGCGGTGCGTGGGATACTCCACGATCTCGACCGTGACGAACTGGCCGTCGCTGGGCTGGAGATCGCCGCCGACGATGAGGATTTCCTGGGTGATACGCTTGTTGTCCGAGACCACGTAGGCCTGGCCGTCTTCGGTGAAGTAGCGGCCGACCAGGGTGTGCTGGCCGCGCTCGATGACGCGCACGAGCTGGCCTTCGGGACGGCCCTTGTGGTCGTAGCCGGCAACGCGCGCCAGGATGATGTCGCCATGGAAGATGCGGCGCATTTCGCGCGAGGTCAGCAGCAGGTCGGCGGAGCCGTCTTCGGGGATCAGGAAGCCGAAGCCGTCGGGATGGCCGGTGACGCGACCGCGGATCAGGTTTTCTTCCTGCAGCGGGGTATAGCCGCCGCGACGGTTGGACTCGGCCTGGCCATCGCGCACCATGGCGCCCAAGCGACGGCGCAGGGCTTCCGCGCGGTCTTCATCAAAGAGCTTGAAGTGGGAGGCGATCTGCTCGCCGGTCAGGGGCTTGCCGCTTTTCTCCAGTACCTCGAGGATGGCTTCCCGGCTGGGGATGGGGTTCTCGTAACGATCGGCTTCGCGCGCGGCGTGGGGGTCCTGCCAGGTATCGTTATCGTTGCGCTTCGGCATTCAGGCTTCCTTGGTTAAAAAATCAGCGCTTGAGCTGGAATGGCCACATTCTAGTCCAGATGCGTTGACAATCCCATTAACCGTCGCTACATTTGCGCGCCTGCCCAGGTGGCGGAATTGGTAGACGCGCTAGTTTCAGGTATTAGTGTCGCAAGACGTGGAGGTTCAAGTCCTCTCCTGGGCACCACCAAACAGTTTCAAGGACTCCTACCAGGTCCTGAAACGCCCAGAAAGCCCCGCAAATGCGGGGCTTTCTGCTTTATGGCGTCCGGTAGCGTCCATTCTGGGCCGGCCGCAATCGGTATAACTCCAAGTATAGGGTTTTTCGCCGCTTATACCGCCATGCCAGCCCCCCCCCCGTAAAACGCAAGCCGCTCATCGCCAAGGCATGGCTCATCCGCCAGATAGACAAGGCCCGGCTCACCCAGGCCCAGCCCCATGCCCATGCCCCGGCAAACCTGCCCGACTGTCAGCCCTTGCTCGCACACCATCTGTCGCTTGAAAGCGGCCTCAAAATGCCCTGCGTGCCTTGTTAATCTGGCTTTCCTCAATGGAGGGATTATCAACCTGTCGAGGTATCCCAGGACATTGGGGCACCAGCCCACCACTCGTCATCGCATGGCTCCCCCCCTCCGAAGGAGGCAGCGCACAAGCCATTTCATGGTGATACTTTCGTCCATCCGCGTCTGGACAGGCGCAGGGAACAAAAAAAACAGGACTGCGAACATGACCAGGATCAGCAAATTCACGATTACGGGCGCGCTCTGCGCCGGCCTTCTCGCCCTCGGCGGCTGTGACCTCGATGACGACTCGACTACGGTCGGTGGCGGTGGCGGTGGCGGTGGCACCCTCACCGGTACGGCCGCCGTCGGTGCCGTCCTCGATGGCGCCACGGTCGAAGTCCGCGGCTCAACCTCTGCCCCGCTGGTGAACACGGTCACGGACGCCTCCGGCCGCTACACCATCGACGTCTCCTCGCTGACGCCGCCGATGGTCATCGTCGTCACCGGCGGCGACTACGATCCGGACGGTGCCGGCCCGATGGGCTTGACCACCAACTCCACGCCCCTGTATTCGGCTGCCTACTCCGCCAGTGGTGTCGCGAACGTCACGCCGCTGACCACGCTCGCCCTGCAGAACGCGGTAGGCGCCGCGGACCTGCTCACCACCTTCAACAACTGGGGCACGACCCCTGTGGCGCAGGCTGACCTCGAGACCGCCGCAGCACGCGTGCGCGCCAACCTGGCCGATGACTTGACCACTGCCGGCGTTCCGGCGACCTACGACTTCTTCACCTCGGTCTTCCCCACCGTAGGCACCGGCATCGACGCGGTCCTGGACTCGATTGCCTGTACGCCCACCGGCGGCAACGGCGCCGGCACCTACGCGGTCACCTGCTCGCGCGACGGCGTGCCGATGGCTGCGTTCAACCTGAGCATCAGCACCGATGGCTTCATCGTTGTCAGCAGCGGCGGCGGCAACATGCGTGTGCAGCTGTACATCAACGGCAGCGGCACGCCTAATTCGGACCTGACCTTCACCGGCATTCCGCTGGTGACGGACCAGGCCGGATTCTGCGCGGCGCACGCGATTCAGGACGATATGCCCACCGGCTTTGTGATCACCAACTGCACGTTCAGCGGAAACGTCGGCACGATCAGCGGTACGCTGAACGGGAGCCTCAGCTTCAGCCAGACCTACACTTTCTCCTGATCCGCCACAAAGCCGCCCGCATGACCTGTGGGCGAGGCACCGGCACTCCGGTGCCGCAGCGACAGTACCGCAGCCCGCCTTCTGGCGGGCTTTTTTTGCCTGCTCCTTGCCCTTGCGCCGCAGGAGCAACGTCAGACCCAGGGGCTATCAGCCATGACGAAACCAGGCCGGCGGCCGAGGGCGACGGTGAGTCGGCGTGGACCCTGAACCGACGTATCGAGATCAGCTACCGCTGAGCAACGTCTCACATATTTGTTTGTGGACGCAGGCGAACGCTTGCCTGCAGATAGCAAAGAAGCAATAAAGGCTGACTATTAAAAGTCAGCCTTTTTTTTGGAGGATGCCATGCCAGCCCCGCGCTACCCCCTGGAGCCCCTGTTCGGCCGGGTCCTCTCCCCGCTTGAGCGCTTCCTGCAACGTGCGACCGCCGGCGGCATCATCCTGGTGGCCACCACCTTCCTGACCCTGGCCCTCTCCACCTGGATGGGCAGCGAGGCGCTGCACCACTTCTGGGAGCAGAAGCTCAGCATCGCCATGGGCAGCTCCTTTGCGCTTTCCATGTCCCTGCACCACTGGGTAAACGACGGCCTGATGACGCTGTTCTTCCTCATCGTGGGCCTCGAACTCAAGCGCGAAATCCTGGTCGGCGAGCTGGCCTCGCTGCGTGACGCCGCATTGCCGGTGGTGGCCGCCGTGGGCGGCATGGTGGTACCCGCAGCCTTCTACGCCGCCTTCAACGGAGGTACCCCCACCGCCTCGGGCTGGGGCATTCCCATGGCCACCGACATTGCCTTTGCGATCGGCATCCTGGTCATGCTGGGCTCGCGCGTACCGCGCAACCTCATCATTTTCCTGATGGCGCTGGCCATCGCCGACGACCTTGGCGCGGTGCTGGTCATCGCCCTTTTCTATACCCACGACCTTAACCAGACCGCGTTGATGGCCGCTGCGGGACTGCTGGCCCTGCTGGTGCTGATCAATCGCGGTGGCGTAAGGCGGCCGCTGCCCTATGCCCTGCTCGGCCTGCTGCTCTGGTACGCCGTCCTGGCCTCCGGCGTACACGCCACTGTCGCCGGCATCCTGCTGGCCATGGCCATCCCCTCTCTGTCACGGCACTCACCCCAGGCCTTCGACTCGCGCATCGAGGAGCTGCACGGCGCCTTCCGCAACGAGCCCTACCCGGATTCCGGCTATGCGCCACTCAGCAATCACCGCATGGCGGACATTGCCGCGGCCATGGAGCATTCTGCCGAGGCGGTGCAAAGTCCGCTGCTGCGCATCGAGCACAACCTGCACCCATGGGTAACTTTCCTGGTGATTCCCATCTTCGCGCTCGCCAATGCCGGCATCGATCTGGGCACCGTGCACCTCGCCGACCTGACCCAGCCGGTGACGCTGGGCGTGGTCTTTGGTCTGGTGCTGGGCAAGTTCCTCGGCATCAGCCTGTTCAGCTGGGCAGCCATCAAGGCCGGCCTGGCGCGGCTGCCGGCCGGGGTGAGCTGGGGACAGCTGACCGGCGCCGCCTGGCTGGGCGGCATCGGCTTCACCATGTCGCTGTTCATCAGCCAGCTGGCTTTCAACGACCCGCAGTTTGCGGAGCAGGCCAAGCTCGGCATTCTCGTCGCTTCAGCGCTGGCCGCCGCCATTGGCCTGGGGTGGCTGCTCGTGGCGACACGCAAGCCGGCTCCCGTAGCGGCGCGCTGATCTCCACCAAGGCAGCGCAGCGGACCACCAGAGACCAGCCAGGAAAGCGGAGCCTCTCCCCTGCTCACCGGATGCGGCTCCCGGGAGGCGGGTGCGCCGGCGATGATTCTGGCCAAAAGCCCCGGTCTCTCTGCCTTCTGTCCGCCCACCATAAAAAAGGCCGGTCACTGCTGACCGGCCTTTTTTTATTGCGGGCGCTGTCGCCGCGACCCCGGGAGAATGCTCCGCGTCAGAGCCTGATCTTGTTCAGGCCCTTGCGGATGCCCTGCTCCAGCACCGGCTTGACGATCTCCGCCACCAGCGGGAACTTGCCGGCGAACTCGATGGTGTAGTGCAGGCGCGTACCGCCCGGGATGGCGCTGAAGCGCATGACGCCGCGGTGGTTCTTGAGTGGGCTGCCGCGCGTGATGCGGTACTCGATGAGCTCGTTTTCCTTGTAGGCGGTGACGGTCTCGACGAAGGACGGGCCGACCAGGATCTTCATCTCGCGCGCGGAGCCGACGCCGTTGCGCGCGCCCTGGCCGTCGCTGATGCGGCGGATGCTGGCCGGCGCGAAGATGATGCCGAGGTTCTCGTGCTCGCCCAGGTAGGCGAAGACGCGCTCCACGGGTGCATTGAAGTCCTTGATGATCTCGATGTGACGAAAGCCCACGGTACTGCTCCTGTTGTTGGGGCGGGCCGGCACTGCTTGCCGGTCCGCCTGAAAATCCGCAAAAAGACGGCGATCACTCGTTGACCAGACCTGGAACCCGTTTCAGCAGGGCAGCTTGCCCCTTGGCAGTCGGGATAAATCCCGACCTACCGAAACAGGCTCTCAGGCAGCCGCCTCCACGCGCAGCTTCATGCCCTCGATGGCCACGACGCGCACGCGCGCGCCCGTCGGCAGGTCAGCGCCGGTGACGGTCCAGTAGCTGTCATCGAGGCGGATGCGGCCCTCGCCACCGTGCAGCGGCTCGACCAGGTCGGCCTCGCGCCCTACAAAGCGGGCGAGGCGGTTGTTGAGGTCTTTCGCGCCGGCGAGCTGCTCGATGCGGTCATCGGGATTCGGCCGCAGCCGGTACCACGCCCCCGCCGCCACCAGCGCGGCCGCGCCGAAGAGCACGCCCTGCGTCAGGCCGCCCAGGTCCAGCATCCACGTCAGCAGCGATACCAGCAGGGCGCCGACGCCGAGGAAGAGGAAGAAGAAGGTGCCGGAGAGCATCTCCACGATGATCAGGAAAATGCCGAAGGCCAGCCACCAGCCCGCCGGGTGCGACAAAATATCCATGGTCAGCCCTTCTTGTTCTGCAGGTCCTTCACCATGTCACCGATGCCGGCGAGGGAGCCGATCACCGACGAGGACTCCAGCGGCATCATGATGAGCTTGGTGTTGCCGCTGGACGCGATCTGGCCCAGGGCGTCGATATATTTTTGCGCAACGAAATAGTTCACCGCCTGCATGTCGCCCTTGGCGATGGCCTGCGACACCATCATCGTCGCCTTGGCTTCGGCCTCGGCGGCACGCTCGCGGGCTTCGGCCTCGAGGAAGGCGGCGGCGCGCTGGCCTTCGGCCTCCAGGATCTGCGCCTGCTTGCTGCCTTCGGCGGCGAGAATGGCGGCCTGGCGCGTGCCTTCGGCCTCCAGGATCTGGGCGCGCTTGAGGCGCTCGGCCTTCATCTGCCCACCCATGGCGTTGACGAGGTCGGCCGGCGGCGTGATGTCCTTGATCTCGATGCGGGTGATCTTGATGCCCCAGGGATTGGTGGCCTGGTCGACGATGGTGAGCAGCTGCGAGTTGATGTGGTCGCGCTGCGACAGCATCTGGTCGAGGTCCATGGAACCGATGACGGTACGGATATTGGTCATGGTCAGGTTGCGGATGGCGTAGTCGAGGTTGCTTACCTCATACGCCGACTGCGAGGCGCTGAAGACCTGGTAGAAGCACACGGCGTCGATGGTGACCATGGCGTTGTCGCGCGAGATCACCTGCTGCGGCGGAATGTCGAGCACCTGTTCCATCATGTTGATCTTGGCGCCGATCTTGTCGAAGACGGGCATGATGAAGCTGAGGCCGGGCTCCAGGGTGCGGGTATAACGACCGAAACGCTCGAGGGTCCAGTGGTAGCCCTGGGGCACCTGCTTGACGGTCAGGACAATCAGGACGACAGCGAAGATCACAAAGAAAACAGCAGCAGATCCCATCAATAAAACTCCATTCGTGAATTGTTCAAAACCTCGGTACCCCGCCGGCAGCATGCCGCCGGGGCGTCGGCGCCGACAGCCGCGACGCCCTGCAACCCTTTTTCGCCTTGCTCAGTTGAGCGGCGCCACGCGCATGACTTCCTCGATGGTGGTGAGGCCGGCGGCGACTTTCTGCGCGCCCGAGAGCCGCAGCGGCAGCAGGCCTTCCTTGTAGGCCTGCTTCTTGATCTCGCCGAGCTCGGCGCCGGCGCTGATGATGCGGCGCAGCTCGTGCGACATGAGCATGATCTCGTAGACGCCCATGCGCCCGAGATAGCCGGTGTCGCGGCATTCCAGGCAGCCCTTGGGCGCGCACACCTTCTTGGGCACCGGCGCCTTCCAGGGCTGGGTGAGCTCGACCCAGGCCTGCTCGTCGCACTCGGTCTCGACCTTGCAATGCGGACACAGCGTACGCACCAGGCGCTGCGCCATGACGCCGAGGATGGACGCGGAAATCAGGAAAGGCTGCACGCCGAGATCAGCAAGGCGGTTGACTGAAGACGGTGCATCGTTGGTGTGCAGCGTGGAGAGCACGAGATGGCCGGTGAGCGCCGCCTGGATGGCCATATCGGCGGTCTCGTGATCGCGGATTTCACCGACCATGATGATGTCGGGATCCTGGCGCATGAGCGCACGCACGCCCTCGGCGAAATCGAGTTCGATATTGTGCTGCACCTGCATCTGGTTGAAGGAGCCCTCGATCATTTCGATGGGGTCCTCGATGGTGCAGACATTCACCTCGTCGGTGGCGAGCATCTTGAGCGTGGAATAGAGCGTGGTGGTCTTGCCGGAGCCGGTGGGTCCGGTGACCAGGATAATGCCGTTGGGCTGCGCCACCATCTCGTTCCACTTGGCGAGGTCGTCACCGACGAGACCAAGATCCTTGAAGCCGCGTACGAGTACGTCCGGATCGAAGATACGCATCACCATCTTCTCGCCGAAGGCGGTGGGCAGTGTGGACAGGCGCAGCTCGGTTTCCTGGCCCTTGGGGTTGCGCGTCTTCAGGCGACCATCCTGCGGCTTGCGCTTTTCGGCGACGTTCATGCGGCCCAGGATTTTGATGCGCGAGACCACCGCGTTCATGATCAGGTGCGGGAACTCGTAAATATTGTGCAGCACGCCGTCGATGCGGAAGCGCACGCGGCCGATGTCGCGCCGGGGCTCGAGGTGGATGTCGGAGGCGCGCTGGTCGAAGGCGTACTGCAGCAGCCAGTCGACGATATTGACGATATGCGCATCATTGGCGTCAGGCGAGGCATTGGCGCTGCCGAGCTCGAGCAGCTGCTCGAAGTTGCCCACGTAGTGCTTGCCGCCGGTGTCGGCCGCATTGGCGCCCTCGATGGCGCGCGAGAGCCGGTAGAACTCGATGGCGTAGCGGTGGATCTCGGCCGGATTGGCCACCACGCGCACGATCTGGCGCCCGCGCAGGGTCTGCTGCAGGTCGGCGACCCAGTCGTTGTGGAAGGGCTGGGCCGAGGCGACGGTGACTTCGTCCTTGCTGGCG
>JAJFBF010000009.1 GCA_020697295.1 Moraxellaceae bacterium | reverse complement strand
GGCGATCAAACACCGGCTCGCCCCAGCCCACCGGCACGTTGCTGGCGGTCACGGTGAGACGGGCGCCGCAGGAGGAGCCGTCGCGACGAAGCTGGGTGATGAGTTCTTCCATCTTCGGCACGGCATCCGCGTCGCCGCAAAAAAAGGGGTTCTGGTTCACATAGCCCCAGTCCAGCTTTTCAGCCTTCACGGTGCCGATCTGGGTGACATGGCCGCGGATCTCCACGCCGAATTTCTCGCGCAGGTATTTCTTGGCGATGGCGCCGGCGGCGACGCGCATGGCGGTCTCGCGCGCCGAGGAACGGCCGCCGCCACGGTAGTCGCGGAAGCCGTATTTCTGCGTATAGGTGTAGTCGGCGTGGCCGGGCCGGAAGGTCTCGGCGATGTTGGCGTAGTCCTTGGACTTCTGGTCGGTGTTCTCGATGAGCAGGCCGATCGACGTGCCGGTGGTGCGCCCTTCGAAGACGCCGGAGAGGATCTTCACCACGTCGTCCTCGCGGCGCTGGGTGGCGAATTGCGAGGTGCCGGGCTTGCGGCGGTCGAGGTCGACCTGCAGGTCGGCCTCGGTCAACTCAAGACCGGGCGGTACGCCATCGACGATGGCGCCCAGGGCGGGGCCATGGGATTCCCCGAAGGTGGTGACGCGAAACAGTTCGCCAATCGAGTTGCCGGCCATGGTGATCTTCTCTCTCGTTATTCTTCCCGTAGGTCGGGCTTCAGCCCGACCTGCATCTGTTCCTCAGTCGCCGGCCAGCGCGGCCTGGAACAGCGGCTGGAACTCGCGGCACTGCGCCGCGCTCAATACAAATACGCCCTGGCCGCCATTCTCGAATTCCACCCACTCAAAGGGCACTTCCGGAAAGCTCTGCTCCAGCGCCCACTGCGAATTGCCCACCTCGACCACCAGCACACCCTCGTCGGTCAGGTGGTCGGCGGACTCGGCCAGGATGCGGCGCGTCAGGTCGAGGCCATCGCGGCCGGAAGCCAGGCCCAGCTCGGGCTCTTTCTCGAATTCCGGCGGCAGGTCGGCCATGTCCTCGGCATCCACATAGGGCGGGTTGCTGACGATGAGGTCATAGCGCTGGCCCGGCAGCTTGCCGAAGACATCCGACTCGATCAGGTTGACGCGCTCCAGCAGGTCGTGGTGCTCGACATTCACCGAGGCCACGGAAAGCGCATCCATGGAAATGTCGGCGGCGTCCACCAGAGCATCGGGGAATTCCGTGGCGACCGCGATGGCGATGCAGCCGGAGCCGGTGCAAAGGTCCAGTACGCGCTGCGGCTCGAAGGCCAGCCAGGGCTGGAAGCGACCGGCGATGAGTTCGGCGATGGGCGAGCGCGGCACCAGCACGCGCTCGTCCACATAAAAGGGCAGCCCGGCAAAATACGCGAGGTTGAGCAGATAGCCCAGCGGCGTGCGCTCGTTGACGCGGCGGCGGACAAGCTCGACCACGGTGCGGCGCTCGGAGGGCAGCAGCTTCGCGTCGAGAATCTCGGCATCGGCCGACCAGTCCAGGCCCAGGGTCTGCATGACGAGGGCGGTGGCCTCGGCAAAGGGGTCGTTGCTGCCATGGCCCAGGTGCACGTCATGCAGGCGCAGGGCACTGACGCCAAAGCGGATAAAGTCACGGATGGTGACGAGGGTAGCCTCGGCTTCGGCCAGCACGGCCTCATCCAGGGTGGAGAATGTCTCGGACACGGAAATACCCGGCAATCAGGAAAGGCGGGCATTCTAGCAGCAGCGGCCCGCCCCCGCCCATCCACGCCGGCCGTCATCGCGCCGCCCGTGCCCGGCCAGGCGTCCCACCGCGAGGCCCGGGAGCGACATCCGGCAAACCCGGCGCGAAGCGGGCGGCAAATGACCCACCGACACCCCTTGAAAGCCGGTTCCGGTAGCCAGACGCTGGCGGCACCGCCCGGCTGCGCCCACAATAAGCGCCATCTGCAACCGCCCCTGATCCACCATGAAAAGCCCGGCCCTGACCGCCCTCAAGAAAGTCCTGCGCGAGAACCCCGTGCCCCCTGCCGCGCCCAAGGCGCCGCTTGCGCCGCCGCCCAAGCCTGAGCCCGAGGTGGACGATGCCACCCTCTTTGCCCAGGCCACCCGCGGCGTGCAGCGCATCGAAGCCGAGCTGCCGCCCGCGCCCCCGGCCCGCCCCCGGACTGACGCCAACCTGCTGCGCCGCCGCGCCGCCGCGGTGGCAGAGGACGCTCCCAACACCCCTGTTTCCGATACCGCCGCCCTGCTGCATGCGGTCAGCCCCGAGGAAACCCTCGGTTTTGCCCGCAGCGGGGTGCAGGCACGGGTGCTGGCAAAACTGAAACAGGGCCAGCCCCATTGGCAGGCCGCCGTCGACCTGCATGGCTGCACCGTGGACGCGGCCCGTGATGCCGTCCTGGCCCTGGTGCGCGAGGCACGCCAGGAAAACCTGCAGTGCGTGAAGATCGTGCACGGCAAGGGCCTGCAGAATGGCCAGCCCCTGCTCAAGACCTGCGTCAACGGCTGGCTGCGACAGTTGCCGGACGTGCTGGCCTTTGTCAGCGCCCTGCCCCGGGATGGCGGCACCGGCGCCGTCTATGTGCTGCTGAAACGCCGCCGGGAAGACACCCCGTAGTCCTTCAGCCCCTGTAGGTCGGGCTTCAGCCCGACTGCAAAACCAGAACAGTCGGGCTGAAGCCCGACCTACAGGGGCGGTGGCCAGCCCTGATTGGCACCGGCTACCGGATTGCCAGCCAGCTGCCTGATTGACCAACTGCTGCCCGCTTTACCCGCCCCCCTGCTTTCCGCTAGGGTGACGGCCCGTTTCCGCGTCTTCCTGCGAGTCCTGCCATGGAAAAAGCCTATGCCAGCCTGATCACCGCCATTGGCGAGGATCTCACCCGCCCCGGCCTCGCCAAGACGCCCCATCGCGCTGCCGAAGCCTTCAAATACCTCTGCAAGGGCTACGAGGAAAATCTCGGCACCATCGTCAACGAGGCGATCTTTCCCTCGGACAATGACGAGATGGTGATCGTGAAGGACATCGAGCTGTATTCGCTGTGCGAGCACCACCTGCTGCCCTTCATCGGCAAGGCGCATGTCGCCTACCTGCCCTCCGGCAAGGTCATCGGGCTGTCCAAGATCGCGCGCATAGTCGACATGTTCGCGCGCCGCCTGCAGATCCAGGAAAACCTGACCAAGCAGATCGCCGACGCCATCCTCGAGGTCACCGACGCCAAGGGCGTGGGCGTCATCATCGAGGCACAGCACATGTGCATGATGATGCGCGGCGTGGAAAAGCAGAATTCCAGCATGAAGACCTCGGTGATGCTGGGCCAGTTCCGCAACAACCCGCAGACGCGCAGCGAATTCCTCTCGCTGGTACGCTGAACCCCGACTCTCGCCCGCCCTGACTCCGGCCGGGCGCTGCTTTGCCGACCAGGGAGAACACCATGACGCGAGTCCTCATCACCGGCGCCGCCAGCGGACTGGGCCGCTCCCTGGCCCTGGCCTGGGCGAAGCGTGGCGCACGCCTGCTGATTGCCGACCTCAACGCCGAACGCGGCGCCGAATCCGTCGCGTTCTGCCTGGCGGCCGGCGCGGAAGAGGCGCACTTCCGTCATCTCGATGTGACACAGGAAAGTGACTTCGCCAGCGCCGCCAACTGGGTCGATGCCGAATGGGGCGGACTCGACATCATGGTGAACAATGCCGGTGTCGCCGGAGGCGGTCGCTTTGACAGCATCAGCGAAGGCGACTGGGAGTGGATGCTCAACATCAACCTGCTGGGCGTGGTGCGCGGCTGCCGCGCCTTTACGCCGCTGTTCAAGCGCCAGGAGGGGGGACAGTTCATCAACATCGCCTCCATGGCCGGGCTGCTCAACCCGCCGGGGATGAGCAGCTACAACGTCGCCAAGGCGGGCGTGGTGGCGCTGTCGGAGTCACTGACGGTCGAGCTCGCACCCTGGAGCATTCTCACGCTTGCGGTTTGCCCTTCCTATTTCCAGACCAACCTCAACGAATCCCTGCGCACGCAGGACGAGGCCATGAAGGCGGCCCTGCCGAGGCTGCTGGCCAGCTCGGACCTGTCCGCGGACGACATCGCCGAGGCCATCCTGGAGGCGGTGGCGCGAGGCGACACCCTCTTCCTGCCGCACCCGCACGCGCGCCAGACCTGGGAGCTCAAGCAGCAGCAACCGGAAGCCTTCCGCTTCGAGCTAATCCGCCAGGCGCGCAAGCTCGCCGGCCGCGGCTGAACACTGCCCGAAACTCACCTGCCAGCGCAGAATTCCGTAATCAGCGCCGCCACCTGCGGCGCCTGCTCCTCGAGATGCAGGTGATGACTGCCCGGCACGCTGTGCAGCGTGCCGTTGCGGATCACCTTCCAGCGTTCCTCGAACATCGCCGCCGCGCCCGGAAAGGCGGGATCCGCCCGCACCAGCAGCAGGGGCGCCGCAATCTCTGACAAAAAGGCCTGCGCCTGCGCCTCGGTAAAACGCAGCGGCGAGTGCTGGCGCACGCGCCGATCCAGCGTCCAGCTATAGCCACCCGGCACGGCTTTTACACCACGGGTGCAAAGCAGCTGCGATGCCACCTCACTGAGGGGCGTAAATCCGCGTCGCCGCGCCGTCACCGCCGCCTCGAAATTCTCGAATACCCGCTCCGGACGCGGCTCCCATGCCCGCCACTCCTGCAGGGCGTCGCGCAGGATGCCCGGGCCCTCTTCCGGCGTCGCCGGCCACGGCCCGATGCCATCGATCAGCATCAGCCGCTGCAGGCGCTCCGGCAGGGCGCCGGCCAGCAACACGCCGATTCCCGCGCCCATGGAGTGCCCCAGCAGCGAGAACCTGTCCCAGCCCAGCGCGTCCACCACCGCCAGCACATCATCGACATGGTCCACGGTATGGTAGCGGGCGCCTTCGGGACGCCAGTCGCTGAAGCCATGACCGGCGAAATCCATGGCCACGATATGAAATTGCGGCAGCAGGGGCGCCAGGCGATCAAAGGTCGCGGCATTGTCCTGCCAGCCGTGCAGCGCCAGCAGCGGCGGCAAGGCCGGATCATGCCAGCAGCGCGCGGCAATGCGACGGCCCTTGCTCAGGAACTCACGTTCGACCGCACTCACCCCCCCACCCCGAGCTGCGCGAGGCTGCTGCGAATCGCGGCAGCGGTAAGCAAGGGTCTCTCCAGCGGGAACATATGCCCGCCTTCCACTTTCTCGTGCAGCAGCCGGTGCTGGCGCGCCATGCGCTCGCCAAAGCCGGTGCCGGCAAACTCGCTTTGCGCGCCGGTCAGCAGCACGCCCGGCACTTGCAGCGGACGGCGATAACGCCAGGCATCGTGCGGCGTGGCCCTGAAGATAGCGACCTCGGCGGCAACCGGAATGGTCAGGCGCACGCCGCTCTCGGTGTTGGTGAAGCCGAACAACAGGTAATCCTCGAAGCAGTCAGGATCAAAAGCCTGGAAGAACTTCTTCTTGCCGAGGCTGGCCCGCACTTCATCCCGCGAGCTCCAGATCTCGCGGCGACCGGCGCTCTTGCCGGCCGGCGTGATGCGGTCTGCCATGCCCAGCTTCTTCATGGCGCCGAAACTGAGCGCTGCCCAGCCGTTGATGACAGGCGGATCCATGATGACCACGGCGCGAAACAGCTCGGGATACTTATGCGCGGCCATAAAGGTACAAAGCCCGCCCATGGAGTGACCGACACCGATCACCGGGCCCTCGCACTGCTCACGGATGGAGTCCGCCACCTGCTCCACCAGCCACGGCCAGTTGTCGGTGACCGGATAGCGGGGATCGTTGCCGAGCACGGCGAGGGTTCGCACCTCGAAGGCGTCCTCCAGGCCATGCAGCATCTTGTTGTAGACGGCTGAAGGCACGCCATTGGCATGCGCAAAATGCAGGAACGGTTTGGTCATGGGATTCTGTTCAAAAGCTTCGAAAGCCCGCCCGGTGCCGGGCAATGCCGGTTCTTGTTTGAAAGAGGGGCTCGGCAGTGAAGTACGCAAAGCCCGCTCTCGTATTGGCGCATCAATTCGAGGAAAAGACGTGGCCACAGGCAACTTCATGCGACCACGACGACACGCGAAGCCCAGGCTCCGCGCCCTCCTCTTCCTTTACAAACGTTCCAGCTTCAACCCCAGGCCTTCTGCGATAGAAGCCTTGGCTGCCGGCATCACCACCACCGTCACCGCCTCGCCCGTCAGGTACTGCGCGCCAACGCGGCGCAGGTCGTCCATGCTCGCCCCCAAAATGCGCTCACGCATGCGCCGGCGCTGCTCGGGCGTGCGGCCGTAGAGCGCATTGTGATAGGCCATGCGCGCCTCGCCGGAGGGCGACAGTGGCTTGTCCATGTCGGAGATGACACCAAGGACGGCCTCCTCGAGCTGGCGCTGCTCGTGCTTGTCGTTGAGCAGCCACTGCACGCTGGCGTCGAAATCCTTGAGCGTCTCTTCCAGGCGGGGATCGCGGTAGGAATAGAAGCGGAAGGCGCAGGCATTGCTGTCATAGCTGGCGCCGCCGCCATAGGCGCCGCCACGCTCGCGGATGGCGCCATGCAGGAAACCGTTGCGCATGAAGCCGCCCAGCAACATGAGCGGCGCGGCGTCGGGATGTTCCACCGGCACCGCGGCATAGGCCTTGGCGCAGAACTGCACCTGGGTATTGGCCAGCCAGGCCACGCTGTCCTGGCGCTGCGGTACGGCGAAATGAAAGGGCTCGGCCAGCGGCGTGTAGCGGCTATTGCCCCAGGTCGCGGCCAGCGCCGACTGCAGCGCCGGCAGGCGCTCGGCCTCGCCGATCAGCAGGAAGCGGCGCGGCGCCGACAGCACCTTGGCATGCAAGCCGCCGAGGCGGGCCAGCAACTGGTCGAGCGCATCATCGTTGGCGATGCCGGCGTCCAGCGCCTTGATACGGCGAATGCCGTGCAGGCCGGAAACCAGCTGGTTGAAGCCAGCCACCGCGCTGAAGGAGGAGGATGCGGCCTGCATGGCCAGCGAATGGCCCTGCCCGGTCACGCTGTTCTCCCAGCGCGCCTTCATCTGCGCCACGAACTCGCGCACACGATTGGCTTCATCAAAGCGCAGCTCCTCGAGGGTAGCACGCATAAGCTCGTTATAGGCGTGACCCTGGTTCTCCAGCGCCTTGCCGGAGAGGATGAGGTGGCCCAGGCCCTTGCCGGCCTCGTGCAGGTCGCCGCGCACGGAATAACTCATGCGCAGGCCGCCGGACACCCGGGACTGCCACTGCTGCATCTCGAGATAGTCACGATTGCCGGCGCCCAGCTCGCTGACCAGGGCGGAATACAGCGGCAACAGCTCCAGCTCCTCGGTCGCCAGCGGCGGCAAATCAAAGATCATCTGCTCATAGAGCAGGCCGTTGGTGCCTTGGGCAAAGACCGCCAGCGGCACTTCCTCGCGACCGATGTGCAGCACCGATTCGCTGCCCTGCGCCACGCGCAGCTCGGCGGGAATGTCCTCGCGTCCCACGAGTGGCAGGATTTCCGGGTCGTCCTTCTGCATCTGCCGCGCATTCAGCGCCTCGGCATCGCGCCGGATGCGCGCTGCTTCCTCGGCAGTCAGCGCCGCCCGGATCTGCGCCAGGCGATCGGCTTCCTTCTCCTGCCGCTGCTGGCTGAGGGTCGTGTCCGGCACCAGGGTGACGCGCACGCGATGCGGATTGTCGAGCAGCCAGCGCTGCACCAGGCCCTTGATATAGCCCGGGTCGAGGATGGCCTCGCGCAGCTCGGCCAGCACGGCGTCGATGTCCCAGAGGGACACCGGGTCGCCATCGTGCAGCACGGCGCCCAGGCCGTTCATGATGAGCTGCAGACCGTAGGGATAGTGATCGCCGCCGATCTCGCGCTGCGACAGCTCAAGCTGGTGCAGCACGGCCTCCACATCTTCGAGCTCCACGCCGTCATGAGCAACCTGGCGCAGCACGGCCAGCACGCCCTGCTCCAGCGCGTCGGCACGATCGGGCTCGGAGCCCTCGATGCCGCAGAGGAAGGTGAGCTGGCGGCCGGAGTCATCGACGCCCAGCAGAGAGGACGGCGCCTCGCCCAGCTCGGTGGTCTCGAGGAACTGGCGCAAGGCCGAGGCGGAATTCTCCAGCAGCACGCCGGAAAGCAGCTCGATCTCGAAGCGCTCGCGCAGGTTGGCGGTATGGCCCAGCAGCCAGCCCAGCACGATATGGGTTTTCTCGGCCGTGTCCTCCTCGTCGAGCGCATAGCTTTCCTGCACGGCCAGCGGCGCGGTATAGCGCACCTCGTCGTGGCCGCGGATCTGCTCGGGCAGCGCGCTGAACTCCTTCAGCGCCTGTTCCTCGAACGTCGCCTGCAGTTCGATGGCGGGAATGTCGCCATAGGTCATGAACACGGCGTTGCTGGGGTGGTAGTGCTCCTTGTAGAAGGCCACCAGGTCTTCATAGCGCAGGTCGGGAATGACCTCGGGATCGCCACCGGAGTTGTAGTGATAGGTCGTGGTCGGGTAGAGGTGGGTATTGATGGCTTCCCAGAGCACGGAATTCACCGAGCTCATGGCGCCTTTCATCTCGTTGAACACCACGCCCTTGTAGACGAGCGGGCTGTCGGGGTCGTCCGGCTTCTCGAACTCGACGCGGATGCCTTCCTGCATGAAGTCCAGCGGGTCGAGGCGAGCGAAGAACACCGCATCGAGGTAGACGGAGAGCAGGTTATCAAAGTCCTTGCGGTTCTGGCTGGCGAAGGGATAAGCCGTCCAGTCGCTGGAGGTCATCGCATTCATGAAGGAATTGAGCGAGCGCCGGATCATCAGGAAGAAGGGATCGCGCACCGGGAACTTGCGCGAGCCGCACAGCGCGGTGTGCTCGAGGATGTGCGCGACGCCGGTGGAATCCATGGGCATGGTGCGCAGCGCGACCAGGAACACATTTTCCGGATTGTCGGCGGCCAGGTGGTAATGGGTGGCGCCGGTCTTGCGGTGGCGGTACTCGGCCACGGTGAGATTGAGCGAGGGAATCGGGACGGCGCGGACGGGCTCGAAAGCCGGGTGGGCCGGGGGCAGGGACAGCTCGGTCACGGGAATGCTCGATGGTGAGGTTTTCAGGATTATGGGGGATGGCCCCCGCCATCCCAAGCCTTGCGCTTAGCTTCTGTGTAATCCCGGGCGCCGCCGGCAAGAGCCACGGCCCGACCGGCGCCGCGACGACAGCAGAAAGCCGCCCCCCTGCCGGATGCAGCAAGCCTGGCCCCGCCTGGGCAGCCGCGGAAAAGCCCGGCGGCCAAGCCAACCCCGGGAGATTTGCGGCCCCGCCTGCGCTAGGCTCGGCGCTTCAGGCCACCAGCCTTCCAGCCATCCGCCAGGGAACGCCACATGGCCACTCCGCTCCTGCGCCTGCTCGACCGACTCGAAGCCGCCGGCAACCGCCTGCCCTCGCCCACCTGGCTTTTTGTGTGGCTGTGCGGCTTTGTGCTGCTGCTCTCGGCGCTGGTGGCCCTCAGCGGCTGGCAGGTGACCTGGCCGGACGGCAGCCGCACGGTGACGGCGGTCAACCTGCTGTCCGCGGCAGGCCTGCGGCGCATCCTCACCGACACCGTCTCCAATTTCACCGGCTTCGCCCCGGTCGGGCCGGTCATCGTCGCCATGCTGGGGCTCGGCCTTGCCGAACGCGCCGGCCTGCTGGGCGGCCTGCTGGCGGCGCTGGTACAGCTCACGCGCCGCCGCGGCCTGCCCTTCCTGGTCGCCTTTGCCGGCGTGCTCTCGCATGTGGCGCTGGATGCCGGCTACGTGGTGGTGATCCCGCTCGCCGCCCTGCTCTTCCACCGCGCCGGCCTGCCGCCGCTGGCGGGCATCGCCTGCGCCTTTGCCGGCGTTTCCGGCGGCTATGCCGCCAACCTGCTGATCAGCCCGGCCGATGCCATGCTCGCCGGCATCACCACCGAGGCCGCGCGCACCGTCGCCCCCGCGGCCACCGTCGCCATCACCGCCAACTACTGGTTCATGGCCGCG
Organism: Moraxellaceae bacterium; assembly: GCA_020697295.1. GTDB lineage: Bacteria > Pseudomonadota > Gammaproteobacteria > Pseudomonadales > Moraxellaceae > UBA2031. The sequence goes on along the minus strand of JAJFBF010000009.1, from coordinate 49,241 downwards.
TCCTCGTTCCTGGTCGCCGGCGTCATTGCCGCGGTCACGCACTGGCTGGTGATCCCCCGCCTTTCAGACACCACGACCGAGGCCATCGTGGAGGTGGAAGGCCTGCACCCGGCCGGCGCTCTCGCCGTGGCCATCTGGACGCTGATCCTGACTGCCTTCTGCCTCTGGGGACTGCTGCCGGAAAGCGGCTTTTTGCGCGGGGAGGACGGCAGCATGCTGAAATCACCGCTGCTGCAGGGCATCGTGGTGCTGGTGGCAGTGTATTTCGGCATCGCGGGCCTGCTCTACGGCCGCCTTTCCGGCGTCTGGCAAAAGGCCGGGGACTGCGTGCCGGCGCTGGAGGACACCCTGCGCCTGCTGGCCGGCTACCTCGTGCTGATGTTCTTCGCGGCGCAGTTCGTGGCCTGGTTCAAATGGAGCCAGCTGGGTGAAATGCTGGCCATCACCGGCGCCGGTGGCCTGCGCGCGCTCGATCTCTCGCCGGTGCTGCTGCTAGTGGGCTTTGTCCTGTTGACGGCGCTGGTCGACCTCTTCATCGGCTCGGCCTCGGCCAAATGGGCACTGATGGCCCCGGTCTTCGTGCCCATGTTCCTGCTCGCCGGGGTCGCCCCCGAAGCCACCCAGGCCGCCTACCGCGTCGGCGACAGCACGGCCAACATCATCACGCCGCTGATGCCCTATTTCGCCATGGTGGTGGCCTTTGCCCAGCGCTGGCAGAAGGACACCGGCATCGGCACGCTGATGGCGCTGATGCTGCCCTACTCGCTCGCCCTGCTGCTCGCCTGGACCGCCTTCCTCGCGCTCTGGCTGGGCATGGGCTGGCCACTGGGACCGCAATAAGGCCCGCCTGTAACGGATGAGTGGCGCCACCGGCCCGGGCCCTTCCGGCGCCTGCCATCTACACTCAGGCAAAAGACCCGGGCGCCGGTCCCGGACTGGCATGGCCAACGGGCCCGCGAGGGTCGTCCGGTTCCCTGTCCCTTGATGAAGGCCAGGCACGGGCATTGCACGCGGCCTCTGGCGCCGCCGCAGGAGTCGCCGCCATGGAAATGCTGTGGATGGACTGGCTGGGCAAGCCCCTCTGGCTGTGGCTGGTGTTCATGGCCACGGTGCTGGCGCTGCTGGCCTTCGACCTGGGCGTGCTGAACCGCAAGGATCATGTCATCGGGGTCAGGGAAAGCCTCAAGCTGTCCGCCTTCTACATCACCGCCGGCCTGCTCTTCGGCCTGTGGGTCTGGCTCCAGCTCGGGCCGGCCAGCGCGGTGAACTACTACACCGGCTTTCTGGTCGAGAAAAGCCTGTCGCTCGACAACGTCTTTGTCATCTCGCTTATCTTCACGCATTTTGCGGTGCCCGCCCTCTACCAGCACCGCGTACTGTTCTGGGGCATCCTCGGGGTCATCGTGCTGCGCGCCCTCATGATCGGCCTCGGCGCCGCGCTGGTCGCCCGCTACGCCTGGGTGCTCTACATCTTCGGCGCCTTCCTTATCGTCACCGGCCTCAAGATGCTGTTCAGCGTGAACCAGGAACCCGAGATCGGCAAAAATCCCATCCTCGCCTTCCTGCGCCGCCACCTGCGCGTGACGCCGGAGCTGCATGGCCATGACTTCTTTGTGCGGGCGCCGCATGCGCAGAATCCGTCGCAGCAGGTTTGGTGGGTGACGCCGCTCTTTCTCACGCTCTGCATGGTGGAAATCGTCGACCTGATCTTCGCGGTGGACAGCGTGCCGGCCATTTTCGCCATCACCACCGACCCGTATATTGTCTACACCTCGAACATCTTCGCCATTCTCGGGCTGCGCGCGCTCTATTTTGCGCTGGCGGCCATCATCCACCGCTTCCACTACCTCAAGTACGCGCTGGCGCTGGTGCTGGTCTTTATTGGCGCCAAGATCTTCCTGGGTGACTTCGTCTTTGGCGGCAAGGTACCCGCCCTGCTTTCGCTCGCGATCACCTTCAGCCTGCTCGCGGGCGGCATCGCGTTTTCACTGTGGAAAACCCGCGGCGAGCGCGCCCACCGGGGCGGCCCCTGATGCCACACTAGAACCAGATGCGCAGTCCCGCCACCGCCCGCGCCTCGCCCTCACGCTCGCCGGCACGACGCGCCAGCCGGGCACTGTCACCGTGCAGCCGGTTCCACTCCACCCCCGCGTAGGGAGCCAGCTCGCGGCGGATCTCGTAGCGCAGGCGCAGGCCCAGGCTGGTATCCGACAGCCCGCTCGCGATGCCCTTTTGGGCGTCGTCCTCGCCATGCGCGTTAAGCTCCAGCCGTGGCTGGAGGATGAGGCGATTGGTGAGGCGTGCCTCGTATTCGGCTTCCAGCGTAAAGGCCGTCCGTCCCGATTCGCCGACATAGGCGACCGCCGAGACCTCGATGAACATCGGCGCCAGCCCTTCGACACCCACGCCCACCCAACTGCGCGCCGGCCCCTGGCCGTCATCGCGACGCAGGCCGAGCCGGCTCTCCCACCAGCGGGAGAAGGCGTGGCTCCAGAACAACTCGTGACGCAATTCCTCGGTGTCGCCGTGCAGCCGCTCGCCCTCGCTGGTCAACGCCAGGCGATCGAATTCGCGGCCCCAACTGGCGCGGCCCTCCCAGGCCAGCGCCGTGTCATCGCCGGCCTCCTGGGCCTCGAGGCGGTCGAGCACGACCTTGGCCCAAGGGGCCGCCTGCATATGCGCATGCGGGGCCAGTTCGGGAAAGGCGGCACGGAGCCGCTCCGGATCGGGCGCGGGCAATACCGGTCCCGGCACGGGTGCCGCGGGGGCCACCACAGGATGCCGGCCATGTCCGCGATGACCCGCATGCGGATCCGCCGGCGCATTGCGCGGAGCCCTGTCTGGCTCGGGAGCTGGTGCCGCCGGCGCGTGCCCTGAGTGATCCTCGACGGGAGTGGCAGGCGGCTCGACCTTGGGTGCCTGCCCGTGCTGCGAATGATCTTCGGCCGGCGCCACCGCGGCGGGCAAGGCCTCCGCCGGCATGACATGGCCCGAATGATCCTCGAGTGCCAGACCCGCTACAGGCAGGCACCACGCTATCAGCGGGAGTAACGCCCTCCGCCGCAACTGACTCATGGCAGCACCCTCACTTCGCGGAACATGCCGAGGTCCATGTGCATGAGCAGGTGGCAATGATATGCCCAGCGCCCGAGCGCATCCGCCGTCACCCGGTAACTGCGTTTCGTGCCCGGCGGCATGCTCACGGTGTGCTTGCGCACGAGGAAATTGCCCTGCTCGTCCTCGAGGTCGCTCCACATGCCGTGGAGGTGGATGGGATGCTCCATCATGGTGTCGTTGACCAGTGTGAAGCGTACCCGCTCGCCGTAACGCAGGATGATGGGCTCGGCGCCCGAGAACGGCACGCCGTCGAAGGACCAGACGTAGCGCTCCATATGCCCCGTCAGGTGCAGCTCGATCTCGCGCGAGGGGGCACGGCCGTCCGGATCGGGAAAGACGCTTTTCAGATCGGCATAGGTCAGCACCTTGCGGCCATTGCCGCGCAGGCCAACGCCCGGATCGTCCAGCCGCGGCATCGGCGTCATCGCCTGCATGTCGACACCGGGGTTGCCGGTCTCGGTGGCCGGATGAGCTTGCGCCGGCATGGCGTGGCCCGCATGAGCACCATGATCCATGCTGCCGTGACCCATGTCGGCCATGCTGAGTTCCTGCCGCGCATCCAGCGCCGGCACGGGCGCGTCGAGGCCGGCGGCCGTGGCCAGGGTGGCGCGGGCAAAGCCACTGCGATCCATGCTTTGCGCAAACACCGTATAGGCATCCGCTGTCGGCTCCACGATCACGTCCAGGGTTTCCGCCACGCCCAGGCGGAACTCGTCGATGAGTACCGGCTCTACATTCTGGCCATCAGCCTGTACCACGGTCATCTTCAGGCCCGGGATGCGCACATCGAAATAAGTCATGGCCGCGGCATTGATGAAGCGCAGCCGCACTTTCTCACCGGGGCGGAACAGGCCCGTCCAGTTGCCCGCAGGGGTCGTGCCGTTAACCAGATAGGTATAGGTGTAGCCGGACACATCGGCCAGATCGGTGGGAGTCATGCGCATGTCACCCCACATCCGCCGGTCCGCCCAGGCCGCCTTCAGGCCGCGGGCCTTGATGTCGCGAAAAAAATCACCCACGGTGCGTTGCTGGAAATTGTAATAGGTGGGCTGCTTGCGCAGCCTGGCAAGAATGCGGTGTGGATCCTCGTCGCTCCAGTCGGAGAGCAGAATCACGTGGTCGCGATCGTAGCGGAAGGGCTCGGGCTCGCGCGGCTCGACAATGAGGGCGCCATAGAGGCCGCGCGCCTCCTGCATCGAGGAGTGGCTGTGGTACCAGTAGGTGCCCCCCTGCTGCAGCGGGAATCGGTAGGTAAAGGTTTCGCCGGGACGGATGCCGTTGAAGCTCATGCCGGGGACGCCATCCATGTTGGCGGGCAGGAGGATGCCGTGCCAGTGGATGGACGTATCCTCGGCCAGCGCATTGGTGACGGTGACCGTCAGCAGCTCACCCTCCTTCACGCGCAGCACGGGCGCCGGCAGGGAACCGTTGACGGTGATGGCGGTGCGCGTGGCCCCGGTGAGGTTCACTCGCTGCTCGCCGATGCGCAGGTCCAGCACGCTGCCCTTCAGTTCAGGAGCCGCCTCGCCGCGGCGCGGCCAGCCGAGGGCCAGGGCCAGCCCACCCAGGGCCATGCCCTGCACGAAGCGCCGGCGCGTGAGTGGCAGGGCCGGGGCAGCCAACCGGCCAGCGTCTTCAGGATCGGAATACGGATTCATGTTTGCTCTCCGGCCGGGGCCGCGACGCCATCAGGTGAGCGTCCGGCCAGCCCCGGGGACTGACAGGCATTAGCAGGGAAGGCAAGGTAATTGACCGGCTGGCGCCTGAGGCAGGACCCGGCCAGGACCCCACAAGAGATGCCAGCTGCGCAGGATAAACGAAAGTGGACATGCCGCCATTTTGTGCCGCCCCCTGAGGCCCGGCAAGACCCGCGGGCCCTTTTGCGACATTGCTCAAAAGGAGCAAGTGGATGGGCTTTCCGGCCCTTGAATCCCGGGCCGCTAATAGCCTAGCCTCGCGGTTTCACCGGTGGAGTGCCGCATGAAGTTCCAGCCCCCTTATATTGCCGTCCCCCTTCGCCCGCATGTTGCCGATGGCCTGGCGACGCTGACCGAGCGTTCCCGCACGCGCCTGTCCGAAAGTGACAAGAAGCTGGGCGCCCAGCTCCTCGCCGACGCCTACTGCGACGTGCTGGACCATGTCTTCTTCGAGATGCTCTACGAGATCAACCGCAGCCATCCCTCGTCCGTGATGAAGGAAGCCATCGCCACCGGCGAGGAAATCAAGGAGAAGATCCACAGCTCGCTCAACTGGGTCATCGGCTTCTTCTCCAGCGAGCGCATCATCCCGGTCATCAACCACTTCAATGCGATGACCCACGCCCTCGACCGCGAAGGCTCAACCCGGCACTTCACCTACTTCCCCATCAGCGCGCAGCTCGCCGCCCGGGCGCAGCGCAACCTGGCCGGCCTGGCCGATGGCAGCGCCAAGCAGCTGGATGAGGGCATCGAAGTGCTTATCGAAGTGCTCGAAGTCGCCCTGGAGCAGCTCGTGCATGAGCCCAAGCGCCTGATGAAGTTCAATTTCGTGGTGAACAAGACACTGGATGGCGTGATTTCGGTGATGCTGTCGCTGTTCAAGCGCATGTTGCGCAAGCTGGGCGCCCAGGTGCCGCGCGACCTTTACCCGCAAGTCGCGGCGCACCTGACCCGCTTCCTGGTCCTCACTCCGCCCTGAGCGGCGCCCGCTTCGCCAGCGCCTCGGCCAGTACGCTGTACAGCAACGGCAGACGGATGGGCTTGGTAATGAAGGCATCCATACCGGCGGCGCGGCAACGTTCACGGTCCTCGCTGCCGGCATTGGCGGTCATGGCGATGACCAGGGTGTCCTCCAGGCCGGGCGTGGCCCGGATTTGACGCGTCGTCTCAAATCCGTCCATCACCGGCATTTGCACATCCATGAGAACGCAGTCAAAGCCCTGCGCCTGCAGGCACTCAAGCGCCTCCAGCCCGTTGCCGGCGATGGTCACCGTCAGTCCCACGTGCTGCAGAAGTTCCCGCGCCACGAACTGGTTGACGAGATTGTCCTCCACCAACAGGACCTTTCCCCCGCGCAGGACTTCCTCCGGCAGCACGGCCGGCACCACAGGGGCGACGCCGTCCGCGACCCCGAAAGGCAGCTCGATCCAGAAAGTACTGCCCTGGCCCCGCTGGCTGCTCACGCCAATCTCGCCGCCCGCCAGCTCCACCAGCTTGCGACTGATGGCGAGGCCGAGCCCGGTGCCACCGTAGCGCCGGGTCGTGGAGCTGTCGGCCTGCTGGAAGGACTGGAAGAGGCGCCCCACTTCCTCCTCGCCCAGGCCGATGCCTTCGTCGCGCACTTCGAAGCGCACGCGCAAGCCTGAGCCTTCGACCGGAAGTCGCTGCGCGGCAATCACCACCTCGCCACGCTCGCTGAACTTGATCGCATTGCCGGCCAGATTGATGAGGACCTGGCCGAGCCGCAGCGCATCTCCCTGCGCATGGGTCGGCAAGGCCGGGTCGAGCGTCAGCACCAGGCGCAGGCCCTTGCGCGCCGCGCTCTCGCCAAGCTGGCTCCGGAGATTTTCAAAGACGGATGCAAAGCTGAAGTCCAGGTGCTCGATCTCGAGCCGGCCGGCTTCGATGCGCGAGAAATCCAGGATATCGTTGACAATGCCGAGCAGATGCTGCGCCGACTGTGCAATCTTGTCCATGTAATCAAGCTGGCGGGCATTCAGGGAGGTCGCCAGCATCAGGTGCGACAATCCGATGATGCTGTGCATGGGCGTCCGGATTTCATGACTCATATTGGAGACAAACTCGCTCTTGGCGCGACTGGCCGCCTCGGCTTGCTCCTTGGCCTGCATGAGTTCCGCGGTACGCCGCAACACCTGCTGCTCGAGGCTGGCGTTGAGATCGACGAGTTCCGCGCGCGCCTGCTGCCGGTCAAGGGCTATGGCGGCCAGGTGCGCGGCCGCGGTGATGTCCTCGAGGTCGCGGGCGGCGGGCGCATGCGCGCTGTGATGATAGATCGCAAAAGCCCCCAGCACCTGGCCCCGCGCGCTGCGGATAGGCTCCGACCAGCAGGCACCCAGGCCGGCACCCAGCGCCAGCTCGCGGTAATCCGCCCACAACGGGTCGCTGGCAATATCCTCCACGATGATGCGCTGCCCGCTGTATATCGCCGTCCCGCAGGAGCCGGCACGGGGCCCGATGGGCGCGCCTTCGATAGCTGCAGTATAAGCATCGGGCAAGCCGGGCGCGGCGCCCGTGCGCACGTGCCCGCCGTCCGGGGTGAGCAGCAGGATGCTGCACATTGTGCCCGCGTGTTGCGTCTCCATGCTGCGCACGATGGTATGGAGCACATCATCCAGCGGCGCGTCAGCGGCAATCATCTGCAAGGTCTGGATACGCGCCTTTTCGCGCGCCGCAATGTATTCGCGCTCGGAAATATCGCGCAGGAAGCCGGCAAAAAACGCTTCGCCCCCCTGCGTGATGTGACTGAAAGAAACCTCGATGGGAAATTCGTGGCCATCCCGGTGCAGACCGGTGGTACGAACCGCATGCCAGTCCAGCCTGCGCACGCCACTTTCCAGGTAGCGGGCGAGGCCGCGCCGGTGCGCTTCGCGAAGGCGCTCGGGCTGCAGCAGGCCCAGGTCACGCCCGACGACATCCTCGGGTTGATATCCGAAGATACCGAGCAGGGCGGGATTGGCGTAAAGAATGCAGCTGTCCTTGTCCAGCACCACCACCGTATCCACGGCGGCGTCCCAGAGCGCGCGGAACCGCTCTTCGCTGAAGCGCAGCGCCTCTTCTGCCCGGCGGCGCGAACTGATGTCCGTGACCATGGCCAGCGCGCCGAGATAGCCGCCATCGGGTGCCAGCAACGGCCCCGTGGCCAAGTGCACCTCGAGCCAGCCGCCATCGCGGCAACGCAGGCGTGCCTCGTACTCGCCGCCACCGGCCCGCTGCTGAAGGAGCCCCCTGTCGTCTTCAGGCCCCGAGTCCAGGAAATCCGTCAGGGGACGCCCGAGCATGTCCGCCACGTCGTAGCCGAGCATGCGGGCCAGCCGGGGACTTACATAGTCAGTCAATGCCTCGGCATCCGTACTCCAGATGCCCTCGCTGGCGGTTTCGAGAATCAGGCGATAGCGGGCTTCATCCCGCTGCGAAATTCCCGTCGGCCCGCCTTCGGGTGGCAGCCGGCTGGCGTCGTCCTGTCGTTTCATCGTCCCCCCGCCGCCTGCACCGGATCCGGAGCTCTGCGACCGTTACTCCGGCCGGACACCGGATGAGTGCCGGCATCAATCCTCTTTGCGCAAACTTAGTCCGCTACGACTACGACCGCCACCCCCGCCCGGCGTCAATAACTGCCTTTCGGCCCCCCCCTACGATCCTCAGCGGCGCCACCCCCAGGAGAGCTGCTCCTCCGTCACCCCGGGCTGGCCGCCGGCAGGGACGGCGGTCCCTGCTCGCGCCAGAGCGTGCTTGCCACCTCATGGCACTCGTCGATGTAACGCCGCGCGATCCGCGCCACCACTTCATAGCCCAGCCAGCCCGCCGCCGCCGAGCCGGCAAGGGGAATGAACTTGGCTACCTGGGTCGCCAGAAGACGGCCGACCTGCCCCCCCAGCTGACGCCGCAAGAGCAGCGGTGACGCCACCTGCCCGATAAATCCCGGCTGGCGGCTGCGCATCTGCCAAGCGGCCTGCTCGCGTTGCGCGGTGGGCATCTGGCGGATCTTTTCCGGCGACAGGCCGAAGCGCTCGGTGATCTCGGGCAAGAGCCGGGAAAGCAGGCGCGCCTCGGCGGCCACATCGAGGCCCGGCACCGGGACGACAGCGACCAGGGCAGCGAGGCGCGCCCGCTGGCGTACCAGTCCCAGGCATTCCTTTCGTACTCGCTCAAGCTCCGCAATATTCATCTGCAACATGGCTGGCTCCTTTCCGGCGCCTCGTAGAGGTCGGCTCCCGTTAAGTCATAGCCGGGCACGGTCCGGACGCCAGCCAGAACACAGCCTCGTTACCCTTGTCAGACACAGGAGAACGGACTCGCTGCTGATGCGGTCATTTCCCCCACCCTGACAGGTCATCCTGCTACAGCGACACCCTCGACCTCCCGTTAACCTCACACAGGAACGGCCCGCATAAGGACATGCCCATGAAAGCCGCCTACATCGTGATCTTCGCCAGCATGCTGGCCTTTCCGCTCACCTTCGCACTGGCCGATCGCTTCGGGAGCCGCCCCTGCCCTCCGGGCACCCCCTGCCTGCCGGGCGAAATCGAACTGACACCTCAGCAGCAGAGGGCCCTGCAGGGCATCTACGAAAAAAACCGGCGTCAGCAGGAAGAGCTACAGCGGCAAACCCGCCGGGCCGTCCTGAACTTGCTGACGCCCGCGCAACTGCAGCGCGTCAGGGCGCGCGACCTGCAACAGTCAGATGCCGCTGCCGCGCCGCAGGTCCAACGCTAGGGCTCGCCCACCGGCAGGCCTCTGGCCGCCCGGTTAAGCGCCTATTCCGCGAGGTCGGGATTTATCCCGACTGACAAGAAGTCGCCTGCCCTGCTTAAACAGGCTCCAAGTCCGGGCTAACACCTGAGCAACCAGACCTCAGCAAATACGCCATGGTGATGCTCCGGAAATTCGCTAGACCTAGGCGCAAGGCCAGCCAGGCCTTTCAGCCGGAGAAAATCATGAAGATGACCCCCGTACTCCTGATTGCCAGCGCCCTGCTTTCGCCCCTTGCCTTCGCCGAAGGCAGCCCTGGATCCGACAAGTCCTCCAGCGGCTCCGCCTCGCAACAGGGCAAGAGCATGAAGCACGGCATGATGATGAAGCACGACTGCGAAGAGATGGAAGAGTGCTTCAGTGAAGGCCTGAACCTGACCAATGACCAGCAGCAGAAAATCCGCGACATCATGAAAGAGGCTCGCGAGAAGCGAGATGAGCTGCGCGATGAAACCTACAATGACATCAAGGATGTGCTGACGCCCGAGCAGGCACGCAAGCTCGAGGCACACCGCGCCGACATGATGAAATACCGGGCGGAGCGTATGCGCGAGCGGGCCGACCGCATGGAAAAACGCGCCGACGACATGAAGAGCCAGCAGAACCAGCCCAGGAGCCAGAAGCCGGGCTCAGGCAGTGGCAGTGGCAGTGGCAGTGGCAGTGGCAGCTACCAGTAAGTAAGCCACGCAATAGCATGAGCGCGGGCCACCAAGGTGCCGCGCTCATGCCGCCACTCTCTCAGAGTGCGACTCCTTACGGTTTCCCGCAAAGTGCGGGCAGGAAAATGACTGAAGCCTGACTCTGCGCCCGCACCCGACACTCAGGGCGACGGGCGCGCGCTCCCGCGCTGTATTACGCCGGGCAACTCCCTCGTCGCTCGCTCAAACTGCCCCTTGAGTACATCCACTCCCTCCTGGGGCTTCGCCAGCGTACGAAGCTCTTCGCGTTCCCTGCGAAGCTTCTCCGGATCGATGCGCAGTCGCTTGAGATGATCCGCGAGCAGGGCAGGCTCAGCCTCGCCATCCCGGTTGAAGGACCACGCCAGCCGCGGCGCCCCCATCGGCAAGGCTTCGCCGGCCACACCAGGCGCGCCCGTATTCCAGAGATGCCAGGTCTTTCCGTAGCTATTGATCTTGTGCCGCATCAGGGCTTTCTCCGCAGGAGGCGGGAGGCCCGGTGCCACCAGCTGACCGGACAGGATTTCATAATTGTGCGGATGCCAGTATTGCCGCTCCACCGCGGGCAGTGATTCGAACAAGGACGCCGAAATGATGTACTCCACTCCGGTCAGGCGAGCCTGGGCACCCGCGCCGTCAAACAGTGCGCACTGCGCGAAGTCCTCATTCATCTGGTGACAGTAGTGGTGGGCGGCCATCTGGTGGGCTGGCTCATCCTTGAGCGGATGCAGGCCCACGAGGTGGATATCAAGGCCCGCCGATGGCGTATCGGATTGCAGGGCACGGGCGCCGGCCTCGAGCATGCGGGTCTGCCCGGATTTGTCGGCGCCGGGCAGGGGCGACTGGTCAGCCGGTGCCGCAGGCAATTCAGCCGCGACCAGTAGCACGGCCGGGAAAATGATGCGATTCATCGCCACCTCCTTGTGACACACGGCTTCAAACCCGCACTTTAGCTTTGCGGACGCCATGGCTCAGCCAGAGTGCGGTTGTACCTCTGTTAGCCGCTGGCAAGCGCGGGATTGGCCGCATCCGCCCCCGCCAGCCAGCCACCCTGAGGGCCTGCCCCTGCGCGGGCAGCCGGCTTTTGGCGCAGCAATGGCGGCTTTTGAAGGCTGGCCCGGGGCCCCGTACCGGCCGAAAAATAGCCACTCTTGAATATCGACACAGGTGAGCCATGAACGCCCAGACTCCCGAAGCACTCCTGAAGCAGGCCAACGATGCCGATGCCGCCAACTGGCAGGACCCCAAGCGCTATATGTGGCTGCTGGGACCGGCCCTGCCGGTGATCGGCCTGGCCGCCCTTTCCGCCTATGCCGTGGCCCCGAAGAAGCTGCGCGCCCTGGCCTGGACCGGCCCGGCGCTGATCCACGGCATCATTCCCGCCCTCGACCGCCTGATCGGCGAGGACAAGAGCAACCCGCCGGCCAGCGCCGTCCAGGGTCTCGAGAACGACAAGTACTACGGCCGCATCGTGAAGGCCTTCATCCCCAGCCAGTACGCCATGACCTTCCTTGGCGCCTGGCTGGCCAGCCGCAAGAACACCCCGATGGCCGACCGCGTCGGCCTCACCCTCACCGTGGGCGCCATCAACGGCATCGGCATCAACACCGCCCATGAGCTTGGCCACAAGCACGACCGCGCCAGCCGCCTGCTCGCCATGGCCGCGCTTGCGCCCACCGGCTACACGCACTTCGCCGTCGAGCACAACTTCGGCCACCACAAGCGCGTGGCGACCCCGGAAGATCCCGCCAGCTCCCGCCTCGGCGAGTCCTTCTGGAAGTTCCTGCCGCGCACCGTGATCGGCGGCTTCAAGTCGGCGGTGAAAATCGAGACCGAACGCCTCGAGCGCAAGGGCAAGGGCTTCTGGACCACCGAGAACGAGCTGCTGCAGGGCTGGGCGATGAGCGCGGCTTTCTTTGGCGTCACCACCGCCATCTGTGGCCGCCGCGCCATTCCCTTCCTCGCCGGCCAGGCCGCCTACGGCGCCAGCCTGCTCGAAGTCATCAACTATGTGGAACACTACGGCCTGAAGCGCCAGAAGGGCGACGACGGCAAATATGTGCGCACCCAGCCCGAGCACAGCTGGAACAGCAACCACATCGTGACCAACCTGTTCCTGTACCAGCTGCAGCGCCACTCCGACCACCATGCGCACCCCTCGCGCTCCTTCCAGGCCCTGCGCCACTTCGAGAAGGCGCCCCAGCTGCCGGGCGGCTACGCCTCCATGCTGCTGCCGGCCTATTTCCCGAGCTGGTGGTACAAGGTGATGGATGAGCGCGTGATCACCCACTACAAGGGCGACCTCGAGAAGATCAACATGGATCCGGAGCGTCGCGCCGAGCTGCTGGCGCAATACGACGAGCTCGCACGACGACTTGCCGCCGAGCATGCGCAAGCCCTGCCTGACGGCCAGGTCGAGGCCCCTGCCCCGGCAGACAAGCCGAAGGCGCGCAGCAGGAAATCCGTCGCCTGATACCGGTCGACGGCCAGCACCGCCGTCGCTCCGGCGCCCATAAAAAAGACCCGCCAATGCGGGTCTTTTTTATGGGCAGTCCTGCCGGCTGAATCAGCTCGCCTGCTTCACTCGCGCCGGGGCCATCACGAAATGGCCAAATTCCGGCTGGCGTGTCTTCAGCCAGTATTTCCAGGTAAAGCCCGGCCACAGCGTATTGTTCTCACCACGTTCGTTGAGGTACCAGCTCGAGCAGCCACCGGCATTCCAGACCATCTTCTTCAGCTGGCGCTGGATGTCGTCATTGAACTCCTGCGCGGCGCGCTCGCTCACCTCGATGACGCCCGCCTGCTGGCGATCCATCTCGTCCAGGCACTTCATGATGTAGCCGATCTGGGCCTCGCTCATGAAGATGATCGAGTTGTGGCCCAGCCCACTATTGGGGCCCAGCAGGAAGAACAGATTCGGCACCTTCGGCACCGCAATGCCCAGGTAGCCACTCATCGAGCCTCGCTCGCGCAGCTCGCGACCATCCTCGTCGTAGACATGCAGCGGGCCGAGCGGATCCTGCACATCAAAGCCGGTGCCGCAGATGACCACGTCGACCTCGTGCTCGCGGCCCTGGCTGTCGACGATGCTGTGCGCCTTCACTTCCTTGACGCCGGCCGCCACCACTTCCACATTGGGACGGGTCAGCGCCGGATAATAATTATTGGAGAACAGCACGCGCTTGCAGCCCACCGCATAGTTGGGCGTCAGCTTCTCGCGCAATACCGGATCAGGCACCTGACTCTTGAGATGATTGCGCGCCACCGCCTCGACGCCCGCCATCAGCTTCGGATGCACAAAGCCGAGGCCGAAAGTCTCGCTCACCCAGTAGACCGTGTTGCGGGCCAGGCGCTGCGCCAGCGGCAGCTTGCGGAAAAGGCCCTGCACGCGCTCATCAATGCTGACGTCGAGCTTGGGGATGATCCAGGGCGGCGTGCGCTGCATCAGCACCAGCTTGCCCACCTTCGGCGCAATCTGCGGCACGAACTGGATGGCCGAGGCGCCCGTCCCGATCACGGCGACACGCTTGCCGGCCAGGTCCACGTCGTGATTCCAGTCGGCGGAATGAAACATGGGGCCTTCAAACTTCTCCAGGCCTTTCACCTTCGGCAGCGCCGGGCGCGACAGGCCGCCAATGGCGGACACCAGGAAGCGGCAGGTATAGCGGTCGCCCCCGCCCGTGGCCAGGTGCCACAGCTGCTCGTCCGCGTTCCAGCGCGCCTCGCGCAGCTCGCTGTTGAAGCGCAGATGCGGCAGGACGCCGTACTTGGTGGCGCAGTGACGAATGTAGTCGAGGATCTCGGCCTGCGGCGAATACGTCCGCGACCAGTCCGGATTGGGCTCGAAGGAGTAGGAGTACATATTGGAGGGCACGTCGCAGGCGGCGCCCGGGTAGTGGTTCTCGCGCCAGGTGCCGCCAACGTCGTCGGCCCTCTCCAAGATGATGAAGTCATGCCGACCGGCCTTCCTGAGCGCGATGCCCATGCCGATACCGGAGAATCCACTGCCGACGATGACGATCTCGTGGTGCGGGGTGCCAGCACGGGGCCGCGGCTCAGCTTGGGTCATGGAAATGCTCTCTGGTTCAAGGGGATGCGGATGATAGCAACCGCCACTCAGGTCGCTGCCTGTCTTTTGGGGTCAAGCCGTCAGGCCCGTTCTGACTGTCGGATTCAGACAGGCGCCCTCTCACCCGGGAGGCAGGCTTGTGCTACAAGAAGGGATTGCTTGCCGGCCCATCGTATCAGGGAGGAATCATGAAGACCGTCGCCGACATACTGAAAGCCAAGCCCCATGCCCAGCTCTACAGCATATGGCCCACCGCCACCGTCCTCGAGGCCATCACCCTGATGGCGGACAAAGGCGTGGGGGCCCTTGTTGTCGTGGAGGGCGAGAAACTCGTGGGCATCATCAGCGAGCGCGACTATGCCCGCAAAGTGGTGCTTATGGAGCGCTCCTCCTACAACACCGAAGTCAGCGAGATCATGAGCGCCGACGTCATCACCGTCAGCCCGACGCACAGTAACGAGGCCTGCATGTTGCTGATGACCGACAAGCGCCTGCGCCACCTGCCGGTGCTGGAGGGTGAGCGCCTGGTCGGACTCATCTCCATTGGCGACCTGGTCAAGGACATCATCTCCGACCAGCAATCCATGATCCGCCAGCTCGAGAGCTATATCCGCGGCGAGACGGCCTGATCGCCACTTCTGACCGCCCCTTCCTGCCCGGGAGGCGCTGAGCCCCCGTGGGCGGTGAAGGCTGACTGTGCCCGCGGCAGCAGCCCGAACGAGGCTGCCGCCGGTGCGGCAGGAAACGGCCCACTGCTCTTCAGGCTGCCCCCGCTTCAGGGAAAGCGTGCCTCTGCCCTGACCAGCCTGGCCCTGGCCCTGGCCCTGGCCCTGGCCCTGGCCCTGGCCCTGGCCCTGGCCCTGGCCCGCAATATGTGTCTTTTGTGTTATTAAAAAGACAAGGACCGGGATGGCAGAATAGCTGTCACTGCCGGGGCCAGGATGGCGCCGGACACTGCCCCCACCCAGGCCGACGCCATGAAGAGAAACGGACTTCTCGCGGGGCTGGCGCTTCTCCTGCTGGCCCGCGCCGACGCCCTGCCGGTCATCGTCGCCAACACCGAGGCGCCACCCCCTTCCATCTCCCGCCTTACCCTGCCAACGTCCCCGGAAGCCAGCCTGCCCGGGCCGGAGCGGCGCAGCCAGCGGCTGCGCGAGCTGCTGACGGCCGCCCGGTCCGGCGACATGGAAGCACAGGCCAGCCTCGGGCTGCTTTATGCGGCGGGAGCCGATCGCTTCACTCCCCTGGATGCAGCCAAGGCTGTGTCCTGGCTGCAAAAAGCCGCCCTGGGGGGCAACGCCCGGGCACAATCCTGCCTCGGCTACCTGCACAGTATCGGCAAGGGTGTGCCCGCGGACCCGGCACGGGCCCTGTACTGGTACCGCCGGGCCAGTGACCAGGGCTATGCCCCGGCGCGCTTCAATATCGCCTGGGCCTATGAAAAGGGCCTGGGGCAGCCGCAAAGCTTTCTGCTCGCGGCGCACTGGTACCGCAAGGCGGCGGAGCAGGGCTATGCCGCGGCCCAGAACAACCTCGGCATGCTTTACGCCAGTGGTCGCGGCGTCACGCAGAACCTGCCCCTGGCGGCCTACTGGTACCAGCGCGCCGCCCGCCAGGGCGAGGCTCTCCCCCAGACCAATCTTGGCGAACTCTATGAGTCAGGCCGCGGCGTGACACGCGATCCCGCCCTAGCCTCCCACTGGTACCGCGAAGCCGCAAGACAGGGCCATGCACGCGCGCAGACCCGGCTGGGTGCGCTCCAGGAAGCCGGCCTGGGCCTCGTCCGCAGCCCGGCGCTGGCAGCGGAGTGGTACCGCCGGGCCGCGCTCCAGGATGACGCCGAGGCTCAAACCCGCCTCGCCTATCTCTACTCGCTGGGGCGCGGAGTAAGGCGCGATCCCGCCCAGGCGGCACACTGGTATGCGCGGGCTGCCGCCCAGGGCCATCCCCGCGCCCAGAATAACTATGCGGCGCTCCTGGTCGAAGGCAGCGGGCTGCCGCGCGATTTTGCCGCGGCACGCGTCTGGTATGAACGCGCGGCCCGGCAGGGCTATGCCCCGGCTATTGCCAACCTCGGCATGCTGTATCACGAAGGCCTTGGCGTCCGGCGCTACCCGTTGCAGGCGATGGCACTACAACGTGAAGCCGCCGCACTCGGCTATGCCCCCGCTGAAACCAGCATTGGCTACTTCTATGAACGCGGCCAGGGAGTCAGGCAAGACCTGGCACAGGCCGTGGCCTGGTACCGGCGGGCCGCCGCCCGCTCCTTCCCGCTGGCGCAGGCCAACCTGGGCTATCTTTACGAAACCGGTCATGGCCTGCCGCGAGATCCGGAACGTGCAAGCCAGTATTATCGCCAGGCGGCACTGCAGGGCGATGCACGTGCGCAATACCTGCTTGGCCGTCTGCTGTCACAAGGCGCGGCTGCGGACCAGGAAGAAGCGGGGAAATGGTACCGGGCCGCCGCCCGACAGGGACTTGCCGAGGCCAGGCTTGCGCTTGGACAGGTGACCGCGCCGCGCGCAGCCGGCAGCGAGGCGCCGCCGGGCCCGCCTGCCACCGGAGTGGCCGAACCGGAAACCAGCGCCAGCGTAGTCCCCCTCAGCGGCCTGCTACCGGCGCGAACCGGCTCGGTGGCGTTGCTGGGCATTCGCTGAGCCCCCTCACTCCGGCTGCTCCTCCGCAGAAGAGGGGAAAAGCGACAGCGTCATCTCTTCATCGCGACGACGACTGGAGCGACGCGGCGGGGTGCGGGCCGGCAGCCCCTCCGCAATGGCATCCGCCCGCCGCAAGGAGCCCACCCGCACGCCCAGCAGGCGCAGGCGGCGGTCCAATGGCACTCGCTTGAGACACTGCCCCGCAAATTGGCGGATCAGGAGGGGGTCGGCCATGTAAAGGTCGGCAGTGAAATCACGCGTGACGCTCCTGAAGTTGTCATAGCGAATCTTGATCCCTATGGTCCGCCCGACGTAGCCCTTGCGCACCAGGTCTGCCGCCACTTGCTCGCACAGCCGCGTAAAGACGGCGCCGAGCTCGGTGCGGTCCTGCACCGCATGAAGGTCGCGGCCAAACGTAGTCTCACGACTCATCGACACCGGCTCGCTATGCGTGGACACCGGCCGCTCGTCACGCCCATGCGCCGCCTCGTGCAGCCACTGTCCGTAGCTACGGCCGAACTGCTCGCAGAGCCAGGCCGGATCACAGGCCGCCAGTTCGGCGATCGTGCGGATGCCCGCGCGCTGCAGCTTTTCGTCCGTGCGCGGGCCAATGCCGTTGATCTTGCGACAGGGCAAGGGCCAGATCTGGCGCTCGAGATCGTCCTCGCCCACCAGGGCAATACCATTGGGCTTGTTGAATTCGCTGGCCATCTTGGCAAGCAGCTTGTTGGGAGCGACACCAATCGAACAGGTCAGCCCGGTCGAGGCCAGGATGGCGGCCTGCAGACGCCTGGCAAGTGCAAGGCCGGCCTCCTCCTGGCCGCCCTCCACCCCGGTAAAGTCGATATAGACCTCATCGACGCCCCGGTTCTCCATGAGCGGCGCCACCGCCAGGATCTGCTCCTTGAAGAGCCGGGAATAGCGGCGGTATTCCTCGAAATCAACCGGCAGGAGAATTGCATCCGGACACAGCCGGGCTGCCTTCATCAGCCCCATGGCCGAGCCAATCCCGAACTGGCGGGCGGCATACGTGGCGGTGGTGATCACGCCCCGCCCGACATAGCCTGAGAGCCGAGGGAACGCGTCCAGGGGAATGCGGTCAAGGCCACCATCGGCCGGATTCAGGACATCGTCCTCGCGCCGGCGACGTCCGCCAATGACAACGGGCAGCCCCTTGAGCTGCGGATAGCGCAACAACTCCACGGATGCGTAGAACGCATCCATGTCGAGGTGGGCAATACGCCGCGGTAGTGAAGTCATGAGGGGCCTGCCGGAAATACGCCGCCCCCATTCTAAACGGAAAACGGGTCACCGCAGGCGGCGACCCACGCTCCCCGGCAGGCCGCAGCCGGTCATGCCGGACAGGCCTGGCGCTGGCGGATAGCGGCCACGCACTCCGCAGCGCCTCTCGACAGGGTTTCCTCCTGCTCGGTAGGCAGGTAATACTCCCAGTTTTCATCAGCGCAACGGCTGTGTGTTTCCAGGATGGATTCACACAGGCGAACGCAGGCCTCGCGCTCGGCAGCTGCTACCAGTTCAGCGAAACGCAGCAGGCCCGGGTCGGCCGCTGGCGCCGTATCAACCGGCAGCGGACCTGAAATTCCGGCCTCGGCGGCCAGACGGACGACTTCAATATTGTTCATATTATTATCTCCTGCAATTCGCGAGAAAGAGAGTTGCCTGCTTCTTTCTACGCGCCGCAGTGAAACGCTCCAATCGCAAGAAGGTTTAAAACTCGCCTGCACGCCATCAGCCTCCGCCGACGCGCATCCCGATCATCAATTCCTTGCCCGGCCAACACAGCAGAAACATTGTAGCGGCACGCCAGATTTCATGATCCGAATCCGCCCCAGGCCAGAATTACGACAAAGCGGGACAGCGGCATCGTCCTGCTGCCGTTCAGGCAGCCCGGATACTGCGCACCTTCGCCGATGCCTGCCGACGATTGGCGGCCAGGGCATAGACCTCCTGGCGGAAGCGCAGCACAGGGTCATCACTGGCCACGATGCCATCAATCAATCGCAGGGGATCAAAGGAGAGGACTGCCGGCGCATCCGCCAGCGACCGCAACTCCAGGGTGCCTACCGTGACGATGTCCCGCGAGGCCGGCCAGGGCGCGCTTGGATCTCTTACCGGGTCCCCGGGGCGCGCAACCTGCAACTGCAAATGCATGCGCACCGCGCCCCGGTGCAGGCGCTCGCGCAGCTCCTCCTCCAGGTAGTGCGCGCCGGCACACAGCGCGGCGCGCCAGGAAATGGTCAAGCGCTGCTCGGGGACCCAGCGATAGCGCACATGGCGCTCGCTGCCATACGGGGTGATCCACTTGAAGGCATGGATGGCGTGGTAGACCAGGCTGACATAGCTGGCAGGCGGCCGCGCAAGACTCAGGGCGTTGGCCGGCAGGCTGCGCAGCACCCCCGGATGCCGCAGCAGGAACCATGGCAGCCGCCACAGCAGCGCCGGGCGTGGCTGCAAGGCGCGCACCAGGGACAGGAAGTCCTCCGGCTTGCGCACCGGAAAGCGCGGCAATGTCGCGGCAACAATGTCGGTACGCTCGCCTTCCGGCAAATGAAAGCTGACCGCGAGACCGCGCGCATCAGGAAGATAATCCGGCCACCCGGGATAGCCACTACTGCCGGAAAAGCGCGCGATGACCGCCACCGGATTCCCCTGCATATGCGCGGCGCGCGTCAGGCGAGCCGCAATGGGCGACGCCGTGAACTCGCCGGCCAGCACCAGGCCCCGCGCATGGACCGGACGGCAGCCCGGATGGACGCCAAAGAGAGTATCCAGAGCTTCGATCATCTGCTGAGCCGCTACGATTGCCATGCCGATCTCCGAGGGCGATCCAGGCGCCTGTAGAGAAAAGCATGGCCCGGGACAGGCGTGACGTCCGCTTGTATTGAAACCATCTCGTTATGGAGCAGTGCGGGATCTGTATTCGCGTGACGCTGCCCGTCCGGCGTCCGCGCCGCCCTTGGCAAAACAGCCGGCGAAATACAGCTACCGCGGCAGATTCCGGCCAGCGCTTAAGGCGACGGCCCGCTTGCGTACCGGAAATAAAAAAGCCTGCGACAGCAGGCTGTCGCAGGCTTCTGGTTCATCCGTATGGCTCAGTCTTTATGACCCTTGCCCTTCCCGTTCCCGTTACCCTTCCCGTTCCCGTTCCCGTTACCCTTCCCGTTGCCATGGCCACCGTTCCCCGGATGCCCGTGCTTGCCCTGGCGCTTTGGCAGGTAAGTGCCCTCATACCAGTCCTGCTGCACGAAATAGACCGGACGGCCGCACGCAGAATACTGATGGCAGTACCGTTTCCATTTCTTGGCATGTCCCGGCGGCACATGCATGTACACCGGCGTCACCACTCCGACCACGGGCTGCACGATAATTGGCTGGGCATAAATGGTACGGGGGCGGGGGAAATCGCCAATATCGATACTGCCGTAGAAGCCAGGCTTGTCCACCGTCACCGACACGCCGACATCGGCTGCCAGCACGGGCATGACGGTCAGGGAAAGGGCCGCGGCGCATATGATTCGTTTCATGAGGAATTCTCCGTCTTTTACTACTTGAGCTAACGCTACAGCTGAGAATCGGTTGACATCCCGTCGCCTCGGCGGCGAGGAAGGGACAGCACCAGAGCGTAGGCTTGCGCCAGCCTGCGGCGCGGACGGCCACAATGACAGGTACTGCATCACAAAAGGAGAAATCTTTACGGAAGCACTACAACTCAAGGCCATCCATGAAAAAGCCCAAAATCCTGTGGGTCAACGAAGACGTCCTGATTCCCCTCCCTACCCTGTCGTAGCGGAACCACACGACTATTGGCGAAAAGTCTCCACGATCGGACAGCAGCCATTGCCGTTCTCGCTCTCACAGCGCGCCACCAGCGAGCGCAGTCGTTGCGCCAGCGCCTGCATGTCGCGCAAGCGCCCTTCCAGGTCGGCCAGGCGCTGGCTCGCGAGATCATGGATCTTGCCGCGGTCACGCACCGCATCGAGCAGCAGGAGCTCGCGGATCTCCTCCAGGGCAAAGCCAGCGTCCTTGGCCCGCCGGACAAAGTGCAGGGCCTGCAGATGGGCTTCACCATACTGGCGATAGCCCGCCGTGGTCGGCGGCATCTCCAGCAGGCCAATGCGCTGGTAATACCGAACGGTTTCGACATTGACGCCGGCGCTGCCGGCCAGCTTCCCTATGGTCATCATGAAGGCCACCCTTGACTCTGTACTCAGGTACGGAGTCTAGGCTTACCCTGTCAACCATGGAATCCCGGAGAATCCCCATGCCAGACCGCCTGCAAGCGGCCTTCGCCCATGAAATGCAACTCGCCCGCCAGCACTACCGGCAGCAGGACTTCGCCACGGCCTTCACCCACCTGGAGCGGGCGCACATCCTGGGCCAGCGGCAGACCGGCCCGCACCTTCTCAGCCATCTGTGGATGCTGCGCACAGGCTGGCGACGCGGCGACTACCGCGAGGTCCTGGGCCAGTTGCTGCGCCTGCCGGCAGCCCTGCTCATGACCTGGCTGTGGGTGCCCCTCGGCAACAGCGGTGGCGCCAATGTCAGCGCTCTGCGCCCCATGCCCCTGCCCGCCGACCTGGCGGCATTATTCAAGGAAGACCGCCCATGACCACGCCTCCCGCCCCCTCCCCGGCCAAGACCCCGGGCTCTTGCTGCAGCCATGACCCGGCCCGGGGCAGCGGCACAGGCGATCTGCGCGACCCCGTCTGCAACATGAAGGTCACGACGGACAGTCCCCACCACAGCCATTACCACGGGCAGGACTTCTACTTCTGCAATCCGCGCTGCCTGCAGAAGTTCGAGCTGGACCCGGAGCATTACCTGGTCCCGGCAGCCGAAGCAGCTGCCGTCCCGGCCGGGACTCAGTACACCTGCCCGATGCACCCCGAGATCGTCCAGGACGGGCCGGGCGACTGCCCCATCTGTGGCATGGCACTGGAGCCCATGACCATCACCGCGCAACAGGAGGACACGGAATACCTGTCCATGCGTCGCCGCTTCTTCATCAGCCTGGTGTTCAGCCTGCCGCTGCTGCTGCTGACCATGACGGAGATGCTGCCCGGCGCGCACTGGTCACACCGATTCGGCTCCTCCTACGACTGGCTGCAGTTCCTGCTGGCGACGCCGGTGGTGCTCTGGAGCGGATTGCCCTTCTTCCGGCTCGGCCTGCAGTCTTTCGCCAGCCGGCACCTCAACATGTTCAGCCTGATCAGCATCGGGGTGGCGGCCGCTTACGCATTCAGTCTCCTGGCCCTGCTCCTGCCCGATCTGGTCCCTCCCAGCTTTCGCCAGGACGGCGCCATTCCGCTCTATTTCGAGGCGGCGGCCGTCATCGTGTCCCTCGTCCTGCTCGGCCAGGTACTCGAATTGCGCGCCCGCGCCCGCACTACCGACGCCCTGCGCAGCCTGCTGCGCCTGGCCCCGGAAAAGGCCAACCGCCTGGTCACGGCTAGCGATGGCAGCCTGAGCGAGGAGGTGGTGTTCCTGCATGCGGTGCAGGTCGGGGACAAACTGCGCGTGAAATCCGGCGAGAAGATTCCCGTGGATGGCAACGTGCTGGAGGGGCAATCCAGCGTTGATGAATCCATGCTCACCGGCGAGCCGCTGCCGGTCGCAAAACACAAGGACAGCCCGGTGACCGGCGGCACGCTCAACCAGAGCGGCACCCTCGTGATGGTGGCTGAAAGGGTGGGCAACGACACACTGCTGGCGCGCATCGTGGCGCTGGTCAACCAGTCCATCCGTTCACGGGCCCCCATCCAGCGCCTCGCCGACCTCGTGTCCTCCTGGTTCGTGCCCCTGGTGATCGTCGTGGCCGTGCTGTCGTTCCTGCTGTGGTGGTGGCTCGGCCCTCCGCCCGCGCTCAACCATGCGCTGGTCGCCGCCATCTCCGTGCTCATCATCGCCTGCCCCTGTGCGCTCGGCCTCGCCACGCCCATGTCCATCATGACCGGCGTGGGGCGCGGCGCGCGCGAAGGCGTCCTCATCAAGGATGCCGCGGCGCTGGAGCAACTGGAGAAAATCGACACCCTGGTGGTCGACAAGACGGGCACCCTGACCGAAGGCCGGCCCTCGCTGGAAACCGTTCATGCCCTTAACCAGGATGGCAACACCGCCCTGCAACTGGCCGCGAGCCTGGATGCCCTGAGCTCCCATCCCATTGCATTGACGCTGGTGAACGCGGCAAAGGAAAAGGGACTCTCCCTCATGGCGGTGGCGAACTTTTCCGAGATCGCGGGCGCCGGAGTGACTGGCGATATTGAGGGGCGCCGCGTCCACCTGGGCAACGAACGCCTGTTTCGTGATGCCGGAATCGAGCTGGGTGTGCTGGCCGAGGAAGCCCGTGCACTGCGTACCCGCGGCCAGACCGTGATGATCGTCGCCCGCGACGGGACACCGTTCGCGCTCATCGGCGTTGCCGACCGCATCAAGGACAGCACCCGTGAAGCGGTGGCGGCATTGAAGGCCGAGGGAATCCGGCTCGTGATGCTGACCGGCGATAATCGGGTCACGGCGGATGCGGTCGCCCGCGAGCTCGGCATCGACGTGGTGCATGCGGAAGTGCATCCGGAAGAAAAACACCGGCATGTACTCGAGCTGCAAAAGGAAAACCGGATCGTGGCCATGGCCGGTGACGGCATCAACGATGCGCCGGCGCTGGCCCAGGCAAACATCGGTATCGCCATGGGCAACGGCACCGATATCGCGATGCAAAGCGCAGGGGTCGTCCTGGTCAAGGGGGATTTGCGTGGCATTGCGCGCGCGGTGCGCCTGAGTCGCTCCACCATGAAGAACATTCGCCAGAACCTCTTTTTCGCCTTCGTATACAACGTGGTCGGCGTGCCGCTGGCCGCCGGGTTGCTTTATCCGTTCTTCGGCCTGCTGCTCTCGCCCATGATTGCCAGCCTTGCCATGAGCCTGAGCTCGGTGTCCGTGATCAGCAATGCGCTGCGCCTGCGCAATATGGAACTGTAAGTAGAAGGAGAGAATCAGGCGTCCGTTGTGCCGCACAGTTCCACAACGTATTTGCAGAGAGTCCTTACAAGAAGCCCCCGCATCCGTTTCGCCATCCTGCTTGAATAGGGCGAACCGGACCGGGGGCTTTTTTCTGCCAGGAAGGCGTGCCCCGCAGCGGTCGGCCGTGCATCGAGGCCAGCACCTGGCCCGGGCAAGACAGGGATGCCCACGCTTTCATGAAGCCACCACTGCTACGGCCCTGGCCGTTGACACTGTCCGTGCTGGCCGTGCTGCTGCTCGCGCTGATCGGCTGCGAGATTGCCGGCTGGCCCTTCCTGCGCCATCCCCTCGAGCGCCAGCTCACCGCAAAGTTGCAGCGCGATGTTCGCCTGGAGGGTGACTTCCGCCTCCACCTGCTGGGCAGCATCCGCCTGCAGTCGGCGCGGCTGACCATCGCCCCGCCGGCGTGGGAGCGCGGACCCGGTGATATCCCCGCCCGGCCCTTCGTCAATGCCACCCAGGCACGACTGGTATTGCCTTACGCCAGCGTGCTCGGCCAGCTGCGCGGCAACGGCGACGTGTTCCGGATAAAACTGCTCGAGGTCGGCGGCATCGACGCGCGCCTGGTGCGACTGCCGGATGGTCGCGCCAACTGGCGCTTCGAGCGCCCACCAAAAACGGATGCAGCGCAGTCTTCCCCCACCGCCAGTCCCGAATTCATCCACCTCATCGTACACAAAGGCCAGCTCAGCCTTCGTGATGAGGTCGCGGACCTGCGCCTGAGCGCCATGGTGCGGACACGGGAGGGCACTGCGCGCGACGCCGCCGGGCTGTTCGTGCGCGCCAACGGCAACTATCGCGGCCAGGTGTTTACGGCCGAGGCGCGCTCGCCGGGCATCCTGCCGCTGGTGGCCCCGCGTGGCAAAACCGCGCCGGTCGCGCTGAGCTTCAATGCCCGCCTGAGTGACCCCCGCCACCGCGACAGCGAGTTCCGCTTTCGCGGCAAGGCGCGTGACCTGCTGCGCTTCGAAGGTCTCGAGGGGCGCTACCGCGTCAGCGGCGCTTCGCTGGCCGCCATGGGCAACGCCATCAATGTGACCCTTCCCAGCACCAGCCCCTTTGTCATGCAGGGACGTATCGGCAAGGAAGGAGGTCGCTGGCAGGTGGATGTGTCCGGCTTCGATGTAGGCGACACCCGGCTGTCAGGCCGCTTCCGCTACGACAGCGACCTGCCGCGTCCGCTGCTGACGGGAGAGCTGCGCGGCAGCCAGCTGGTGCTGAAGGATCTCGCGCCCGCCTTCGGGGCCTCCCCCCCGCCGCCGGGAAGCGAAGCGGAAATTCCCGGCAATCCGCGGGCCGGACGGCGCCACATCCTGCCACAGCGCGAGTTCGACATTCCGTCGCTGCATCGCATGGACGCCGAAGTGGGTATCCGGCTCAGCCGTGTCGACCTGGGCAGTGATTCGCTCAAGCCCCTGCAGCCGTTTGAGGGGCGCCTAACGCTGCGCGAGGGCGTACTCCGGCTCGACAAACTGCTGGCGCGCACCGCGCAGGGTGAATTGCAAGGCGAGCTGGAAATCGATGCGCGCGGCGATATGCCTGCCTGGACCGGTGATCTGCGCTGGTCCGGCATCCACCTCTCCGACTGGATTCGCGCGCGCAATCCCTTCGCCCGCGACGATGGCAGCGCCGATGAGAATGACAACAACAGCCCCGGCAGTGGCCCAAAGAAAGGCGACAAGGAACCGGGGTCCAACGCCGCGGACAGCGACCGGATCCAGACGCCCCACTTCCTGACCGGCGAGCTGGCCGGCCAGGCCCGGTTCCAGGGCAAGGGCCGCTCCACCGCCGCCATGCTGGCCTCGCTCGATGGCAAGCTGCACCTGTGGATCCGCGACGGCTCCGTGTCGCACCTGCTGATCGAAGCCATCGGCCTGGATGTGGCACAGGGACTCGGCCTGGTCATCAAGGGCGACAGCAACCTGCCGCTGCGCTGCGCGGCCATGAGCATGAAAGCGACGGAAGGCCTGCTGCGCACGGAGGCTGGCGTGGTGGACACTCCCGACACCCTGTTGCTGCTGAGCGGTCGCGTGTCCCTGGCAGAGGAAACCTTTGGATTGCGCATCGAAGCACGGCCGCATGACCGCAGCCCCCTGTCAGTGCGCACCCCGCTGCGCCTGAGTGGCACCTTCGCGGCGCCGCGCGTGCGGCCGGAGCTGGAAAAAATCGGTGGCAAGGCCATTCTGGCCACCGTGCTGGGCAGCTTGCTCACGCCCCTGGCTGCCCTGCTGCCCCTGCTGGATCCCGGTGAATCCGCCAAGGGCGTCGGCTGTGAGCAGACCCTGGCGCTTCTCAAACGCAAGCCAGGCACGCCCGCCGCCATGAAGCGAGCGATTGGCGACAAACAGTGATAAAGGCTCCGTCTGCAGTTCCGACGCCTCCGCGGAAGAGCAGGACACCCACGGCCACTGGTCGCCCGATCGGGTGCACTGTTCGGCCGTCACCCGGCCCCGGAATTTCGCTGTACAAATTGTAATCAATTGTCGGGCAATCCATTCCGGCCACCGCCGACTGAATGCTAGATTCCGGCAACGCCCCCCCTGACCGAGACCATCATGCAGCTCAAGAAAAAAATCGCCGAACTCGAGCGGGCCCGCGAAAACGCGACCACCTATACGGAATGGGAACAGCTGGGCATGGAGCTCGACGCGCTGACCGGGCTCGACCTGTGGAAGCTCGACAACACCTCGCCTGACTACAATTATGAACTGATCCACGAGCGTCTGGTGTCCCTGCGCACGCTGCAGGAGCAGAACCACACGCGCGAACTCATGCGCTCCCTGCGCGAAGGCTTGCACCACGACCTCGGCAACATGGGTAACCCCGCCCTCTATTGCCGCGCCTATGTCGGCACCAAGCGCCTTATCGAGGAATACGTCGACCAGGTCTGCTCCGCGCTCAACTACATCCGTGCGCAACCGTCCGGCGTCGTACCCTTCGATGAAAAAATGCGCTTCTTCGAAGACACTTCGCGCAGCTTCGGCCAGCCCTCGCTCATGCTTTCAGGCGGCGCCACCCTTGGCCTGTTCCACATCGGCGTCTGCAAGGCCCTGCAGGAGCAGGGCCTGCTGCCCAAGGTGATTTCCGGCTCCAGCGCCGGCTCCATCATGGCCGCCATGATTGGCTCCCATACCGATGATGAAATGCAGGCGATGTATGAGGGCGAAGGCTGGTACAGCGACGCCTGGCGCTGGCAGAGCCCGATCCGGGGTCTCATGGGCGAAGGCTTTGCCGACCAGAAGCAACTTGAGACCTTCCTGCGCCGCAACATCGGCGAATACAGTTTCGAGGAAGCCTTCGAACGCACCGGCCGCCACGTCAACGTGACCGTGTCGCCCGTGCACGAGCACCAGAAGTCGCGCCTCATGAACGAGCTGACCTCGCCCTACCTGCTCCTATGGAGCGCGGTGCTGGCCTCCTGCGCCGTCCCCGTCCTGTTCCCGCCAGTCACGCTGACGACCAAGAACGAGGACGGTGACTACCTGCCCTATATGCCCCGTGAACGCTGGGTGGACGGCTCGGTCAAGAGCGACCTGCCCCGCGAGCGCCTCATGCACCTCTACAATGTGAACTATTTTATCGCCGTGCAGGTGAACCCGCACATCGTGCCCTTCATGGAAAGCGACAAGCGCCGCCTGGAGCGCCGCTTCATGTCCTGGCCCAAGCGCGTGGTGCGCGAGGAACTCAAGTTCCATGGCGCCGGCCTCATGAACTTCCTGCGCACGCAGGTCAGCCACGAAGCCACCCGCCAGCTGCTCGGCCATGCCTACACGATATTGGCCCAGCGCTACTACGGCGACGTCACCATCGCCCCGCGTCGCTACAGCCTCGAGCACTTCCGCCACATGCTTGCAGAACCCAACGTCGACCGCTGGACCTGGTTCCGCCTCCAGGGCGAGCGCGCGACCTGGCCGCGCATTGCCATGATCCGCACCCATACCCGCATCAGCGAAACCCTGACTGACAGCATCCAGATACTGCACAAGCAGCGCTCCCGCCGTCGCGAGGATCAACTGCGTGTCGTGTCCTCCCGCGGGCCGCGCCCGACCGGGACCGAGTAGGTCCTGGCGGTAACCAGCAGAAAGGCGCCCCGGGGCGCCTTTTTGTTGGCCTCGCCCCGTTCGGTCCGCGGCGGATGCCAGCCGGCAGGCCAGGTTGCCGACTGCATCGACAAGGTGCCGGGGCTCGCTATAGTGGGCATCCGTACCGGCCCCTTGGCCGTCCCCCCCGGAGCCCGCATGACCCAGATCCAGATCCCCGGCTACACCCTTAAGCGCAAGCTCGGTCAGGGCGGCATGGCGGCGGTGTTCCTGGCGACCCAGGAATCGTTCGGACGCGAGGTCGCGCTCAAGATCATGATGCCCGCCATGGCGAAGGAGCCCGAGTTCGCCGAGCGCTTCCTGCGCGAGGCGCGCACCATGGCCAGCCTGTCGCATCCCAATATCATCGTGGTGCATGACGTGGGCAGCGCCAACGGCCTGTACTTCTATGCCATGGCCTGCCACGGTGCCGGCGACCTGACCCGGCGCATCCGTGGCGGCGGCCTGGCCCCTCAAGAGGCGTTGCGGGTTACCCGCCAGATTGCCGATGCCCTGGCCCATGCGCATGACGCAGGCTATGTGCACCGCGACATCAAGCCGGACAATGTGCTCTTCCGGGAAAGCGATGATGCCGCCATCCTCACCGACTTCGGTATCGCCAAGAGCCTCAACAATGACCTGAACCAGCTGACCCAGGCCGGCTCCACCGTTGGCACCCCGAAATACATGAGCCCGGAGCAGGCCCGTGGCCAGCAGCTGGACGGTCGCTCCGACCTCTACAGCCTGGGCGTGATGCTGTACGAGATGCTGGCCGGCCACCCCCCGTTCATGGCCGAGGAAGCGGTCACCCTGGCCATCAAGCACTGCCAGGACCCGGTGCCGCGCCTCCCCGCCAGCCTGGCCCGCTTCCAGCCCCTGCTCGACCGGCTGCTGGCCAAGGCCCCCGCGCAGCG
Source organism: Moraxellaceae bacterium (assembly GCA_020697295.1). Classification (GTDB taxonomy): domain Bacteria; phylum Pseudomonadota; class Gammaproteobacteria; order Pseudomonadales; family Moraxellaceae; genus UBA2031. The sequence continues at coordinate 20,223 of JAJFBF010000009.1, read as the reverse complement.
GCCGGCCAGTGGCCGCGAACTCATCACCGAACTCGACAACCTGCTCGAGCCCGGACGCCCCCCCGTTTTCCAGGCCCGACCGGTCGTGGACAGGACCTCGGCCAGCGCAGACACCCTGCTCATGCCAGCACTCCAGCCCACCGCTCCCGCCGCGACCCAGAGCACGGGCACGCGACCGCAACGAGCCCCCTATGCGGCGTTCTACCAGAGCACCGAAACCATGAGCGGCGGCCTGCTGAGCCGGCGCTATGCCGTTGAAGCGACCTTTTCCTGTGAGGATTTCGAGGAGTTCAAGGCACAGTTGCAGAAGTTACAGGACGAACTCGGGGATTGGCTGAAGAAGCGCGGCAAAAAAGCCCGCCACCTGACCCTCGCCATACAGGCCCATCCCTGGATTCAGGGCCGCGTGCTCGAGGCCATCAAGCGGGCACGAGGCGAGAATTCGGCCCTCAGCGCGGTCCTCAACCAGGCCGAGGTCCGGCTGCATCTGTATGCCGACGATGATCCCGAGGGCCAGCACCTCATTCTGGCGGACAAGGACGGCCAGCCGGTCCCGGTAGCGACCTCGACCTGAGCCGGGCCACCGTAGCCGGCGCCCCGGCCAGGGAGCAGGCCCCGGGGCTGGAAACGACTTCCCGGCCCCGGCAGTCTCCGTCGGCCCCTGCAAAAAAGCCCGGACAAGGGTTGCGAAACCGCAGGCCCTCAGTAATATACGCGGCTCGCGTCGCCCCCCTTTTGGGCACACCGGGTCGTTAGCTCAGTCGGTAGAGCAGCGGACTTTTAATCCGTTGGTCCCGCGTTCAAGTCGCGGACGACCCACCATTCATCGGTCCAGCAAGGACCAGTAAAGGCCGGAAAGCCCAGTAAAATCAGGGCCTCCGGCCTTTTTTTATGCCTGTAACGTCCAGCCGCGTGCATTGAAAGCCGGGGGTAACTGGGGGTAACTTCGGGGGTAACTAGCCAACCGCGCCGGCTGTTACCCCCAAGTGAGTTACCCCCATGCCCCTTACAGATACCGCAATCCGTACTACCAAGCCTGCCGAGAAGCCCCTAAAGCTCACGGACGGAGGCGGCCTTTTCCTCCTGGTGAACCCAAAGGGGGGCAAATGGTGGCGGCTCAAGTACCGCTACGAGGGCAAAGAAAAGCTCCTGTCCCTTGGCATCTACCCGGAAGTGAGCCTCAAGGACGCCCGCGAGAAGCGGGAGGAGGCCCGGAAGCAACTGGCCGCCGGGATAGACCCCAGCGCCCACCGGCAAGCCACCAAGGCCGCCAGAGAGGCGGAGCATTCCAACACTTTTGAAGTAGTGGCCCGCGAGTGGTACGCCAAGAAGGCCCCCACTTGGGAGGCCATCACCGCCAAAAAGGAATTGGCCCGCATGGAGAAGGACCTTCTCCCCTGGCTGGGGGCGCGCCCGGTCCACACCATCACCGCCCCCGACCTGCTGGCCGTCCTGCGCCGAGTCGAGGAGCGCGGAGCCAAGGAAACGGCCCACCGCATCAAGCAATTGGCCGGACAAGTTTTCCGCTATGCCATCGCCACCGGCCGGGCGACTTATAACCCCGTCCCGGACCTCAAGGACGCCCTCCTGCCCGTAAGGCAGACCCACCACGCCGCCATGACTGACCCCAAGATGGTTGGCGAGCTGCTGCGCGCCTTCGATGGCTACCGGGGGACGCTGGTGACGAAATGCGCCCTGCGGCTAGCTCCCCTGGTCTTTGTGCGCCCCGGCGAACTGCGGCAGGCGGAATGGTCAGAAATCGACTTGGACAAGGCAGAGTGGAATATCCCGGCCGAGAAAATGAAGATGCGGGAGCCGCACCTTGTCCCCCTCTCCTCCCAGGCCATCGCCATCCTGAGGGAGCTACAGCCGCTCACCGGCAACGGCCGCTATGTCTTTCCCCACCCCCGCACCGGCCAGAAGCCCATGAGCGATAACGCCATCCTGGCGGCCCTGCGCCGCATGGGCTTTGCCAAGGAGGAAATGTCCGGCCACGGCTTCCGGGCCATGGCGCGCACCATCCTGGATGAAGTGCTGCAAGTGCGCCCGGACTATATCGAGCATCAGCTAGCCCATGCCGTGAAAGACCCCAACGGCCGCGCCTATAACCGCACCGCCCACTTGGCGGAGCGCCGCCGCATGATGCAAAACTGGGCCGATTATCTGGACGGGCTGAAAGTGGGCGCGACCGTGATTCCTATCAAGCGCATTGGATGAGATGCAAGCCAGCTCCTAATTGAGCCGCCAAATTTACATTTACCGGCCAAATTAGCTTTTCTCTCATTTTTCTGTGGATAAACCATACTTTTGGACGTGGCAATAATAAATGTGATGTATTTAATAGGTGTCTGCCGCGTTCAACCACGTCCGGGAGACACCATGAAGCCTAACGCAACCACCCTGCCCGAACAGGGCTTTATCCGACTCTCCACTGTCCTTTCTCTTTTTCCCGTATCGCGTAGCACTTGGTACGCGGGAGTTAAGAAGGGGATTTTCCCTGCCCCCACTCTTTTAGGTGAAAGAACCGCAGCCTATAGAGTTGAGGACATTCGTGCGCTTCTCGCTTCCTTTGGCAACGCCGCCAATGACGAGGGGAGCGCCAACTCATGACCCAAAAGAAAAAGGCCACCGGACAGGGTGGCCTCTCTCAAAACATTGTGCGCCTCAATTCTACCGCAACCCCCGCTCAACATGCTCGCCTCCTGGCGTACTGGCTGACGCATGACTGCGGCTTGAACCGATACGAGGCAGACCGCTTGCTTAACGTCTGCCACTTGGCCGGGCGAGTACAGGACCTTGAAGCCAAGGGCTGTTTCTTCACCTTCGCGGATGAAACCGCCCCTGACCTGCAAGGCCGGCTCCATAACGGAATCAGGCGCTATTGGCTCAAGTCCGCCCCGGCCCACCTGCTGCGCGCCGCCAACGACGAGGGGGCAACGCCATGACCATTGAGCAACTGCAACCGCTATCGGTGGGCGCAAGTGCCGAGATACTGGCAGACCTGCCCTATCTGACGGAGGCCGAGCTTTTCGGCCTGTACCTGTTCCTTTCACGCATGACGGGGGGATGAGATGACAAGCTCCATTGACGTTGTGCTGGCGCGCTTGGATAAGCCGCGAAAGACTGGCAAGGGCTGGACTGCCCGCTGCCCCGCCCATGAGGACAAGTCACCCTCCCTGAGCATCACGGAAGCGGACGGATCAAAGGTCCTGTTGCACTGTTTCGCTGGCTGCAAAGCCGATGAGGTACTAACCGCCATTGGCCTTGAGTGGAAAGACCTTTTCCCCGAAAGCCTGAGCCCGGACGCGCGTCGTGACTACCAGCGCAAAGCCGCAACGCAAGCCAAGGCGGAAGCGGAGCTGGTCATTGCGATGGCCCAGGCATCGGCCACGCTATCCCCCGAGGACGCCGCCTATCTTGGGAAAGCCCAGGCCAACGCGAAGCAAGCGAAAGAAATGCTGGCGCACCTGGACAGCCCCGAGCCGGACCCCGAGGCCGACACAATCAAGCGACTCGCCGCCCTGTCTGACCTCGCGTACTTCAAATTGCAGAAGGCCAGCGCCGACGCCCTAAGCATCACAACGGGCCAACTGGACAAGCTACGCAACGCGGAACGGAAGCGCCAAGCGACTGAGGCTGGGAGCGCGGAAAGCGGCTCCAATGTCCTGTTTGACGAGGTGGAGCCCTGGCCCCAGCCCGTCAATGGCGCGGCCCTCCTGGATGAGCTTTCCGCCACAGTTCGCCGCTTTGTCGTGTGCGAGCGCCACACCGCCGACGCTGCTGCCCTCTGGCTCGCGTTTACCTGGTGCATTGACGCCGTGACGGTTGCGCCTATCGCCAACATCACCGCCCCGCTACCCAACTGCGGCAAGTCCACAATGCTGGACCTGTTTGAGCGCCTGACCTTTCGCCCCCTCAAAGCGGACAACATTTCTCCTGCGGCCCTGTTTCGTTCTATCGAGAAGTGGCGGCCCTCGCTTCTCATTGACGAGGTGGACGCCTTCCTCAAGGACAACGAGGACGCGCGCGGCATCTTGAACAGCGGACACAAGCGGAACGGCTATGTATTGCGGGTGGTCGGGGATGATTTTGAGCCTCGCCGCTTTAGCACTTGGGGCGCTAAAGCTCTTTGCGGTATCGGCTCCATTGCGGCAACGCTGCAAAGCCGGTCCATCCGCCTTGAGTTGCGCCGCAAGCTGCCGGGGGAAACCGTGGAGAACCTGCGCCACGTTGAGGACGCCACCATAGAGCGCCTACAGCGCCACCTAGCCCGCTTTGCGGAGGACGCCCAGGCCACCATAAGGACTGCCCTCCCTGCCCCTGTCCCCGGTCTGAGCAATCGCGCCCAGGACAACTGGGAGCCGCTGCTAGCGATTGCCGACGCCGCCGGGGGCGAATGGCCCCAGCGAGTCCGCCGCACCGCCCAGGCCATCACCGGAGCGGAGGCCTCCAACGATGCGCCCGACGCCAACACGGAACTACTGACGGACATTCGCGCCACCTTTGACCGCAAGCGAGTAGACCGGCTTTCGTCCGCCGACATGCTGGCGGTATTGTGTGAGGACGAGGAAGCGCCGTGGGCAACCTGGAACCGTGGCAGGCCCATGACCGCCCGCCAACTGTCCGCCCGCCTAGGGGAGTTTGGCGTAGTGTCGGGGACGGTCCGCTTTGGCACACACACCGCCAAGGGCTACACGCTGGACAAATTCACGGACGCCTTTTCTCGTTATCTATCATCTCCGGGGGTTTCATCCGTCACAACGTCACAAGCCAGCAACGACGCGGGTTTGAGCGATTTTCCCATCCGTCACAATGCGGGGATGTTACGGATAGAAAAACCGATAGAAGCCAGCAACGACGCGGGTTGTGACGTTGTGACGGATAGAAAGGGGGGAACCCACGCCATTCTGAGAGGCGGACACGCGCCAGCCATTGAAGCCACATGGGAGGAGGGAAAGCTATGAGCGCCGCCCGCGACTTGCTGCGCGAACTGGGCAACCTAGGCATATCGGTTTGGCAGGAGGCCGGAGCCCTGCACTACCGCGCCCCTGCCGGGAAGGTATCGCCTGAGTTGCTGACACGCCTCAAAGCCTGCAAGCCTGACCTGCTGGCGATGCTGGGCACTGTGGCCGCGAATGACCCCGCGCAAACCCTGCGCTTTGTCCTGACGTATGAGGTTGAGGGCAGGCAAGCCACCTGCCTGGACCCAGTGAGCCCGACACTTGAAGTCGCCATTGCCGACCTTGGGCGGCTCTACGGCCCGCGCCTTGGGCGCGTCTGGTGCAAGGGAGCATTGGTGCGGGATATGACCCGCCACTGACCCCCAGTCAGCCCCACAAAGCGCCAGCGCCTCAAAGACTTGCAGACCGAAACAATAGGAGCGCCCACCCTAAGGCAATGACGGAGCGCCAGCCCGCTACCTCAAGGTTACCGCAAGGGAATTTCCGGAGTCCCAAACGCGCGCGCGAGGCCATCCCATAAAAGACCATAAAGCCCGAGCGGATCAGATTCGGGCTTGGCAATACCGCTGAACTATAGAAATATCCACCAGAAGGATGACTTTGAGCCCCCCTACCCCCCGAGACAGGGAGAAGAAGAATGAAAAACGTGGTCGTCGGGATTTTGGCGCTGGCCTTAGCAGGCTGTGCCCCGCTCCAAATCAAGAACCAGCTAGTACCCTTCAAGGATCAGAAGATTGAGTTCTTCAAAGGTGCGCCATACGCAAGCTCCAGCGGCGCGGCCTCTGAGGCCATTCTGCTCCTCAAGGATAAGCAGTCAATTGCGGGCAACCGAGTCCAACTTAATATCGCCGCGTTTAATACCGGCCAGACCCCCTTCAACTTCGGCGTAGAGAACATCACGGTCAGGAGTTCTAGTGGTGAGCAGCTGGAGCTTGTCCCCTACGAGCAGATTGCCAGTGAAATCCAAGCGGAAATAGAAAGACAGCGCAGAGTTGCCAGTTACATGGCATATCAGGCCATGACCGCCAAGACGAAATCGACAACGCAGAATTACGGAAACTTCTCCGGGTCTTCAAACTTCAGCGCCAACACGTATGGCTCAGGGGGTTATGCGAACACAACAGGTAACGTTAACGGCTACGGCACTTACTCCGGCCAATCAACTACCACTACGGTTAATCCTGCTCAGAATGCCGCTGCCGCTAATGCTTGGCTTGCGCGAGGGGACGCCGCGCGCGCTGAACTTGAGAGCCGTCTAGGCGCCGTCTCCGAAAGCTACCTTCAAACAAACACAGTCCGCCCAAGCAATAGCGTCGAAGGCTACGTCTACTTAACCCCAAGCCAAAGTACGAACCCAAAGCAGCCCGACACATACACCGTCAGCGTCGTCATTGGCGGAGATACCCATATCTTCACGATCCAACGCACACCGCAGAAGTGAGCACGGCAGAAATACAGCCAAGCACTTGGGTTTGGGGGTAGCTCTGGGGGTAACTTTTCGATCTGAAAAACTGAAACCCAGCAACGGCGGCCTGTCCCCCGTGTCCCCACTGTCCCCAGCACGAAACGGAGAGCTTGCACCGCTGGCGATGCTGGCCGCCAATGACCCCGCGCCAGCTTTCCGCTTTGTGCTGACGTATGAAGTGGATGGCAGACAGGCAACCTGCGTTGACCCTATAAGCCCAACGATGGGGGCCGCTGTTGCCGAGCTGGGAAGGCTCTACGGGCTGCGCCTGGGCCGCGTCTGGCTTTAGGGGGGAGCTAGTGCGAGTATGCCCCGGCACTGAGCGCCAGACAGCCCCACAAAGCGCCACCGAATCAGGAGCTTGCAAGCTGAAACCATTCAATGACTTGCGAGCCGAAACAATCCGCCGTGAGATTCGGGACCAGTACGCGCGCGCACGCGCGAGGCGCTGGCATCTTTGAATTCCTTTGATTGCTTTCAAAGTACGCACTACGCGCGCGGCCTGCGGAAAGGCTAAGGCCCCTAACATCACACCCTAAGGTCACGCTAAGGTCCTGGCTGCTAACAGCAAGAGGACTGCCAGCAACCCCTAGGTTACCCCTAGGCTTTGCGCTAACGCGCGCCTTGCCTTACGGTAAGGTCACGGTAAGGCCCTGACTGCTAACCGCAAGGTTAGGGCCACCCGGCGAGACAAACGCGCGCACGCGCGAGGGGGGAGGCCGCCGCTGTAGGCTTTGCACGCTAACGCCCAAAGGCTACCCCAAGGTCCGCAGGGAGTTTCCTCAGCCCCAGCAACCGCAGGAAACGGCTATAGCCTCAGAAACAGGCTTGGGTCCTTCTGGCGATATTCAGCCTGGCGGGTCCCAGGTCGCCGCCTTCTCCTAGAGCCAGATTTTTTAGGAACTCCCTAACAATCCCGGCCTGCTAAAAACTGAGCCACGCGCAAGAGTGGGGGTAACTTTGGGGGTAACTGAATAACCGTCAAACCTGAAACCCAGCAAATACGAGGCTTCCGTTAGTCAGTTAAAGGGGCGGACGACCACCAAATAAAGAAAACGGCCTGCAGTCATGCAGGCCGTTTTTTTATGCCTGCCCGGCGTCCCCCGGACACTGGCAGAAAGAGTGAGGCCAGGTTCTTGCTCCGCGCCAGCCAGTCCTGGCCACCGCCCCCTGCCCGGAATTGCAGAGCCGCAACACCCGAGCTAAAAAACCAACACTTCCTGGGCCGCGATTACCACCGGCAAACAGAAGGGGCTGGCCATCGCCCTCTCAGTTGTTCAGCGCAACTATAATGTCGTAGCCGCGCGGTTCTCACCTCACTCAGGAGCAAGGAACATGGCAAGCAACGACAGCAAGAAGGGCAGCGGTTCGTCCGGCAAGCAGGGTTTTGCCTCGATGGACAAGGACAAGCAGCGCGAGATTGCCAGCAAGGGCGGCCAGGCCGCTCATGAAAAAGGCACTGCGCACGAGTTCGACAGCGAGGAAGCCCGCGAGGCCGGCCGCAAAGGCGGCGAAGCGTCGCACGGCGGCCGCGGCCGCTCGAGCAAGTAAGAACCTGTCTCGGCAGGTCGGGATTCATCCCGACTGACAACCGGCCGGGTGGCCTGCCGGGATAGATTCCAGGCCGCCACGGCAGTTAATGAGCGGGCGCGCCGGAAGCGGCGCCCGCTCATTAACCCGCCTTACTTCCCCGAGGTCGGCGCCGGCGCGACAGCGGCCGGCTTGGCAGGAGAGGCAGGGGCAGGCGCCTTGGCGACTGGTGCCGGCGGCAACTTGGCCAGCCGCTTGTCCAGCACCAGCCCTGTCGGCACGGCGTCATAGCGGCCGTCGAGGGCGACATCCAGCGCGGAAAGCCGCGCCGACGGAAGCGGATGCGTCTTGTAGAGCAGCGTGAAGCGATCGCTGCCGCCACTCGCCTGCAGGCGATCCAGCACGGCGGGCAGGCCATAGCTGTCGTAGCCGGCACGCGTCGCGTAATAAACCCCCAGCCGGTCCGCCTCGAACTCCGACGCCTTGTCGAGCGAGCGCGCCAGGATTTCGGCGCCATTGCCCACCAGCTTTTTGACATCTTCCTTGCCGGCCTTTTGCGTCAGGAATTCCTGGCCCATCGATACCACCCGTTGCTTTTGCATCAGGCGCACATGATGGCGCGCATTCACATGCCCGATCTCGTGCGCGAGCACGCCGGCAAGTTCGGCCTCATTCTGCAGCAGCGCATAGAGGCCGCGCGTCACGAAGACATAGCCACCCGGCGCCGCAAACGCGTTCACGCTCGGCGATTCGATGACGCCGAATGTCCAGTTCAGGTCGGGACGATCGCTCTGCGCCGCCACATAGCGTCCCACCTTGTTCACGTACTTCTGCAATGCGTCGTCCTGCACCAGCGCCGCTGCACCGAGCAGACGGCCGGCGACTTCACGGCCGAGCTTCTCCTCGTCGGCATTGCCGGGATTGCCCACCAGTGGAATGCCGGCATCGGCTGCATTGCCGGCATCGGTCCTCACGCCGAGCTTGTCGCGGGCAACCTGGTCCAGAGCCTTGCGGTCCACGAGCCCGCCCAGGTCGATAGCCTGGCTGGCCGGGGCGGTCAACAGGCCGGCAAGCGCCAGGGCGAGCAGTGTTTTTTGCGAAAGAATATTCATGGCAGGCCTCACTTCTTCGCCGGTGTCGGCAAGGGCTTCACATCGCGCACGACCAGCTTGCCCGCCTTGGCAAAGGCGACCGCATCGGCACGGCTGGTGCGGAAGCCTTCGGCCTTCGCCACCTGGGTCTCATTGAAGGCGGCGGTGGCAAGCTCCTGGGCATCGAGGCCGCGCACGCCGGTGGTCGTGCTGACCGTGCCGGTGCCGGCCCGGCCGGAGGCGACGCTGGCCAGGCCCGCGACACTGCTGCCCGCAGGCGCGGTGCTGCGGCGCACGCTCAGCATGCGCACCCAGCCGGACTTCGTGCCGGACTTCACCTGATACCAGCCGCCATTGCGGCTGAGGATATCGACCTTGGCGCCTGTCGCCAGCGACACCACGACCTTTGCATCGGCGAAGGGCTTGTCACGCAACGCATCGGCGCGACTCAAGGTCGCGGGATCCGCCGCCAGCAGGCTCGCCGGCAGCACCAGCAACAAGCCGGCGGCAAGCCGGCGCAAGAACAGCAGCTTCATGAAGTCTTTTCTCCTTTTTCCAGAAGCGCCACGGCCAGCAGGGCCTGCCAGTCCTCCGGCGCTTCACTGCGAATACGTCCCTCGGCACGGGACACCTCCAGGCGCTCCAGCGGCAGCGCCGCCGTCACCCCCGCCTCGGCAATCAGCCGGCCAAGGTCACTCAAGGTGGCCTCGGCCTCGCCGCGCACGGCGACCCAGCCGGCCTCATCATCGGCCGGGTGCACCCAGCACACGATGAGGGTGTTCTCGAACAGCCGCCAGAGACCACTTTGCCGCCCCTGGATGAACTCCACGCTGCTGTCATGCAGCCCGGACCGGCTCACGCGCGCCGACAGCCTGGCGATCGCCGCCTCCTCGCGCGTCTCGAGCTTGAAGCGCAGCACCAGCATGAGACCGCGCAGCGAGGCGCCCGGTGTATCGAGACGCGCCACCAGCGAGTTGTCGAGGGCGCGGGCCGTGGCAAAAGCGTAGATACGCGCCACCGAGAAATACAGGGCGCCGATAAACACCGGCCCGGTCAGGTTGATATAGACATTGCCGACGTTGACCGTGGCATAGGAAAAGCCCAGCAGCACAAACTGCGACAGGCCGTACACGCGGTCGAGCTTGTTGGAAGCCCCGTGCCGCCAGAACGCGAAGGCCGTGCCCCAGATGATGAGCAGCGCCAGTCCCAGGTAGAAGAGCCGGGCCTCGGGCGCACGCAGCCAGTCGCCCTGGCGCAGGTTGTCGATCGCCGTCGCCAGGATTTCCACGCCCGGAAAGCTGCGGTCCAGCGGCGTGCCGCGCACGTCGAGCAAGCCCGCCGCGGTGGAGCCGATGATGAGGGTCTTGCCACGGAATTCATCCGGCGACCGGGACGGCGCTTCCTTCAGGGAATCCAGATAGACATCACTGAAGCTCACATAGCGATACGTAAAAGGCTTGCCGCGCCAGTTGAGCAGCAGCGCATCGGGGGCATTGCCGCCCTTCCCTTCCGCCTGCGCCACGGCATAGGGCAGCGACGGCAGTTGCCAGCCAGCGACGCCGAGCCGCACCGGATAGCTGCGCACGACGCCATCGCTGTCCGGATAGACATTATGGGTACCCAGGCGCCCCGGCTGCTGCACGCCGGCAAAAGGCGGCAGCACCATGGCCGCCTTGGCGTCGCGCTGGGCAAGGGATGTCGCCACCGCGCCCGGCACCTTCGCGACCGGCAATTGCGACAGGGCGTCGTGGCGCGCGTCCAGGCGCAGCATGGGCAGGAAGACATTCGGGTTTTGCGCCAGCGCCTCGTTGAAATAGGCGTCGCTATCGGGATTCTGGATGTCGGGATCGCTGAAGAGCACATCGAAGACCACGGCCTTCGGCTGCTGTGCGTTCACCTTCTCCATGAACTCGGCCAGCACCTGCCGCGGCCAGGGCCAGCGGCCATAGTCGGCCGACATCGCGGCCAGCGACTTTTCGTCGATATCGACGATGATGATGTCGGGATCCGGCGCCGGGACATTGATGCGCAGGCGCAGCATCATGTCGAAGGTGCTCTGGCGCATGCCGCCAAAATAATTGACGGTGGTCGCATCGAGCACGGCCACCACGGTGAACACCGCGGCCAGGTAAAGGAAAAAGCTCTGGCGCAGGCGCCGGCCCAGGGTGTCAGCGGCACGCGCCAGCCAGGTCTTGAGTCGTTGCAGGAATTCGGACACGGGGTTTCCTTGGTTCTGTAGAGTGCCGGGCGCGGCCTTCAGGCCGTCTTCGTCACCAGCTTGAGGCCCAGCACGCCGGCCACGATAAGCAGGATACACAGCACCCGGGCAATCTCGCGCGATTCATTGAAGAGCAGCATGCCTAGAATCGCGGTACCGACGGCGCCCAGGCCGGTCCACACCGCGTAGCTCGTGCCCACCGGCAGCGTGCGCTGCGCGAGGGCCAGGAAGTACACGGACACAATCATGCCGAGTGCGCACGCCACGCTCGGCCAGAGGCGGGAGAAGCCTTCGGTGTACTTGAGTGTGACGGCCCACTGCACCTCGAACACCGCCGCCACCAGCAAATAGATCCAAGCCATATCCTGCCCCCTTGCGCGAGCGACCATAGCACAGCATTCCGGGGACACAAGTCTCGGCGGCAGGGCCCTGAACGGGCGAGGCCACGGGTTCAATCCGCCAGGAAAGGCGCGAAGCCGGGACTCCAGCGCTCGCGCAGCCCGGCTTCCGTCCGCTCCAGGTAAAACACCGCCAGGCCCCGCTCGCGTGCCAGGGCCAGGCCGCGCTCCGGCCCCAGTACGCTAAAGGCGGTCGCCAGGGCATCCACGCGCATCGCCCCTGCGCTGGCCGGCAGTACAACGGTGACAGATACGCCGGCATGGGTCACGGGATAGCCAGTGACCGGGTCGAGGGTATGGGCGTAGCGTTGCCCGCCTATCTCGCGCTGATTGCGATAGGCGCCGGACGTGGACACCACCGAAGCCGCCGTCCGCAGCCCCCGACCGGGCTGCCCGCTGCCATCGGGGCGCTCGATGGCCAGGCTCCAGGGCCCGCCCCCCGGCCGCTGTCCGAGCTGCCGCGAAGTGCCCGCGACCCGGACCAGATAATTCCTCACCCCGGCCTGCTCCAGTACCCGGGCCAGCGCATCCACCCCCGCTCCCTCGCCGAGCGAGGAAAGATCGAGGTGGACATCGGCCAGCCGGCGCAACGCGCGCCGTTCCGGATCGATGCCAATCCGCTCCCAGCCCACCCTCGCCCTTGCGGCGGCAATCGCCGCGGCCGAGGGCAAGGTCTCCGGCGCGGGCGCCGCGCCAAAGCCCCAGAGCTCGACAAGCGGTCCGACGGTGACGTCATAAGCGCCGCCGCTCAGGCGGCTGGTCTCGGCGGCGATCATCACGCCCTGCAGCAGCAGCGGTGACACCGGCCACCACACGTCCAGCGGCTGCCGGTTGAAGCGCATGAGCTCACTGTCGGGACGATAGGTGGTGAGGGCGTCATCAATCGCATCGAGCGCGGCCTGCAGCTGCCGCTGCAGCGCGGGTGCAGTCACGCCGGTCGGCAGGGCATCGACCTTCACCTGCCACTGCAAGCTGTGGAAGGCCACCCCGCCCAGTGTCATCGCCGGAACAGCAGCCGCGACGGAACCGGCGGGCACCGCCGACAGCGTCACTTCAGGCGCCAGCAGCGGCGCCGCCACTGCCCCGGAGTCATTGCCACCCGCACCCGGTCTGGCGGACACAGCCACCTGTTCAGTAGCGATTGTCATGGACGGCATCGGCGGCTTCGGCGACAACACCGCGCAGCCCGCCAGCCCGCAGGCCAGCGTGACAGCAAGTCCCCTCGCACTCCGCATGACGCTCCTCCCCATGAAACCGGCTGCCTGTTGCCTGTTGCCTGTTGCCTGTTGCCTGTTGCCTGTTGCCTGTTGCCTGTTGCCTGTTGCCTGTTGCCTGTTGCCTGTTGCCGAAGACCCGAAAAACCGCCTTCCGTCAAGGCGACAGCCGCCACCTCTATCAGGAGTGACGGCGCAGCCGCAACCACGGTCCTGCGGGTTTTTCCGAAAGTGCGGCAGGCCCAGCCCAAATGAATCAGGCCGGCATATAGCCGGCCCGATTCTCACACACAACGCCGCAGGCGGTCAGTGCACCGAGACATCCGCAGGCGGGAAGCTCTGGTACTTCACGCCAGCCATCTGCTGCACGATGCGCACGACCTGGCAGCTGTAGCCCATTTCGTTGTCGTACCACACATACAGGGTGACGTGGTTGCCGTTGACGATGGTCGCCTGGGCATCGAACACCCCGGCCGAGCGCGAGCCGATAAAGTCGGTCGACACCACTTCCGTAGAATTGGTGTAGTCGATCTGGCCCTGCAGGTCGGAGTACAGCGCCACCTGGCGCATGTATTCGTTGACGTCCTCGCGCGTCACCGCCGCGGGCAGCGTGAGGTTGAGGATGGCCAGCGACACGTTCGGGGTCGGCACGCGGATGGAATTGCCGGTGAGCTTGCCCTGCAGCTGCGGCAGCGCCTTGGCGACGGCCTTGGCGGCGCCGGTCTCGGTGATCACCATGTTGAGCACGGCGGAACGGCCGCGGCGATCGGCCTTGTGGTAGTTGTCGATCAGGTTCTGGTCGTTGGTGAAGCTGTGCACGGTTTCGACATGGCCGGAAACAATGCCGTACTTCTCGTCCAGCACCTTCAGGATCGGGGTGATGGCATTGGTGGTGCAGGAAGCGGCCGACAGGATCTTGTCGTCGGTGCTGATATCCCGGCTGTTGACGCCGTACACGATGTTCTTGATGGCGCCCTTGGCCGGCGCGGTCAGGATGACGCGGGCGACGCCGGGGGAAGCCAAGTGCCGGCCAAGGCCTTCTTCATCCTTCAGCTTGCCGGTGTTGTCGATCAGGATGGCGTCATGGATGCCATAGGCGGTGTAGTCGACTTCCTCGGGCTTGGACGCGTAGATCACCTTGATGAAGTTGCCGTTGGCGATGATGGCCTCGTTCTCTTCATCCACGGCAATGGTGCCGTCGAAGGGACCGTGCACGGAATCGCGGCGGAACAGCGAGGCGCGCTTCTGCAGGTCGCCTTCCGCGGTCTTGCGCACGACGATGGCGCGCAGGCGCATGCCGTTGCCGGAGCCGGTCTTCTCGACCAGCAGGCGGGCCAGCATGCGACCGATGCGACCAAAGCCGAACAGCACGATGTCGGTGGCCTTGCCTTCGTCCTTGACGCCCACCACGGGGCCCACGGCCTTGCGCACGAAGGCCTCGACGTCGCCGCCACCGGCTTCGCGGAAATCGATGGCCAGCTTGCCGATATCGACCATGCAGGGGCCGAGGTCGAGCTTGCTCAGCACTTCCAGCAGCGGGAAGGTATCCACCACAGAGAGGTCGCCCGCGATCATGCGCACGCGACGGTGATGCTTGAGGATCTGGATGACGGAGTTGTTGACCAGGCTACGGCCGTATACCGCAATGATGACGTTACGCTCGCGGTAGAGCTTGCCGATCATGGGAATCATGGTCTCGGCAATGGCTTCGCGGTTTTTCCAGCGACCGAAATGGTCGTCCTGCATGGACTTGATGGTCTCGACGCTCACAGAGGTGTCCTCATCGACGGCGGGTGGGGTTTTGAGGGCGCGGATTCTAGCCGTTTTCGGCCGGAATGTCAGGGCGCGCGCCAAGGGCCGTAACGGCCAAGGCAAGTGGCTTATCCGGACGAACGGCAAGCCCCGCAACTGACGGGATCCCGGCATCGCAACAGCTGCCGTCGGGCCCAGCCAGGACGGCCGGCGCCGGCCGTGACCCGCAGCATCCGAACTACTTCTGGTACTTCGCCTTCCACTCGTCGTAGGGCATGCCGTAGATGGTTTCCCGGACCTCGGGATCGGACAGGGCGATGCCCTTTTCCTCTGCGGCGGCGCGGTACCACTTGGCCAGGCAATTACGGCAGAAGCCGGCAAGATTCATGAGGTCGATGTTCTGCGCCTCGGGATGCTCGCGCAGGTGCGCCACCAGGCGGCGGAAGGCCGCCGCTTCGAGTTCGGTGCGCTGCTGGTCGGTAAGGGCGGTCATGGCAAGTCTCCGCGGCTGGGGAAAGGCCGCCGATTATGGCGAAGCGGGCGACGGCTGTCCTCTGCCCCGGCGCAAGCCCCCCGACGCGCTCCCCATAAAAAAGGGCTGGTTCCCGGGAGAACCAGCCCTTGCGGGGACACGCCCAGACTCAGCGCTGGGCGGCTGCCGCTTCCTGCTGTGCCGCGGTGCTGGCCGCATTCATCGCGGTCATCACCACCTGCAGCAGCATGTCGGTGCTGGCGATCAGGTCGGAGCGGTCAGGGAACTTGGCCTTGGCGATATCGGACACCGAGGAGGCGATCTGCAGCTTCTCGCCCAGGCTCATGGCGCTGTTGAAATTGGCCATGCGCATCTTGATGGTGTCGAGTGAGGTGATCAGGGCCTGCTTCTCGGCGATCTTCCGGGGGTCGCGGGACTGGGTCAGCTCGGTCTGCACGCGCGTGCGGTAGGCGGTGGTCGCCACCACCACGGCAACCGCCGCGGCCGCGCCCACCATGGACGGGCCCTGCTGGCCACCCGCCGCCGCGCCACCGGGCGCCGTGCCACCTCCCATCATGGGCATGCAGCCCACCAGCACACCGCTCATTACCAACGCCACAGCCATACGGAACATAAATCCACCTCAGGTACAGATTCCAGAAACAGGATGGGCGGCTTTATAGCCCGTATTCGGCCTGGCCGCGAGAATGAATTGTAGCGCTTCGGCATCACTCGCCATCCAGCCTGCCACTACTTCGGGGAACATGCTATGGTTTCCATTCAAGCGAGCGCCCGGCCTTCGGGCGCCCAGAGGAAATCCACCGCCGTGATGCCCTACGCCATCCGCCCGTTTCTTCCGAGTTCCCCGGTTGCCCGCCTTGCGTCGGCCACCGCGCTCGCTACCGTCTTCCATTCCTCTCGCCGGACCTGAGCACTAACTCCTTCAGGTCCGGCCCCAGGGTCACGACCATCCACCTGAAGAGAGAAACCGTCCATGTTCCCCCGTCCCGCCATCACCATCTCCACCACCGATTTCCAGCGCTTGAGCACCCTGCTGGAGCACCATCCTGACAACGAGGTCGCCGATGGCCTGCGCGAGGAACTGGACCGCGCCACCCTGCTGGAACAGGCCCATATGCCGCCCGACGTGGTGACCATGAATGCCCGCGCCCGCTTCCGCAACGAGGGCAGCGGCCACGAATACACCATCGAGCTGGTCTATCCCCACGAAGCCCGGGGCGACCCCGGGCGGCTCTCCATCCTGACGCCGGCCGGCGCCGCCCTGCTCGGGCTCTCTGCAGGCGATGAAATCGAGTGGCCCATGGCGGGCCGTCAAGTGCGCTTGCGCCTGATGGAAGTGCCCGCTGGCGCCGGAGCGCGAGCCTGACACCCTGATGCTGAAGCAGGGCCGTCCACAACGGACGGAGACGCGCAGGCAACAAAAAGGGCTGATCATTTCTGATCAGCCCTTTTTGACTTGAATTACTGGTCGGGACGGAAGGATTTGAACCTTCTACCCCTTGCACCCCATATAGGTATTAAACCGTCCGAGGGCTTCCGAGTGCGTCCAAAGAAAAATACTATCTAATTGTTTTTATTGGTTTTTACAAGTTGAGACGTCCGCCGACGTCCGCTAGAATCCTCTCCAAGCCAATCTCAATTGGCTACCAATTGGCTACCAGGAATCGTCCGGTAGCTAATTAGGGGGAGAAAGGGCTATGGCAAACATCACTGACAAGCAACTCACCGCACGCGCCTCGGGCAAGGACAGCTGGCTCTCGGAGGTCGCCATCTGGGGGCATGGAAGCCTGGCCGCCCGCATCACGGCGAGCGGCGAACGCCTCTTCTATTTCCGCTATCAGAACAGCCGGGCCGAACGCATCAACTTGCCTATCGGAACCTACAGCCGAGATGGAGCTGGCGGCACCATGACCCTGGCCGATGCCCGCCTGCGCGCCCAGCAGTTGGCGAGTCTCCACAAGTCAGGTCAGCGGGACATCAAGGAGCACCTGGAGGCAGAGGAAGCCGATCGCCGGGCCGCCCAAGCAGCGGAGCGTGCCCGGCAGGAACGGGAGCGGCTTGAGGCCGAGGCCGCCGCCGAACGCCTGGCGGCCCGCCTGAATGTCCGCCAGCTCTTCGAGCGCTGGGCAACCGTGGACCTGATTAACCGCAAGGACGGCGGCAAGGAAGTCCGGCGGATGTTCGAAAAGGATGTACTGCCTACCTTGGGCAGCCTCCCCATCGAGGAAGTCCGTAAGCGGCATATCACAGAGGTGACCGACGCCCTCCTCGCCCGTGGCGTGAACCGTATGGCCAAGGTGATCTTCTCCCTGATGCGCCAGATGTTCCGCTTTGCCGTGGACCGCGACCTGCTGGAGTTCGACCCTACGGCCAACATCCGCAAGGTCAAGATCGGGGGCAAGGATGTGGAGCGGGATCGTGTCCTCAGTGATGAAGAGATCCGCCAACTGAGCCGGCAGTTACCCGACGCTGGCATGTCGGCCATGGCCGAGGCAGCCATCTGGATCGCCCTCTCCACTTGCTGCCGCATCGGCGAGCTTCTGGAGGCCCGCTGGGAGCATGTCGACCTCGAGAACGGCACCTGGCTGATCCCGGCCCCCAAGAACAAGCGTGCCCACAAGGTCTACCTGTCGGACTTTGCTAAGACCCAGTTCCGCCGGCTTCACGCCATGACGGGTGACGGCACCTGGATCTACCCCAACTCCGATGAGGACGGCCCCGTTTGCTCCAAGACCATCACCAAGCAGATCGGCGACCGCCAGCGCGACCCGGCGAAGGCGCCCATGAGCGGGCGCAGCAAGAAGTGCGAGGCGCTACGCCTCCCCGGCGGCAAATGGACGCCCCACGATCTGCGCCGAACAGGGGCCACCCTGATGACCATGCTGGGCGTGCTCCCCGAGGTGGCAGAGCGCTGCCTGAATCACCTGGAGGAGAACAAGGTAAAACGTATCTACCAACGGCATAGCTATGAGAAGGAAATGTGCGCCGCTTGGGCGCTGCTGGGAGAACGGCTGAGCCTCCTGACCGAGGCGGGCACCGAGAACGTGGTTCTGCTGCGGGTAGTACGGCACTGAAGGAGGCGCCGGACGGTCGGACGCCCTTCCATCCGGCTTCCACCACCTCCGCCACTATGATAATTAAATCAATAACTTACTTGTAGTCAATGTTTTGAACCCACAATGAGTCAGCGATTGTGGAGACCTTTCAGTCGTTGGATTAGTTGCTCTCGGACATCGAGGGTATCCGACCACGAACCAAATAGTCTCCTCTGCCCCTACTTCTTGTGCGCTGTGTCCCAGGGGTTCACCCAGTGTGTCCGGATTAGCCGGTATACCGCTGGAGCCACGAAGAGGGGCAGCAACGGCGCCGCCAACCACGGGGGCACAATCCGCCTCATTACCTCAGCCCCGTTCCGCCGCCCCAGTGAAGCGGTAACAGGCCGGCCAGGATGACGGTCACGTCATCGCCTTTCAGCACCATGCGGCAGGCAAAACGAGGAGCGGATTTAGTTCCCGCCGGCCCCAAGCGCACCCCAGGCACCTCTGCCCAGGAATAAGACCATAGGGTCACAAAAAGAGACGCCTACTCCCTTGCAAGGGGGTGACATCAAACATGAGTGCTGGTTCTATTGGTCATACGACCAAATAAAGATAAAGAAGCGCGAGACCGTCCCTCCCTACGCCCTTGGCCAGTGCCGGCCCGATAACGACAAAGAGAAAAAAGGCAACAGCCCATGAAGCGGACACTTTCCCCAGCCCTGCTCCTCACCGCATGCGCCCTGACGCTGACTGCCTGCAGCCGCGAGGAACCCGCCGCCGCGCCACTGCGCCCCGTCAAACTGATGACGGTGGGTGAAGACGCCGCCGCCTTTACCACCGAACTCGCCGGCGACGTCCGCGCCCGCGTCGAATCCGGCCTTGGCTTCCGCGTCAACGGCAAGATCGTCTCTCGCCGGGTCGAGACCGGCCAGCGCGTGCAGCGCGGCCAGGAACTCGCCCGGCTCGATCCCCGTGACTTCGAACTCTCCGGTCAGACGGCGAATTCGCAGCTCATCGCCGCAACGGCACAGTTGGACAATGCCCGCTCCGAATACGCGCGCTACCAAGCGCTTGCGAAGAAAGGTCATGTCTCCGCCACCGAACTGGAGCGCAAGCGTGTGGAACTCTCTACCGCCGAGGCGCAGCATCAGCAGGCCCAGAGCGGACTCTCGCTGGAGCAGAACCGGCTTGCCGACACCGTCCTGCGCGCCGATGCCGACGGCGTCGTGGTGGCGGTGCTGGCCGATGCGGGTGAAGTCGTCGGCGCCGGCCAGCCGGTGATCCGCCTGGCGCAGGACGGCCCGCGCGAGATCGAGGTGGAGTTCCCCGAAAACCGCACCGCGCTGGCCCGCCTGGCGAAGGCACAGGTATCGCTGTGGGCGAAGCCGAACGTAAAGCTGCCGGCGACGCTGCGTGAACTCTCCGCCGCCGCCGACCCGGTGACGCGTACCTTCCGCGCCCGCTACACCGTGAAGGCGCCGCCCGGGGCGCTCGCGCTCGGCCAGTCCGCCACGCTGCACCTGCAGCTGCCCGCCATGAGCAACGGCACCGCGCGCCTGCCCACCACGGCGATCTTCGGCCAGCAGGGCCGGACCCTGGTCTGGGTATATGACGAGAAGACCTCGACCGTGAAGCGCCATCTCGTGCAGAGCGCGGGCGTGGAAGGCAACGACGTGCTGGTGGCGGGCCTGGCGCCCGGCATGCAGGTCGTCGCGGCAGGTGTGCATGTGCTGGCCGAGGGCCAGAAAGTGCAACCCTTTACCACCACGAACCACGACTGAGTCCGGAGAGCCATCATGTCCGGACCCCAACCGAATCCCGCGCCGGAGCGCGAAAAGTTCAGCGAGCGATTCAATCTCTCGCGCATCGCCATCCAGAATCCGGTGATCACTCTCTACCTGCTCATCGTGCTGCTCATCGCGGGCGGCGCGGCCTATTTCCAGCTCGGCCAAGATGAAGATCCCCCCTTCACCTACCGCATCATGGTGATCCGCGCCTTCTGGCCGGGCGCCACCGCCATGCAGATGGCGCAGCAGGTCTCCGACCCCATGGAGAAGACGCTG
>JAJFBF010000076.1 GCA_020697295.1 Moraxellaceae bacterium | reverse complement strand
AGCTAAGAGCTAAGAGCTAAGAGCTAAGAGCTAAGAGCTAAGAGCTAAGAGCTAAGAGCTAAGAGCTAAGAGCTAAGAGCTAAGAGCTAAGAGCTAAGAATGAAGGGATACAGGAATGGAGGGAGGGGTTGGGACGTAAGGCGGGGTAATAAAGAGGGGTCGGGGCCTGATCAGGGCCAAGGCTTCTCTGGCGGGATTGAGGCGGAGCCGACGGCCACCGGCCGATGGCGCAGCCGGGGCCCGCGGAAAGTCTTGGGCGATGGGTGGGATGTGTTCTTGCCGGAGGCGAGGACACGTCCCGCCCGGCGCCCGAAACTTCACGGGAGGAGGGGAAGGAGCTGTCCCACAGGGATTTCCTTTGGTCGCCCCCAAAAGGGGACTTCCTTCGGTCGTCGGGCTCGGCGCCCCCGGCTGAAGCCCGACCTACATGAGCAGGCGTGGCCGGAGATGCACCAAGCCCGGCCACACCACTCCGTCATCAATACTCCGCCTGCCCGCCCTGCCTCCCGCCGCCCTATTCGGGTAGAATCCGCGCCCTTGCTCCTTTCTCCTCCCTGGTAAGCCCGTGACTGACATCAGCCTCATCCGCAATTTTTCCATCATTGCCCATATCGACCATGGCAAGTCGACGCTGGCTGACCGCTTCATCCAGCTCTGCGGCGGCCTTGAGGAACGCGAGATGCAGGCCCAGGTCCTGGACTCCATGGACCTCGAGCGGGAGCGCGGCATCACGATCAAGGCCCACTCGGTGACGCTCTACCACACCTCCAAAAAGGATGGTCAGCGCTACCAGCTCAACTTCATCGACACCCCCGGCCACGTCGATTTCTCGTATGAGGTCTCGCGCTCCCTGGCCGCCTGCGAGGGTGCACTGCTGGTGGTCGACGCCGCCCAAGGCGTGGAGGCGCAGTCTGTCGCCAATTGCTACACCGCCCTCGAGCAGGGCCTGGAAGTGATGCCGGTGCTCAACAAGATTGACCTGCCGCAGGCCGATCCCGAGACGGTGTGCACGGAAATCGAGGAAGTCATCGGCGTGGAAGCCACCGATGCCTGCCGCGTCTCCGCCAAGACCGGCCTCGGCGTGCCCGAGTTGCTGGATGCCCTCGTCGATCGCATTCCGGCGCCGGTGGGCGATCGCGCGGCGCCCCTGCAGGCGCTCATCATCGACTCCTGGTTCGACAACTACCTGGGCGTGGTGTCGCTGGTCCGCATCAAGAACGGCCGCGTCAAGAAAGGCGACAAGATCCTGGTGAAGAGCACGGGCAACGCCCACATTGTCACCAGCGTCGGCGTATTCAATCCCAAGCATCAGGAAACCGGCCTCCTTGAGGCGGGCGAGGTCGGCTTCGTCATTGCCGGTATCAAGGACATCTTCGGCGCCCCGGTGGGGGATACGCTGACCCTGAACACTACGCCCAACGTCGACATGCTGCCCGGCTTCAAGAAGGTGAAACCGCAGGTCTACGCCGGCCTGTTCCCGATCTCCTCGGATGACTACGAGCCCTTCCGCGAGGCCCTGTCCAAGCTCAAGCTGAACGACTCCGCGCTGTTCTACGAGCCGGAATCGTCCGACGCCCTGGGCTTCGGCTTCCGCTGCGGCTTCCTCGGCATGCTGCACATGGAGATCGTGCAGGAGCGCCTGGAGCGCGAGTACAACCTGGACCTCCTGACCACGGCGCCGACCGTGATCTACGAGATCGTCAAGCGCAACGGCGACATCGTCTTTGTGGACAACCCCTCCAAGCTGCCCGATATCGGCTCCGTCATGGAATTCCGCGAACCCATCGCCGAATGCCATATCCTGGTGCCGCCGGAATTCGTGGGCGACGTCATCAAGCTCTCCCAGGAGCGCCGCGGTGTGCAGAAAAACCTGCTGTTCCACGGCAAGCAGGTCGCCATCACCTACGAGATTCCGCTGGGCGAAGTGGTGCTGGACTTCTTTGACCGCCTGAAGTCGGTGTCGCGCGGCTATGCCTCGCTGGACTATGCCTTCCTTCGCTTCGAGGCCTCGAGCCTGGTGCGCGTAGATATCCTCATCAATGGCGAGCGAGTGGACGCCCTGGCCATGATCTGCCACACCGACAATGCCCGTTATCGCGGCAACGCCATCACGGAGAAGATGAAGGAACTGATCCCGCGCCAGATGTTCGACGTCGCCATCCAGGCCGCCATCGGCAGCCAGGTCATCGCGCGCCAGACCGTGAAGGCGATGCGCAAGGACGTGCTGGCCAAGTGCTATGGCGGCGACGTCTCGCGTAAAAAGAAGCTCCTCGAGAAGCAGAAAGAGGGCAAGAAGCGCATGAAGCAGGTGGGCAATGTGGAGATTCCGCAGGAAGCCTTCCTGGCCGTCCTGAAAGTGGACAAGTAAAACGACAACGCTGGATGTGACGGAATTTTTATGGATCTGGATTTTGCACTGATTCTCACGGTCGCCGTGCTGGTGGCCGGCGTCATCTGGGGCTTCGACCTGCTGCTGCTCAAGCCGCGGCGACAGGAGCGGACCACGGCGGCCCTGGCGCGCCTGCGCGACGGCACCTCCGGCGAGCCGGCTGCGGAGACCGTGACGGCCGTCACGGAAAAGGAGATGCGCGAACCCCTGCTCGTGGAGTACGCGCACTCCTTTTTCCCGGTGCTGCTGGTGGTCTGGGTGCTGCGCTCCTTCCTGTTCGAGCCCTTCACGATTCCCTCCGGCTCCATGCTGCCGACCTTGCAGGTGGGTGACTACATCCTGGTCAACAAGTATGCCTATGGCCTGCGTCTGCCGGTGCTGGGCACCGAGCTGGTCCCGGTCGGCAAGCCCGCGCGCGGCGACATCATGGTCTTCAAGTATCCGGAAAATCCGGCCCAGAATTTCATCAAGCGCGTGGTAGGCATCCCCGGCGACCGGGTGCGCGTGCAGGATGGCCGGGTCTGGCTGAACGGCGCCGAACTGCCCAGGGAAGCAGTGGCTTTTCCGGGCGCAGAGCCCTGGGAGCTCTACTTTCGAGAGAACACCGGCGCCACCCGGCACATGATCCGTCACGAGGATGGCCGCGAGGTCGGAAGTCCCCAGGACGAGTGGGTGGTCCCTGAGGACAGTTACTTCATGCTGGGCGACAACCGCGACAACAGCCGTGACAGCCGGTTCTGGGGCTTTGTGCCCGACCGTTACATCGTTGGCCGGGCTGCGCTGGTCTGGATGCACAAGGAGCCGGGCCTGCATTTGCCGAGCTTTGGGCGCAATGGTAAGGTGCAATGAGACCGCTTTCGCGGGCACAAAAAGAACAGCCAGCCGGCATCTTGAGGCGTGAACTTATGCGTATTTCGCAACGGGGTTTCTCCTACGTAGGACTTTTGTCCGTTATCGGCATTCTCGGCATGTTGCTCAAGGTGGTCACCGCGGTCGGGCCTGCCTACTATGACAACTACACGATCGACAAGATCATCATCTCGCTCTTCCGCGATGGTCGTGCGAACAGTGTGGCGGACTTCAAGCGCGGCCTCTCCGACCGCTTCCAGATCAACAATATCCGCGACAAGTCCCCTGACGACTTCGAGTACGAGTTCGAGGACAAGATGCTGACCGTCATCGTCGACTACGAAGTCCGGCAGCCGTTCATGGGGAATGTCGACGTGGTCATGACCTTCAAGAAGACGTACGGTAGTGAGCTCAAGGCTGAATTCTGATGAGCGAACCTGGCGCCTCGTCGAGGCGCTGGGCCACGAGTTCAACGACCCCGCCTGGCTCGACCTGGCTCTCACGCATCGCAGTGTCAGCGGCGCGCGCAACAATGAACGCCTGGAATTCCTGGGTGATTCGATCCTCAATTTCCTGATCGCCGACTACCTCTACGACCATTTCCCGCAGGAAAACGAGGGCAAGCTCTCGCGCCTGCGGGCCCTGCTGGTCAAGCAGGAAACCCTGGCCGATGTCGCGCGCGACCTGCAGCTGGGCGAGTACCTCCGCCTGGGCGCGGGCGAGCTCAAGAGTGGCGGCTTCCGCCGCGAATCCATCCTGGCGGATGCTGTCGAGGCGGTGCTGGGCGCGATCTACCAGGACACCGGAGATATCGAGGTGTGCCGGGCCCGCCTGCATGAATGGTTCGGCAGCCGGCTCGGGTCGGTCGGCCAGGAAACCGTGATCAAGGATTCCAAGAGCCGGCTGCAGGAGTTCCTGCAGGGGCGCCGCCTGGCGCTGCCGGTATACACGGTGGTGTGCATCGAGGGTGAGGCGCACAACCAGTCATTCCAGATCAGGTGCAGCGTGCCGGGATTGCCGGTACCCACCGTGGGAAGCGGCGCCAGCCGGCGACAGGCCGAGCAGGACGCCGCCGCAGAGGCCCTGCGACAGCTCGGGGTCAAGGACAGCAATGAGTAACGACGACGTCATCAACCAGTTTTTCGGGAAATCGGCCGAGCATGCGACGGACTTCCGCTGCGGCTATGTGGCCATCGTGGGCCGGCCCAACGTGGGCAAGTCCACGTTGCTCAACCATATCCTCGGGCAGAAGCTCAGCATTACCTCGCGCAAGCCGCAGACCACGCGGCACCGCATCCTCGGTATTGTCACGCGGGACAAGACCCAGACCGTGTATGTCGATACGCCGGGCATCCATGGCGAGGAACGCAAGGCCATCAATCGCTACATGAACCGAGCTGCCACCGCCGCCATGCGCGATGTCGACCTGGTGCTGTTCGTGGTCGACGGCCTCAAGTGGGTGCCTGACGACGAGCTCGTGCTGCAGAAGGTCAAGGCCGCCGGCCTGCCGGTGCTGCTGGTCATCAACAAGGTCGATGCCATCGAGGACAAGGCGGTGCTGTTGCCGCGCATCGAGGAGCTGGTCCAGCTGCACGGCTTTGTCGAAGTGGTGCCCGTGTCCGCCCTCCAGGGCCATAACCTGGAGCGCCTGCAGGAACTGGTGGCGGCGCGCCTGCCGCTGGCTCCCCCTTTCTTTCCGGAAGACCAGATCACCGATCGCTCCCCGCGCTTCCTCGCCGCCGAAATCGTGCGCGAAAAGATCATGCGCCAGCTCGGCGAGGAAATTCCCTACGAGCTCACCGTCGAGATCGAGGAATTCAAGGAAGAGGGCCGCCTCAAGCGCATCAGTGCCCTCATCCTGGTGGAACGCGACGGCCAGAAGGCCATCGTGATCGGCGACAGCGGCCAGCGCCTGAAGCAGATCGGCACCGAGGCCCGCATCGACATGGAAAAGCTCTTCGGCGGCAAGGTCATGCTGTCGCTGTGGGTGAAGGTGAAAAGCGGCTGGTCGGACGACGAGCGCGCCCTCAAGAGCCTGGGCTACCGGGACTGAGTTCCCCTCATGGCCGCCCTGCTGCACGCGTATTTCCTGCACACCCGGGCCTATCGCGAAACCAGCCTGCTGCTCGAGGTCTTCAGCGCTGAGGCCGGGCGCTTCTCGGGCAGCTGGCGCGGTGGCCGTCGTAACAAGGCGGGCGTGCCCCAGCTCTTCCAGGCCCTGCTGCTGGAGGCGACGGGCGCGGGCGAGCTCAAGGGCGTGCAGCGCGTCGAGGCCGCCGGCCCCGCGCTCATGCTGGCCGGCACGTCGCTGTTCAGTGGCTTTTACCTCAATGAATTACTGATCCGGCTGCTGCCGCGCGACGAGCCGCAGCACGAGCTCTTTGTTGCCTATGCCGATACGCTGGGCCGGCTCGGCGAGGGCGGGCCGCCGGAGCCGCTGCTGCGCGCCTTCGAGGCGCGCCTGCTCGAGACGCTCGGCTACGGTCTCGACTATGGGCATGACAGTGACCGCGGCGAGGACGTCAGTCCCGGCAGTCATTATGCTTTTTATCCCGACCGCGGCTTTGCGCGCACGATCGCGGTGGCTGGCAGCTACCCTGGCGCTGTACTCCTGGCGCTGGCTGCGGGAGACTTTACGGATGCCGGGGCGGCGGCGGCCGCCAAGCGTATCCATCGCCTGGCGCTTGCCCGCCTGCTGGGCAGCAAGCCGCTTAAGAGCCGCGAGTTATTCCTTGCCGCACAGGACCTGAAATGAATCCGATTTTGCTGGGTGTGAACATCGACCATGTGGCGACGCTGCGCCAGGCGCGTGGCACGCGCTATCCCGATCCGGTGCAGGCCGCCCTCGTTGCCGAGGAATCCGGGGCCGACGGGATTACCCTGCACCTGCGCGAGGACCGTCGCCACATTCAGGAGCGTGACGTTCGCCTTATCGCCCAGGTATTGCAGACGCGCATGAACTTCGAGATGGCGGTTACCGAGGAGATGCTGCACTTTGCCGAGGAAATCCGCCCCGCGCATGTGTGCCTGGTGCCGGAAAAGCGCGAGGAACTGACCACCGAGGGCGGCCTCGATGTGGCGGGCCAGTTCGACAAGGTCAAGGCCGCCTGTGATCGCCTCGCTCGTCTCGGTATCGATGTTTCCCTGTTCATCGATGCCGATGCCCGCCAGATCGACGCCTCGATCCGTGCTGGCGCTCCCACCATCGAGATCCATACCGGGGCCTATGCCGAGGCAGGTTCGCGCGCGGAGGAGGATGCCGAGTTCCTCCGCATCCGCGACGCGGTCGCCTACGCGGCCGGCAAGCTCGTGGTCAACGCCGGCCACGGCCTGCATTACCACAATACGCAGCGCATCGCGGCGTTGCCCGCCATCAACGAGCTCAATATCGGGCATGCGCTGATCGCGCGCGCCGTGTTTTCCGGCCTGGCCGGCGCAGTGCGCGAGATGAAGGCGTTGATGCAGCAGGCCCGTCTCGAAGCGTCGCTGCGCGATGCCTGAGGGCGCTGCTCTGATATGAAAAACGCCGGCTTTTGCCGGCGTTTTTCATTTTTCGGGCGCCGCAAGAGAGCGGGCGGCCTGGGCCTTCAGGGCCGCAGCTTGCGCATGGTCGGGCTGCTGCTGAACCAGTCCATGAGGCCCGGCGTGAAGCGCTTGGCGCCGTAGAGCACCCAAGCCTCCGGACTCACCGGCGTGACCGCGCGGTTGTGGCGGATGGCGTCGGCAATGGCCGAGGCTACATGCTCGGGGCCGTAGTTGCGGCGACGGTAGAGCGCGGCGATCTTTTCCTGGGCCTTGCCGGTATCGCCGTGCATGCGGCCGGTGGCCACGATATTGGTGTTGATGATGCCGGGGCAGATTGCGGAGACGCCGATGTCATAGACCGCCAGTTCCGCCCGCAGCGCCTCGGTGAGGCCCATCACGGCGTGCTTGCTGGCCGAGTAGGCGGTCATGTCCGGCGCGGCGTAATAGCCCGCGGCGGAGGCCACGTTCACGATATGGCCGCTCTTGCGCGTGACCATGGCGGGAGCGAAGAGCTTGCAGCCGTGCACCACGCCCATGAGGTTGATGCCGATCACCCACTGCCAGTCCGCGATCGGGGTGGACAGGAAGTCGCCGCCCAGGCCGACGCCGGCATTGTTGACGAGGATGTCGAGGGCGCCGTGATTCCTGCGCACTTTTTCCGCCAGGGCCTGCATGTCATCCCAGTCGGACACGTCCACGACGTGGGTCTCGACCTCGGCGCCCATGGCGCGGGCCTTCACGGCGGTCTGCTCCACGCTCTCGGGGTTGAGGTCGCAAAGGATGAGGTGGGCGCCGCCCCGGGCGAGCTCGAAGGCGGTGGCGCGGCCGATTCCGCTGCCGGCGCCGGTGATGAGGGTCTTCTTGCCAAAGAAATGGCGATTCTTGCTCATTGTTCTGGTCTCGCTGGGGCGGTCGGGTCAGGGCTGCAGCTCAATGCTGCCGGATACGTTTACCACAAGGCGGGTGTCGCCGCCCGCCATGTCCTGCGTGGGCACGGACTCGGCCGCGTCCATGGACTTCATGGCCCGCGCCATGGGCATATAGGGCATGGGTCCGCCTGCGGCGCCCAGGTTCATGTCGACCAGGCGGTAGCCCTTGGCGCTCCAGGCGCCGCGCACGGTTTCGGCACGCGCGCGGAAAGCGGCGATGGCCTCGGCGGTCATTGCCTCCTCGACCTTGCGCCGGGTGTCGGGCGATACGCTGAAGGTCACGCCGTTCAGTTGCAGCCTGTCCTGGAGCTTCGCGATGAGTTCGCTGGCGGCCTTGAAGTCCTTTGATTCCAGCCGGATCTCGGCGCGGCCACGCCAGCCTTCCAGCTTGCTGGAGGTGGTGAAGCCCGCGCCGTAAATCGGCCAGGTATTCTGGCTGCCGCTCGTGGTCTTGACCGTGGGAAAGGCGGCCGCCTTCTTCATGGCGTCATTCATCAGCGTCGCCATTTGCTGGGCCAGGCGACTGGCGTCCTTGTCCGAGAGTTCCACGCTCAGGGTGGCGTTCATCTGGTCATTCGGAATCTCGCGCGCCACTTCCGTGGAAAACCCCACGCGCTGGTAGGGAAGGGGCGTGTCGGCGAGTACGGGCGCGGCAAGGCCGGCGCCGAGCAGGGCAATGACAAGGGGGAGCTTGCGCAGCATTTGAATTCTCCTGGGCGTGGCGGCTCCTCGCGGGAGCCGGGTCCGGAAGCGGCCGGAAAGCCGCTGCCGTTTCAGGGCAGGATGCCCGGTAACAAGATCAGGCCGTGCGCAGTGCCTGGCGCCAGGCCTCGGCATCCAGGCCACACAGCAGTACTCCCTTACTTTCCAGGACAGGCCGCTTGATCAGCGAGGGTTGCTCCTGCATCAGGCGCAGGGCGCTGGCGCGGTCGATCGAGGCTTGCATGGCCGCGTCGAGCTTGCGCCAGGTCGTGCCGCGACGGTTGAGCAGGATTTCCCAGCCGAGGGTCTTTTCCCAACGGGCAAGGGTGGCGGCGTCGATGCCGGACTTCTTGTAGTCATGGAAGTCGTAAGCGACGCCGTTTGCCTCAAGCCAGGCAAAGGCCTTTTTCATCGTGTCACAATTCTTGATGCCGTAGATCGTGGCCATCTTTCAGTCGGCCAGGCGCAGCAGGTCGTTGACCGAGGTCTTGCTGCGGGTCTGGGCGTCGACCTGCTTCACGATCACGGCGCAGGTCAGGCTGTAGCGGCCGTTGTCGCGCGGCAGCGAGCCCGCCACCACCACCGAGCCGGCCGGCACGCGGCCGTAGCTGATCTCGCCGGTTTCGCGGTTGTAGATCGGAGTGGACTGGCCGATGAACACGCCCATGGACAGCACCGAGCCTTCGCCGATGATGACGCCTTCCACGACTTCGGAACGGGCGCCGATAAAGCAGTTGTCCTCGATGATGGTGGGGTTGGCCTGCAACGGCTCCAGCACGCCGCCGATACCGACGCCGCCGGAGAGGTGCACGTTCTTGCCGATCTGCGCACAGGAGCCGACGGTGGCCCAGGTGTCGACCATGGTGCCTTCGTCGACGTAGGCGCCGATGTTGACGTAGGAGGGCATCAGCACCGTGTTGCGGGCGATGAAGGAG
Organism: Moraxellaceae bacterium; assembly: GCA_020697295.1. Taxonomy (GTDB): domain Bacteria; phylum Pseudomonadota; class Gammaproteobacteria; order Pseudomonadales; family Moraxellaceae; genus UBA2031. Next base: position 5,653 of record JAJFBF010000076.1, on the reverse strand, counting down.
CCGCGGCGGGCCACGGCCGGGGGTACCACGCGGATGCCGGCTTTCTGGAACTGCTCGGCGGTCCAGTGCGCGAACTTGGTCTCGACCTTGTCGAAGAACTGCATGCCGCCGCCACCGGCGATGGGGGCGTTGTCGTTGAGGCGGAAGGACAGCAGCACGGCCTTCTTCAGCCACTGGTTGACCTGCCATTCGCCGTTGACCTTTTCCGCCACGCGCAGGGCGCCGGCATCGAGGGCGGCCAGCGCCTCGTTGACGGCGTTGCGCACGTCGGCGGGGGCGCTGGACGGGGAGAATTCGGTGCGGCGCTCGAAGGCGTCTTCAATCAGTTGCTGCAGGCTCATGGCCAACTCCGTTTATCAAATCAGGAATAAAAATAAAAAGTTCAAGGCAATCAGTTCAGGCGCCACGGGATTTTCGCTGGAAACGCAGGGTGTTGCCGCGCCTGTCGGTGACGCTGCGGCAAGCGGCCGGCGAGGGGCGGTGCATCCCGGCATTGCTCACAATCCCTTCACGAAGTCGCGGATGCGCCGGGCTGCTTCCTCGCATTCCGCGAGCGGGGCGACCAGGGCCATGCGCACGAAGCCGGCTCCCGGATTGCATCCGTCCACGTCGCGGCCCAGGAAGCGCCCGGGCAGCACGGTCACATGGGTGTCGTTATAGAGGCGGCGCGCGAACTCGTCGTCGGGTATCGGCGTCGCCGCCCAGAAATAAAAGCCGGCATCGGGCATCGACAGGGGCAGGGAGTCGCCCAGGATATCCTGCATCGCGGCGAACTTGGCGCTGTACTGGCGGCGGTTTTCCTGGACATGGGCCTCGTCGCTCCAGGCGGCGATGGAGGCGCGCTGGTGCTGCAGCGGCATGGCCGAGCCATGGTAGGTGCGATACAGCAGGTAGGGGCCGAGCAGGGCGGCATCACCGGCGACGAAGCCCGAGCGCATGCCGGGCAGGTTGGAGCGCTTGGACAGCGAGTGGAAGACCACGCAGCGGGCAAAGTCATGGCGGCCGATGTCGGCGCACACCTGAAGCAGGCCCACCGGCGGGGTTGCCTCGTCGAAGTAGATTTCCGAATAGCACTCGTCGGCGGCGATGACAAAGTCGAAGCGGTCGGCCAGCGCGATCAGCTTCTTCAGCGTGTGGGCATTGGTGACGGCGCCGGTCGGATTGCCGGGCGAGCACATGAAGAGCAGTTGCGTCTGCGCCCACACCACGTCCGGCACTGCGTCATAGTCCGGCACAAAGCCGTTTTCCGCACTGCAGGGCAGGAAGCAGGGTTCCGCCCCCGCCAGCAGGGCTGCGCCCTCATAGATCTGGTAGAAGGGGTCGGGCATGACCACAAGCGGTTTTTCGGCGCGGTCGACGACAGCTTGCGTAAAGGAAAAGAGCGCTTCGCGCGTGCCGTTGACCGGCAGCACCTGCGTTTCGGGATTGATGCCCTGCAGGGCAAATCGCCGCGTAAGCCAGGCGCCGATGGACTGGCGCAGTTCGGGGATGCCCTTGGTCGTCGGATAGACCGACAGGCCGCCCATGCTTTCCTGCAGACAGGTCTTGATGAACTCCGGAGCCGGATGCTTGGGCTCGCCGATGGAAAGGGCGATGGGCTTCAGCGCTACCGGGGGGGTCGTGCCCTTGAATAGCGCGGCGAGCTTCTCGAAAGGATAGGCCTGCAGGTGGCCGAGGTCGGGATTCATGCGGTCGTTTCCGGGAAGACGGTCAAGGTCAGGCGGCCTGGTCGAGCTGATCGCGCAGCATCAGGGCCAGTTGCTCGCAGAGCACCGGGTCGGTGATGGGCTGCTGTTGCTTGTCGGTAATGAAGAACACGTCCTCGGCGCGCTCGCCGAGGGTGGCGATGCGGGCATTCTGCAACGATACCCCGCATTCCATGAACAGGCGGCCGATGCGCGCCAGCAGCCCGGGACGGTCCAGGGTGATGACCTCCACGATGGTGCGCGGATTGGCCGGATCCTGGCTGATGGTGATTTGCGTCTTCACGTCGAAGTGGCGCAGTTGCCGCGGCATGCGTCGCTTCACGATGTCCGGGAACTGGTCCGGATTGGATAGCGTGCGCACCAGGGTCTCGCGGATATGCTCGAGGCGGCCGGCATCCTGGATGGATTCGCCGTTCTCGTCGAGCACGATGTAGCTGTCCAGCGAGAAACGGCTTTGCGCGGTGATGATGCGCGCATCCATGACCGTGAGGTGGAGCTGGTCCAGCGCCGCCACGGAGGCGGCGAAGAGGTTGGGCATGTCCTGGGTGTACACGAAGATCTGCGTGGCGCCTTCGAAAGGCTCGCTGTGACTCTGGCGCACCAGGACCAGCGGTCCGTCATTCTGCGGGTGTCGGAGGATGGCCTTGGTGTGCCAGGCGATATCCGCCGCGCTTTCGCGCAGGAAGTAGTCGTCACCGAGCTGGTCCCAGATGCGGTTGACCTCGCTCTCGATCACGTCCTCGTTGTCGAGGATGTCCATGGCGGCGGCGCGCGCCTCGGCGATCCACTCCTGCTTGTCGATGGGATTGCCGAGGCCACGGCGGATGGCGCGCTTGGTCTGGGTGTAGAGCTGGCGCAGCAGCGAGGCGCGCCAGGAGTTCCACAGCGTGGGATTGGTGGCACAGATGTCGGCCACCGTCAGCGCGTACAGGTAGTCCAGGTGCACGATGTCACCGACCTTCTGCGCAAAGGCGTTGATGACGTCGGGGTCGGAAACGTCCTTTTTCTGTGCCGTCATGGACATGATGAGGTGGCTTTGCGCCAGCCAGGCCACGAGGTTGGCGTCCCATTTGCCAAGGCCGTGGTGCAGGCAGAAGTCGTGCGCATCGACGGCGCCGAGTTCGGAGTGATCGCCGCCACGGCCCTTGGCGATGTCGTGGAAGAGGCCGGCAAGATAAAGCAGTTCGATCTTGGGCAGGCGTTGCGCGACCTTGGCCACGACCGGGAACTTCTCTTCCACCTCCGGGTAGCGGAAGCGGCGCATGTTCTTCAGCACCAGCAGGGTGTGCGCATCCACGGTATAGATGTGGAAGAGGTCGTACTGCATCTGCCCGATGATGGCGCCGAAGGCCGGGATGTAGCGGCCGAGCACGCCATAGCGCTTCATCTTGCGCAGGGAGGAAAACAGCGCGTGCTTGCAGCGCAGCAGTTCCATGAACAGCGAGGTGTTGCGGATGTCGGCGCGGAACTTGTCGTCGATGAGCTCCGCGTTTTCCATGATGAGGCGGATGGTGCTGGCGCGCACGCCCACGATGTCGCCATCGTTGCCGAGCAGCACAAAGACCTCCATCAGCGCGGAGGGCGTACGCCGGAACACCTCGTTGTGGGTGACCTCGATATAGCCGTCGCGCAGCTGGAAGCGCGAGTTGATCGGTGTGATCACGGCCGGTTCATGTGCGCGCAGGATGGCTTCGTCGAAGTACTGCAGCAGCATCTCGTTGAGCATGGAAATGGCCATGGCGGCGCGGTAGTAGGCCTTCATGAGTTGCTCGACCGCGCGGTTGGCGTTGCTGTCGGTGTAGCCGAACATGAGCGCGACCTGGCGCTGGTAATCGAAGAGCAGCCGGTTTTCGGAGCGGCCGGCGATCATGTGCAGGGCAAAGCGGATGCGCCAGAGCAGGGCCAGGCCTTCGGAAAGCTGGCGGTATTCGGCCTCGGTCAGGAAGCCGTGGCCCACCAGATCCTCGAGCGTCGCGGCGCCGAAGTGGCGCTTGGCGACCCAGGCGATGGTCTGGATGTCACGCAGGCCGCCCGGCGCGTTCTTGATGTCCGGCTCGAGGTTGTATTCGGTGTTGTTGTGCTTGGCGTGGCGCTCGATCTGCTCATCCCACTTGGCCTTGAAGAATTCCTTGCCGGGCCAGAGGTGCTCGGGGCCGGTCAGGGCCTGCATCTGTTCGCGCAGTTCCTCATCGCCGGTGACGGTGCGCGACTCCATCAGGTTGGTGGCGATGGTGATGTCCTCGCGGGCCGCCTCCACGCATTCCGCCAGGGAGCGCACGCTGGCGCCGATCTCGAGGCCCAGGTCCCAGAGCAGGGTGATGTACTCGGAGACCGCCTGGCCCTCGGCTTCGCCCAGCGTTTCCTGGCTGTGCAGGATCATGACGTCGATGTCGGAGCCCGGGTGCAGTTCGCCGCGACCGTAGCCGCCCACCGCCAGCAGCGCGACATCGCCGAAGGCATTCAGGCCGAGGCCGCGCCAGGCATGGGCGAGGAGCTGGTCGCAGAGCCAGGCGCGGGCGCAGACCAGCTTGCGGATGTCCTCGCCGGCCTTGAAGCGTTCGAACAGCACCTCGCGGCCGTGGCGGATGGCCTCGCGATAAGCCGCGCGCGGCAGCTTCTCGCCGTTCTCGAGGGCTTTTGCATCGAAGAGTTCAGTATCAAAAGCAAGGTCGAGGTCGGCGCTCATGGTCAGGTCCGGGGTCAGGGAGCCAGAAAGCTCAGGTCTTCTTCGCGGCGCGCAGTCAGGATTTCCACGCCCGTGCCGGTCACCAGCACGGTGTGTTCCCATTGCGCGGAGAGCTTGTGGTCCTTGGTGACTGCTGTCCAGCCGTCGGGCAGGACCTTGGTGTGATAGGTGCCGGCGTTGATCATGGGCTCGATGGTGAAAATCATGCCGGCCTGCAGCGCCATGCCCGTGCCGGGCTGGCCGTAGTGCAGCACCTGCGGCTCCTCGTGGAAGACCTTGCCGATGCCATGGCCGCAGAAGTCGCGGACCACCGAGAAGCGGTTGGCCTCGGCGTGGCGCTGGATGGCATGGCCGATGTCGCCCAGGCGGGCGCCGGGCTTCACCACGGCAATGCCGCGGTACATGCATTCCTGGGTCACCCGGATCAGGCGCTCGGACAGGATGGAGGCCTTGCCGGCCACGAACATCTTGCTGGTGTCGCCGTGGTAGCCGTTCTTGATGACGGTGACGTCGATATTGATGCTGTCGCCATCCTTCAGGATCTTGGTCTCGCTGGGGATGCCGTGGCAGACCACGTGGTTGACCGAGGTGCAGATGGACTTGGGGAAGCCCGGCCGGCCCGGCGCGGCGCCATAGTTCAGGGGGGCGGGGATAGCCGCCTGGACGTTGACGATGTAGTCGTGGCAGAGCCGGTTGAGCTCCTCCGTGGACACGCCGGGCTTCACGAAGTGGCCGATATAGTCCAGGACCTGGCCGGCCAGCCGGCCGGCGATCCGCATGCCTTCGATGTCTGCCTGGGTCTTGATGAGCTGGGTCATGGCACCACTACTGGATAGGGGGGGAGGATCGACCGGGCGGGAGGGCCGCGGTTGAGGGCAAGGGGGGTCTATGGTATAAAGCGCGGCGCTTTTCGGCAAACCCCTGTGGCATAAGGAAAAACCGACGAGCTGCATCCCTGAAATCGCACGCCTAGTCGACACGTACTGCCGGGTGCCTTCTGAGAAAGGAAGGTTGGCAGGCGGGACAGGCGGACGCACAACCCAAATCGGAGTTAGTCATGGCACAAGTCACCATGCGCGAGCTGTTGCAGGCTGGCGCGCATTTCGGTCACCAGACCCGTTTCTGGAACCCCAAGATGGCCCCGTTCATCTTCGGCGCCCGTAACAAGATCCACATCATCAACCTCGAGCACACCGTTCCGGCCCTGAATGACGCGCTGAACTACGTCAACAAGCTGGCCTCGAACAAGAACAAGGTGCTG
>JAJFBF010000126.1 GCA_020697295.1 Moraxellaceae bacterium | reverse complement strand
CGCATGGACAAGTTCACTGACGTGGTGCTGGAGAAGACCGGTCTCATCGGCATGATCGGCAAGTCCGAACGCGGCCCGGTCGGCATCGAGGCGATCAGGAAGCACCAGGCGGTGTACCTGATGGCCGTGGGCGGTGCTGCCTATCTCGTGTCCAAGGCGATCCGCAAGTCGCGCGTGGTGGCCTTCGAGGATCTTGGCATGGAGGCGATCTACGAGTTCGTGGTGGAGGACATGCCGGTATCGGTGGCGGTAGACGTGAACGGCTCCTCGGTGCACAACACCGCGCCGAAGATCTGGCAGGCGAAGATCGGCAAGATCCCCGTCAAACCCTGAGCGACGCCGTTACGGAAAAGCCCGCGCAAGCGGGCTTTTTTATTTCAGGAGATTCATCGCCGCGTGGACGATCCACCCGCATCGAGTGCATCTTCATCGCGCCGTGCAGGCCGCCACCGGAATCGTTCCTACTCGGGCGGATGATGGTGGCTGTGATCCATGGCGGGCATGGTTGACGGGTCCATCGTGGCAGGCTCCTTTGCAGGGGGCGGCGCGCTTCCTGTGGGCACTTCACCCGCAGCCGTGGCCTTGTCTTTCTTGACCCCTGCATGCCCCGCATGATGGTCCGGAGCCGCAAGGCCAGGCTTGGCAAGCCGGGGGACTGCCGGCGTGTCGTGGCCGGCCGCTGCTGCAGTAACTGGATCCGCTGCTTTCGTGCCGGCAGAGTGATCCATTGCCGCGCCATGTCCCGCATGCGCGGATGCCGCGCCGCCATGTCCCGCGTGACCGTCATGCGTCATCAGCAGGGCCTGGCCGGCAGTCCAGGCGCCAAAGAGGATGACCAGCGCACCGGCGGCACGCCGGGTGCCACTGCGCTGCAGCAGCGCGCGCACGCGGCCGGCCAAGGTTCCCGTGACCAGCAGCACCGGCATCGTGCCAAGGCCGAAGGCCAGCATCGTGGCCCCGGAAACAGCAGTGTCGGCGCGCGCCAGCGCCAGCGCCAGGGCGCTGTAGACGAGCCCGCAGGGCAGGAAGCCCCAGAGGCCGCCGGCGACCAGCGCCTTCCAGAAGCGGTCCACCGGCAGCACGATCTTGCGCAGCGGCTCCAGGTACTTCCACACCGGCCCGCCCAAGCGCTCCATTTTTTGCAGGCCCATCCACCAGCCGGCGAGATAGAGGCCCATCAGCACCATCAGGAGGCCGGCGGCCACACGTGGCCAGGGACTTTGCGCCCAGCCGCCGAGAATGCCGTGGGCAAGCGCGCCCACGGCCACCCCGAGCAAGGTGTAGGTGAGGATGCGTCCGGTGTTGTAGGCGAGCTGGAAGGCGAACAGCCGCCACCCGCGGCGGGATTCCTCCGGTAACGCAAAAGAGAGCGCGACGGATATGCCTCCGCACATGCCCACACAGTGGGTACTGCCGAGCATGCCCATGGCCCAGGCGCTCAGGAGCAGGGCGCTGTCAGTGGCCTCAATCATCGAGCTTCCTCCGTTCGTCGCGGTCTTCCATGAGGATGCGATGCGCGGGACCTTCCATGTCCTCGAACTGCTCGTGCTTGACCGCCCAGAAGAACAGCCAGATCCCGACGCCCAGGAAAATCAGACTGACAGGGATAAGAAAATAGATGATTTCCATGGGTAGTCTCGAGCCGGGATCAGGTAGCGCGGGCGGACAGGCGCAGGCGCAGCGCATTGCCCACCACCACGAGTGAACTCAGCGACATGCCGAGGGCAGCCGCCCAAGGCGGTAGCCAGCCCAGGGCCGCGAACGGCAGGGCCGAGAGATTGTAGGCCAGGGCCCAGCCGAGGTTTTGGCGGATGATGGTTCCACTGCGGCGCGAGGTGTCGCGTGCAATGACCAGCGTGCGCAGGTCATCGCGCAACAGCAGGCTGTCGGCGGTAATCTGCGCCAGGTCGGTGCCGGACGCCATGGCGACGGACAGATGGGCCTGCGCCAGCACCGGTGCATCGTTGACGCCATCCCCGACCATCATCACCACGGCGCCGGCCTGCTGCAGCGCGAGCACCCTGTCACGCTTGTCATCCGGCGAAAGCCCGCCATGGACATGCTCGATCCCGAGCTCTGCCGCCATGGCCTGCGGCGTACCGGAAGGATCGCCCGACAGCAGCCAGGCCCGCAGTCCCCGTGCCTGTAACTGGCGCACGACCTGGGCTGCTTCCGGACGCAGGGTGTCGGTCAGGCGGAAACTGGCAATCGCGCCCTCGTCATCGGCCAGCCACAGCCTCTCGCGATCGGCCGTGCTGCCGGCCCCCAGCGCAAACCCGGCGTGCCCGAAGCGGTAACGGCGGCCCTCGATGTCCGCGGCGACACCGGCACCCGCTACATGCTCCAGGTGGGTCGCCTCGGGCAAGGGCTGCGTGGGCAGTGCCTGGAAAGCCTTCGCCACCGGATGCTCCGAGCGGAGTTCCAATGCGCAGACGAGGCGCAGGGCCGCCTCCGCATCGCCGCGCACTGTCGTGCATTCCTCGATGTGCAGAGCGCCCGTGGTAAGCGTGCCGGTCTTGTCAAAAATCACATGCGTGGCGGCGGCCAGGGTTTCCAGGACGTGGCCCCGGCTGATCAGGAAGCCGCGCTCGGCAAGGGCGCTGGTGGCGCTGGTCAGGGCCACGGGCGTGGCCAGTGACAGCGCGCAGGGGCAGGTGGCCACGAGCACGGCAAGGGTGATCCAGAAGGCGTGCTGGAAGCCGTCCAGATGTAGCCAGGCCGCGAATACGAGGACGGAAAAGACCAGCACCAGCCCGACAAAGACCTGGGCAATGGCGTCGGCCCGTCGTGCCAGCAGCGGCTTTTCCGCAAGTGCGCGATTGAGCAGGCGGTTCAGTGAGCCCAGCATGCCTTCACCTGCGGTGCGGGTCACGCGCAGCAGCAGGGAGCCGTCACTGTTGACGCTGCCACCGATCACGCGGTCACCCGCTTGCTTGGCGACCGGCAGGGGTTCGCCCGTGAGCAGGGCTTCGCTGACCGCGCTGTTTCCCTCCAGTACGTCAGCATCGGCGGGAATGGTCTCGCCGGGCTTCACCAGGACTTGATCCCCCGCGACCAGTTCCGCGGCGCCGACTACATTTTGTGCGCCATCTGCCTCGATCCGGGTCGCCAGTTGTGGCGCCATCGCCATCAGCGTCGCGGCGATGTCACCTGCACGCTGGCGCGCCCGCATCTCCAGGAAATGGCTGCTGAGCAGGAAAAAGATGAACATGGTGATGGAATCATAATAGGTGTCGCCCTGTCGGCTCACCGTTGCCCAGACGCTCGCAAGAAAGGCGGCGATCAGGGCCAGCGACACCGGCACATCCATATTGAGCTGGCGGTTCCGGAGCGCGACCCGCGCGGAGCGGTAGAAGGGCAGGCCGGAGTAGAAAAAGATCGGCGTCGTGATGAGCAGGTTGATCCAGTTGAGATAATCCCTGTATTCGTCCTCGATGCCGGTCCAGGCGCCCACATACAAGGCTCCGGCGTACATCATCACCTGCATCATGCCGAAGCCGGCCAGGGCGAGACGCTTGAGCAGGTCGCGGCTTTCCTTGCGCAGTTGTTCGGCGTGGGCATCGCTGCGGTAGGGGTGGGCGCGGTAGCCAATGCCGGCCAGGGTAGTCAGCAACTGCCCGAGCGAGTTGTTGCCGGTGTTCCACTCCAGATGCAGGCGATGTGTGCTGAGGTTGACGGTGGCCTGCACTACGCCGCCTTCCTGTTGCAACTTTTTCTCGATGAGCCAGGCGCAGGCCGCGCAATTGAGATTTTCAAGGGTGAGTTCGGCGCAGGCTTTCTCTCCCTTCAGCGCAACATAGTCTCTTTGCGCAGCAGGGTGATCCCAGGCCCGAAGGCCCTGCAGGGATGCCGGCAAGGCGGCAGGCGCATCGGCATTGCGATCGCGGTCGCGGTAGTAGTCTTCCAGGCCGCTGGCGACGATGGTTTCCGCGACTGCCTGGCAACCGTTGCAGCAGAAGGCGCGGGGCGCCCCCAGCACGGTGGCGTGCAGGTCGAGGCCAGTGGGGACGGGCAGGCCACAGTGGTAGCAGTCCGTCCGGACGGAACTAGTCATGCGCCAGGGTGAATTCCGCCAGAGGGA
>JAJFBF010000125.1 GCA_020697295.1 Moraxellaceae bacterium | reverse complement strand
CGAACGCGGTTGCTAGTCTGAAACCCGTCGAAGATCGACTGATTGATCTCAACCCCGAAGCCCCGAGGGGTAATTATGTTATTGCTTCTCGTGGCTCCCCCAAACGGGCTCTGCCTGCTGGCATCTGTATAGGTTTGGCCATAATCCGCCGTCGCATTGATCCGCGGACGGTAGCCCGATTTCGCCTGGGCGACGTCCTCGTCCCGGACCCGGACGCCGGCCCGCTGGGCATTCAGCTCGGGGTTGTTGCCATAGGCGCGCGCCAAGGCACTCTCCAAGGTCTCCGCCGATACCCCGCTGGCGCCCATGAGCACCAGCACCGAGGTCATCGCCCCAAAGAGCAAGCGATACGTCTTCTTGGAATTCTTCTCGTTCACGCGCACCTGCCTAGCGATCCAAGGCTGTCGACCGCCATCGACGCCATATAGAAATCGTTCCGACTCAAAGCGCAACAATAACCATAGGAACCGAGTCGGCAACAACGCGCTGCGCCCAATTCCATTTTTGCGCCTGGGTGGCGCAAAAAAGCGACACCGAGAGCCTTGGAAATTAAGGACTTCGAAAGGATTAGAACGTGAAGCCCGGCGCCTGAATGAAAGGAGCCAGCAGAGGAGCGGCCGCCTCGAACAAGGCGCGCTCGCCGAAGGCATCGCCTGTGCGCACATAGAGGGTTGCACGGGCTGCGCGCCCACGGCCCTTCACGCAGGCCAGGCGCCCGCCTTCGGCAAGCTGCTGGAGCAGCACATCCGGGCGAACCTCGACAGCGCCGTTGATCAGAATGGCATCATAGGGAGCATTGGCCGCATGGCCCTGCTCCAGAGCCCCCGCTACAACGGTGACGTTTCCTGCACCGGCCGCGCTCAGACTCTGCCTCGCGGCTCCGGCAAGGGCATCGTCGGCCTCGAGTGCCGTCACCTGGGCTCCAAGCTCGTGGAACACCGCCGAGGCGTAGCCCCGTCCGCAGGCCACATCGAGAACGCGTTCGCCTGCCTCGATCCCGAGAGCCTGAACCAGGCGTCCCAGGATCATCGGGGAGAGCATGTAGCGCCGCTCGGCGCCGTCGCCGACGAGAATATCCTGGTCGATATAGGCGAGTTCTTCACGGCCCGGCAGCACGAAAAGCTCGCGCGGCACGGTATCCATGGCATCGAGAAGAGGGATGTCGTTCACATCGAAAGTGCGCAGCTGGCCATCAACCATGATACGGCGCGCTTGAGCGAAATCGACCATCGACAGTGCCTTTAGAAATTGTTGGAGGCCTCGCCCGGAATCGAACCGGGGTGCAAGGATTTGCAGTCCTCTGCGTAACCACTCCGCCACGAGGCCATCCGGGGCGTGCCGCGAACGCGACGGCTGCTCCATAGCAAGCGTCCCCCCAAAGAGCAACAGCCCCTTTTGAACTCCAGTACGCCAACAAGGGGGTTGCAACGTTTAAAACCCATGCTATATGCCTCCCACCTCGCCGGGGACGGTCTTCGAAGACACCGCGGCGCTCGAGAAGCTCACGTTTCAGCTTCTCTGGAGGTTAGGCTTATTCCGGCGTGGCGCAGCGGTAGCGCAGCGGACTGTTAATCCGTTGGTCGTAGGTTCGAATCCTACCGCCGGAGCCAACCTCTCTACTTCCCCTAAATTGTTGAGAAGATGATTAAATCAGGCCTCGCGCGAGCAGGAGCACCCTGTTTTCCTGGTGCGCAAAAGGCCCGATCATCGAACCTGCGATGATCGCCACGCAGGGCAATGCGGCATTCTCCTTCGCCAGCCAGGACTGCGCGACGCGGATCATGTCGTCGGAGTGAGCCACCATTATTGCACGCGGCTCACGCGCCGGGGGAAGATCCAACTCCGCTGTGGATTCCAGCAAGCAAGGGAGCACGAGTGTCGTGCGCATCCCGTCGGTCTTTGATGGCTGTTTTGAGCTCAACTGAACTTTGGCGGAAACTCTGCCTTTTGCTTGGGTTTGGATACAGATCAATGGTCGCATTGCCGCCTGTATCGAATCCCATCCTGGCTTAACTTTACCGGACCAAGTCCTTGTGCCGGCCGGACATGTCAACCATATTGGGCGATATCGCCCCAGTTTTGGAGTTTTATCCGCGCTCCCCGCCCGGAAGGAGACCACTCAAACTATGTCCAGTGGCATGCCCCTCCTGGCCATCGTCGCCCTTCCTTTCATCGGGAGCCTCGTCGCGGTCTTCCTGAGGCAGGACGCCCGCAATGGCGCCGCCTTCCTGGCCGGGGCCATAGCCCTGGGTTGCACGGTCATTACGGCTGCCCATTATCCTGTCGTTCATCGTGGCGCCGTTCTGCGTACAGGTGTCGAGTGGGTACCGACGCTTGGTCTCGACTTCACCTTGCGGATGGATGGCTTCACTTGGCTGTTCACCATGCTGGTCACGGGCATCGGCTTCCTCGTGGCGCTCTACGCGCGCTACTACATGTCGCCGGCCGACCCGGTGCCACGCTTCTTCGCGTTCCTGCTCGCCTTCATGGGTGCCATGCTGGGCATCGTGCTGTCCGGCAATCTCATCCAGTTGGTCTTCTTCTGGGAGCTGACCAGCCTGTTCTCGTTCCTGCTCATCGGATATTGGCACCACAATGCCAGCGCCCGTGACGGTGCCCGCATGGCGCTCACCGTCACGGCCACGGGCGGGCTGTGCCTGCTCGTCGGCGTTCTGGTGATCGGCCACATTGTCGGCAGCTACGATCTCGACCAAGTGCTGTCATCGGGAGACAAGGTCCGCTCCAGCAGCCTCTACCTACCGGCCTTGATCCTGGTCCTGCTGGGGGCCCTGACCAAGAGCGCCCAGTTCCCGTTTCACTTCTGGCTGCCTCATGCCATGGCCGCGCCGACGCCCGTCTCGGCCTATCTTCACTCGGCCACCATGGTGAAGGCGGGCGTGTTCCTGCTGACCCTGCTCTGGCCCGTGCTGTCCGGCACGGAGGCCTGGTTCTACATCGTAGTCTCGGCTGGGCTCTGCACCTTGGTCCTGGGCGCCTACGCGGCCATCTTCCAGCAGGACCTCAAAGGTCTGCTGGCTTATTCAACAATCAGCCATCTCGGGCTGATCACGCTTCTGCTCGGGCTCAGCAGCCCGCTCGCGGCGGTGGCGGCCATCTTCCACACAATCAATCATGCGACGTTCAAGGCGTCGCTCTTCATGGCCGCGGGCATCATCGACCACGAATCCGGCACCCGCGACATCCGGCGCCTGAGCGGCCTGTTCCGCTTCATGCCGATCACCGCCACCCTGGCGATGGTCGCGGCCGCTGCCATGGCCGGCGTGCCCCTGCTCAACGGCTTCCTGTCCAAGGAGATGTTCTTTGCAGAGGCGGCAGCCTTCCATGTGGATTCGCTCCTCGATCACTCGCTGCCCTGGTTTGCCATGCTGGCGAGCGCCTTCAGCGTCGCGTACTCCCTGCGGTTCATTCACGGCGTGTTCTTCGGCCCACCGCCGACCGACCTGCCGCGCACGCCGCACGAGCCACCCCATTGGATGCGGTTTCCCGTCGAGTTCCTTGTCCTGGCATGCCTGCTCGTCGGCATTCTCCCGGCGATGACCATCAAGCCCTTCCTCGCCAGTGCGGTCTGGGCTGTCCTGGGCCCGGACACCCCGCCCTACAGCCTTGCGGTGTGGCACGGTTTCAACGAGCCCCTGCTCATGAGCGTCATCGCGCTCACCGGTGGCATCCTCCTGTACTGGCTGTTGCAACGCTATTTCGCGAAAGGCATCGAAGGCCCTCCCCTGATGCGTCGCCTCAAGGGGCAGCGCATCTTCGAGCGGGTGCTCGTCACCCTGTCCTGGAATTGGGCGCGCTCCCTGGAGCGCCTGTTCGGCACCCAGCGGCTTCAGCCGCAGTTGCGGCTTCTGGTAGGCTTCGCGGTGGTTGCCGCCCTATGGCCGCTCTATCGTCAAGGGCTCGAGGCAGGCTCCCGCCCCAGCACCGCCTTCGACCCCGCCTTCCTCCTGCTCTGGATCGTTGGAGGCTTGTGCGCCATCGGCGCTGCCTACCAGGCAAAGTACCACCGCCTCGCGGCCATGGTCCTGCTGGGCGGAGCCGGGCTGGTCACCTGCATCACCTTCGTCTGGTTCTCGGCGCCCGATCTTGCCATCACT
>JAJFBF010000075.1 GCA_020697295.1 Moraxellaceae bacterium | reverse complement strand
CCCGCGCTGCAGGATGCCAATTCCGTCGACGCGCTGAAGGCCATGGACGTGATCCTGACCTGCCAGGGCGGCGACTACACCAACGACATCTACCCGAAGCTGCGCGTCGCCGGCTGGGCCGGCTACTGGATCGACGCCGCTTCCGCGCTGCGTATGGAAGACGACGCCGTCATCGTGCTTGATCCGGTGAACGACAACGTCATCCGCAAGGCGCTGGAGAAGGGCGTCAAGAACTACATCGGTGGCAACTGCACCAACTCCATCATGCTCATGGGCATGGGCGGCCTGTTCCGTGAAGGCCTGGTCGAATGGGTCAGCTCCATGACCTACCAGGCGGCCTCCGGCGGCGGCGCCAACCACATGCGCGAACTGCTGAAGGGCATGGGCGTGATCCACGCCGCCGTGGCCGACGAGCTCGCCACCCCGGCCTCCGCCATTCTCGAGATCGACCGCAAGGTGGCGAAGACGATTCGCGAGGATGTGCCCACCGAATTCTTCGGTGCCCCGCTCGCCGGTGGCCTCATCCCCTGGATCGACAAGCAGCTCGACAATGGCCAGTCCAAGGAAGAGTGGAAGGGCCAGGCTGAGGTGAACAAGATCCTCGGCAACGACAAGGCCATCCCCGTCGACGGCCTCTGCGTTCGCATCGGCGCCATGCGCTGCCACAGTCTCGCGCTGACGGTAAAGCTGAAGAAGGATCTGCCACTCAATGAGATCGAGGCTATCATCAAGTCCGGCAACGACTGGGTGAAATTCGTGCCCAATGATCGCGAGATCAGCGTGAAGGAACTGACGCCGGCGTCCATCACCGGCGGCCTCAAGATCGGCGTCGGCCGCGTGCGCAAGCTGAACATGGGGCCGGAATACATTTCCGCCTTCGTCATCGGCGACCAGCTGCTGTGGGGCGCGGCCGAACCGCTGCGCCGCATGCTGCGCATCCTGCTCGGCAAGTAAGCGCCGCGCGTTTCACCAACCCGTCCGCCCCTCAAATGGGCGGACGGGTTGTTGTTTTTCGGGCCGGCGAAAATTCGCCGGCCCGCTTTTAAGAAACTTGAGGCGGGAGTAAAGGGCATGGCGGAAGGCGTGAAGCTGGCGGTCGCAGGCGCGACCGGAGAACTGGGCAGGGCCGTGCTGGCTGCACTGGAGGAATCAGGCCTGGAAGTCGCTCGCGTGCATGCGCTGGCGAGCGCGGAGTCGGTCGAGGACACGCTGATGTTCCGCAGTCGGCCGCTGCTGGTCGAAGATGTCGAGGAATTCGATTTCGCCACCGTGAATATCGCCGTGCTCTGCCTCCCGGCTGCGCTTTCGGCCCGGATCGCGCCGCGCGCGCGCGCTGCCGGCTGCCGTGTCATTGACCACTCCAGAGCCTTCCGCAATGAGGCTGATATCCCTCTTCTGGCTGAGGGAATGACCCTGCCCGAGGCGGACTTTGTCGCCTGTCCCTCGGCGGGCGCGGCGCTGCTGTTGCCGGTGCTGCGCTGCCTCGAGGGCATCACCGCCCTGCATGTCACCGCGCTGAGCCCGGTTTCCGCCGGCGGGCGTGCCGGCGTGCGCGAGCTGGCCGGGCAGACCGGCGAGCTGCTCAATGGCCGCAGCATCGAGCCCGCCACCTTTGCGGCGCAGATTGCCTTCAATGCCCTGCCGGTTGTCGGAACGGAAGAAGAGGAGGGCCTGATGGATGAGCTAGAGCGCCTGCTGCCGGAGTCCTTCCCGGTTGTCCTGGCCACGGTCACCGTGCCGGTTTTCTATGGCTTCACCCTGGCCGTGACGGTCCAGACGGAAGTCTCGCCAGACCTGGCCGTCCTTCGCCACCGCTTGGGGAAAGCGGGTGTCACCCTTGGAAATAGCGATAATGATCAAGGGGTTGTGACGCCGGTAACAGAGGCGTCGGGGCAGGATGGCTTATACCTGACGGGTTTGGCGACCTTGCCCGCGCCGCTGCAGGGGCTGCGTTTCTGGCTGGTGGGGGACAACCTGCGCCAGGGAGGGGCCAGACAGAGCCTGGGAATCCTCGAAAAATGGATAAAAGACTTTAAATATTGATACTTACAGAAACCTTGTGATACAAATTCTAGGAAAGCTATCTATGGATGGGTCAAAGAGTGATCTATCAACCTTTCCGGCGCCTCTTGGCCGGGGGTTCCATGGGGCGAAGAATAACCAATAAAGGAATCCGATGATGGTCCTGCGTAAACTTGCGGTTGCCTTGCTGAGTGCCGGTGTCATGTTGCCGGGGCTGGGCCATGCGCTGGCCGTAAAAGAATTACAGACCAAGTCCGCGCTGGGGGAGCCCTTCCGGGCCGAGGTCGAGCTTATTGAGCTCGGCGATCTCTCGCCTGAAGAGGTCAAGGTTTCGCTGGGAAGCCAGGAAGACTTTGATCGTGTGGGGGTCGAGCGTGTCTATTTCCTGTCGGACCTGAATTTCGACGTCGAGATCAATCCGGCGGGCCGCTCCTTTATCCGCGTCACCAGTACCAAGCCCGTCATCGAGCCCTACCTGGATTTCGTTGTCCGCATCGCCTGGCCGGGCAATGCCCGCCTGCACGAAGTGACAGCCCTGCTGGATCCGCCCGTGGTGGCCGATAGCGCCGCCCCTGCCGTGACCGCACCCGTCGCCACCGCTCCGGAGCCCGTGATCGAAGCCCCGGTCGCCGAGGCCGCCCCGGCCTTCGAAGGCGCCACACCTGTCGAGCCCGCTCCGGCGCCTGTCGTTGCCGAGCCCGCGCGGCCCGAGCCTGCTCCGGCGCCGGTAGTGGCTACCCCTGCGCCTGCGCCCCGTCCCGCCCCCGTGGCGGCGCCGGACAGCTATCGTGTCGCGGCTGGCGATACCACGTCGCGCATTGCCGATCGCGTGCGTGCCGAGGGCGTGACCGCCAGCCAGGCCATGATTGCCCTGCAGCGGGCCAATCCGTCCGCCTTCGCCAACAACAACATCAACCAGCTCAAGCGTGGCCAGGTGCTGCGCGTGCCCTCCGAAGCCCAGATGCGTGAAGTGAGCGCGCAGGAAGCCGTCGCCTCCGTGCGCGAGCAGACGGCCGCCTGGCAGGCCACCACCGCCAAGGTGGCGGTGGCGCCCAAGCCCGCGCTGGAAGCCGCGCAGGTGGATGCCACCGCCAAGGCGCCGGCCCCGGCTCCCGCACCGGCCCCTGTCAGCAAGCCTGAAATGAAGCTGCTGGGCACGCAGACCGGCAAGGCCGGCGCTGCCGCGGCCGGCAAGGAGCAGGGCGCGGCCACCAAGCCCGAAGACACCCGCAAGCTGGCCCAGGTGAAGAACCTGACCGAGTCCGCCAAGGCTGAAAAGCAGAAGCTGGCCGGCAAGGTCGAGACCCTCGACGCCCAGATCAAGGCGAATGACAAGAAGGTCGAGCTGCAGAACGCCCGCATGGCCGAACTCGAGAGCCAGGTGCGCGAACAGCAGGCCCGTGCCGAAGCGGCCAAGGCCGCCAAGGCCCCGGTACCGGAAGCGCCGAAGCCCGCCGATGCCGCTCCGGCAGTGGCTGCCACTCCCGGCACCACCGATGCCGCGAGTGATGCCGCTGCGCCGGCGGCGCCCGCCAAACCGGCCGCTGCCCCCAAGCCCAAGCCGGTGGTGGTGGAAGAAGCGCCTGCTGAAGAAGGCAGCCTGGTGCCGATGCTGGCGGGTGGCGTCGCCGCTCTCCTGGCCATCCTTGGTGGCGGCTACTGGTGGAACCAGCGCCGTCGCCGTGAGCAGGACGAGGCCGAAGCCACCCTGGCTGAACTGGAAGGCCTCGAGCCCGAAGACTCCGGCTTTGCCGCGGCTTCCGCCGATGACGGACTGGATGATTCCTGGCTCAACGAGCCGGCCGCCGCTCCCGCGGCGGCGGCGGACCGCGTCCTCGCCGATCCCCTCGAGGAAGCCGAGCAGTATATCGCCTATGAACGCTACCCGCAGGCCGTGGGCCTGCTGACCAAGGCCATTGCCGCGAGCCCGGACCGTGCCGACCTGCGCATGAAGCTGCTCGAGGTCTATGCCCACCTGGATGACTGGAACGGTTTTGTTGCCCAGGAAACCTGGTTTGAGCATGCTGGCGACCTCGGCGCCCTGTCCCGCGCCGAAGAGCTGAAGGCCGGCATGACCCCGCCCGCGGCAGGCTCGTCGTCGGTCGCGCAGGGTGACGACTTCCTCGACTTCGGCACGGCTCCCGCCGCAACTGATGATTCGCTGCCTTCGCTCGAAGACCTGGAAATGGACTTCAACAGCAGCGTCAACGCCAGCTCGCCGGCCCTGGACACGGTCAAGGACGATGACCTCGGCCTCGACTTCGCGGCCTTCGAGTCCAGCCCCGCGCCGGCGGCCAAGGCCGACGCCCTGGATGACCTCAGCTTCGAACTCGACAACGATGTGTTCGCGGACCAGGCCCCGGCCGTGGCCGCCGACGAGGGCCTGGATTTCGCCCTTGACGACGAGCCTGCGTCCGCCGCCGGCGGTGGCAAGTCCCTGGGCGACCTGGTCGATCTCGACAGCGAAATGGATTTCATGCCCGCCAGCCCGGCCAGCGCACCGGCCGCGGCGCCCGTCGAGGATGACCTCAGCTTCAGCCTGGATGACCTTGAAGTGGCCGACACCCCGGTGAGCGCGTCCGAGGTCAGCCTGGAGGAGGACTTCAACCTGGATGCGCCGGCCCCGGCCGCTGCCGATGACCTGGCGTTTGCCGAGCTCGACGGCGCCGACCTGTCCGATGGCGATTTCGGCACCGGTGCCGGCGAGTTCAGCCTCGACGAAGCCGATACCGCCAACACCAGCCTCGACGATATCGCTGCCGACTTCGACTCCACCATGAAGCTCGAGCCGGAAGCCCCGGCCGCTGCCGCCGCGCCCGCCATGGCGGATGCCGGCGCCGACCTGGGCATGGACGACGAGTTCGACTTCCTCGCCGACACCGATGAAAACGCGACCAAGCTCGACCTGGCCCGCGCCTACATCGACATGGGCGACATGGAAGGCGCGCGTGACATCCTCCAGGAAGTGCTGTCCGAGGGGAATGCGCCGCAGAAAGACGAAGCCAAGGGCCTGCTCGCGCAGGTGGGTTGACCTCCCGACGTGCTTGACCTTTGCGAAGGGCAGCCCTAAAAAGCTGCCCTTCGCTTTTTGGGGCCCTTATCCGCCATGCGCCATGCCATCGGAGTCGATTTCAACGGACGCGCCTACCGCGGCTGGCAGACCCAGCAGGCCGGCATCAAGTCCGTGCAGGAGACGCTGGAAAAGGCCCTGGCCCATGTCGCCAACCATCCGGTGACGGTGATTGCCGCCGGCCGCACCGATGCCGGCGTGCATGGGGCCGGCATGGTCGCGCACTTCGACAGCGAGTCAGTGCGCAGCGAGCGCAACTGGCTGCTTGGGGTCAATACCCGCCTGCCCGAAGACATCGCCCTGCGCTGGATCACACCTGTCAGCGACGATTTCCATGCCCGCTTCAAGGCGGTGGCCCGGCGCTATCGCTACGTGATCTACAACCATCCCCTGCGCTCCAGCCTGCTGGCCGGCATGGTCACCTGGCATTACCACGCCCTCGATGTGGCTCGCATGCAGGAGGCGGCCCGCCACCTGGTCGGCAAGCATGACTTCAGTTCCTACCGTGCCATCGGCTGCCAGGCCCGCCACCCCAACCGCGACGTGCACTTCCTGACGCTCGCGCAAAAAGGGCCGCTGATCGTGCTCGACATCCAGGCCGATGGCTTCCTGCACCACATGGTGCGCAATATCACCGGCGTGCTGATGGCGATCGGCCAGGGCAAGGCCGAACCGGACTGGGCACGTGAGGTGCTGGAGGCGCGCGACCGCACCCTGGGGGGTGTCACCGCGCCGCCGGACGGCCTGTATTTCGTGGATGCCCTTTACCCGGAGCAGTTCATCCTGCCGCGCGACCCGGTCGGCCCCGCCTTCCTGGCCGGCTTCACCCCCTCACCGTAATCGCGGATTGTCTATCCCCTGTGACTGCCCCATAGCCGCGCAGGCTGCTAGAATCGCCCCCTCTTTCCGGACAGAGCCTGACTCTTGCCCAACCGAGTTCGCGTCAAGATCTGCGGGATCACCCGCCTTGAGGATGCCCGGGCCGCCGTCGCGGCCGGGGCGGACGCGCTCGGCTTCGTGCTGTATCCCCCGAGTCCTCGCTACATCGCCCCGGCCGCCGCGGCGGCGCTCATGCGCGCGCTGCCGCCGTTCGTGACCCCGGTGGCGCTGTTCGTGGACCCGACGGTGGAGGAGGTGAGGGCGCTGCTGGCCCTAGCCCCGCATGCGCTGCTGCAGTTCCATGGCAGTGAGTCCGACGCGTTTTGCGCGCAGTTCGGCCAGCCCTGGATCAAGGCGCTGGCGGTCGGGCCGGAAACCGATCTCGAGGCGGCCATCGCCGCCCATCCCGGCGCCGCCGGCCTCCTGCTCGATGCCTGGCATCCGCAGCTGAAAGGCGGCACCGGCGATTGTTTTGACTGGACACGTTTTCCGCGCGACCACGGCCAGCCCCTGATCCTCGCGGGCGGCCTGGCGCCGGACAACGTGGCCGAGGCGGTCCGCCTGACCCGTCCCTATGCCGTCGATGTCAGTGGCGGCGTGGAAGCGGTGGAGGCGGACGGCACCGTACGGAAGGGCATCAAGGATGCCGAACGCATCAAGGCATTTATCTCCGCGACAACGGCAGGAGTGACAAGCAGATGAACCAGCCCATCGATTACGCGCAGTTTCCGGACGCGCGCGGCCATTTCGGCATCCACGGCGGGCGTTTCGTGTCCGAGACGCTGATGAGTGCGCTTATCGACCTCGAGCGCCTGTATGCGCGCTTCAAGGACGACCCGGGCTTTCTCGCCGAGTTCGACCGCGACCTTTCTTTCTACGTCGGTCGTCCCTCGCCGCTCTACCACGCCGAGCGCTGGAGCCGCGAGCTTGGCGGCGCGCAGATCTACCTCAAGCGTGAAGACCTGAACCATACCGGCGCGCACAAGGTGAACAACACCATCGGCCAGGCCCTGCTCGCCAAGCTCTCCGGCAAGACCCGCATCATTGCCGAGACCGGCGCCGGCCAGCACGGCGTCGCCACCGCCACCATCGCCGCGCGCCTCGGCATGGAGTGCGTGGTGTACATGGGCGAGGAAGACGTCAAGCGCCAGTCCCAGAACGTTTACCGCATGAAACTCCTCGGCGCCACCGTGGTGCCGGTGACCTCCGGCAGCCGCACGTTGAAGGACGCGCTCAACGAAGCCATGCGCGACTGGGTCACCAACGTCGACAATACCTTCTACATCATCGGCACCGTCGCCGGCCCGCATCCGTATCCGATGCTGGTGCGCGACTTCCAGTCGGTGATCGGCCGCGAGGCGCGCGAGCAGTGCCTGAAGCAGGCCGGCCGCCTGCCCGATGCGCTGGTGGCTTGCGTCGGCGGCGGCTCCAACGCCATCGGCCTGTTCCATCCCTTCCTCAGTGACGAGGGCGTGGCCATGTACGGCGTCGAAGCCGCCGGCCACGGCCTCGACAGCGGCGCCCATTCCGCGCCGCTCAACGCCGGCCGTCCCGGCGTGCTGCACGGCAACCGCACCTATCTCATGGAAGACGACAACGGCCAGATCATCGAGACGCATTCGGTGTCCGCGGGCCTCGACTACCCGGGCGTTGGTCCCGAGCACAGCTGGCTCAAGGACATCGGCCGCGTCAATTACGTCGGCATCACCGACGACGAGGCCCTGGCCGCCTTCCGCATGCTCTGCCTCACCGAGGGGATCATTCCCGCGCTCGAGTCCAGCCATGCCATCGCCTATGTGACCAAGCTCGCCCCCACGCTCTCGCCGGAGCAGATCATCATCGTCAACCTGTCCGGTCGTGGCGACAAGGACCTGCTCACCGTTGCCAAGCTCGACGGCATCACGGTCTGAACCTGCCAAGGAATACCCGCGCCATGTCCCGTATCGCTGAATGCTTTGCCCATCTCAAGGCCAGCGGCCGCAAGGCCCTAATCCCCTACATCACCGCCGGCGACCCCACGCCCTTCGTGACCGTGGGCGCCATGCACGCCATGGTCAAGGCCGGCGCCGACATCCTCGAGATCGGCGTCCCCTTCTCGGACCCCATGGCCGATGGCCCCACCATCACCAAAGCCCATGAGCGGGCCCTGGTCCATCACGTCAGCCTGACCGACGTGCTGGCCATGGTCCGCGAGTTCCGCACCCGGGATCCCCGTACCCCCGTCGTGCTGATGGGCTACCTGAATCCGGTGGAGGCCATGGGTTATGCCCGATTCGCCGAGCTGGCCGCCGATGCCGGGGTGGACGGGGTGCTGACCGTGGACCTGCCGCCGGAGGAGGGGGATGCCCTGACCGCCGAGCTCAGCGCCCACGGCCTGGACCCGATCTACCTGCTGGCGCCGACCACGACCCCTGAGCGCATCCGCCTGATCACGGCAGCGGCCAGCGGTTACGTCTATTATGTCTCCCTGAAGGGGGTCACCGGGGCCAGCACCCTGGATGTGGGCGAGGTGGCCGAGCGAATCGCGACGATCCGCAGCGTCAGCCATTTGCCCATCGGGGTGGGTTTTGGTATCAAGGACGCAGCAACGGCCGCCGCCGTGGCCGCCCATGCGGACGGGGTGGTGGTGGGGTCGGTGCTGGTCGAGGCCATTGCCCGGCTGCAGGGCGACACCTCCGCGATTCCCGCGGCGCTCTCCGCCATCCTGCTCGACATGCGTAACGCCATGGATCGCCGCTGACCTGTTCAGTCGCATCGCAAGCCAGAGTGCAAGGGTAGAAAAATGAGCTCCAGCTGGATCGAGAAGATTCTCCCCAATGTCGGCAAGAACGTCGACGAGCGCCGGGTGTCCGTGCCGGAAGGCCTGTGGCGCAAGTGCCCCAAGTGCGACTCGGTGCTCTATAAGCCCGAGCTCGATCGCAGCCTCAATGTTTGTCCCAAGTGCGATCATCACATGCGCATCAATGCGCGCGAGCGCATCGACTGTTTCCTCGATACCGACGGCCGCGAGGAAATCGGCGCCGATCTTGCCCCCGAGGACCGCCTCAAGTTTCGCGACAGCAAGAAGTACAAGGACCGCATCACCGCGGCCCAGAAGGAGACCGGCGAGAAAGATGCGCTGGTCGTGGTCAAGGGCCATGTCAACAGCCTGCCCCTGGTGGTCGCCGCCTTCGAGTTCAGCTACATGGGCGGCTCCATGGGTTCGGTGGTCGGCGCCAAGTTCGTGATGGCCGTCGATGTCTGCCTGAAGCACCGCATTCCCCTGGTCTGTTTCGCCGCCTCCGGGGGCGCGCGCATGCAGGAGGCGCTGTTCTCGCTGATGCAGATGGCCAAGACCGCCGCGGCTCTCGAGAAAATGAAGCAGGCCGGCATTCCCTATATTTCCGTGATGACCGATCCGGTCTACGGCGGCGTGTCCGCGTCGCTGGCCATGCTCGGCGACATCAATGCCGCCGAGCCCAATGCGCTGATCGGCTTTGCCGGCCCGCGCGTGATCGAGCAGACGGTGCGGCAGAAGCTGCCGGAAGGTTTCCAGCGCTCCGAGTTCCTGGTCGAGCATGGCGCCGTGGACATCATCATTCCCCGCCAGGAAATGCGCGACACGCTGTTCCGGGTGCTGGCCAAGCTCACGCACTTCCCGCTCTAGCGTCAGTAGCCCTGCACTCCTGAGGAATCGGCCGTCGCGGCCGATTTTTCATTTTCCGGCGATCATTTTCCCTTCCAGGCCCTGCGGATATTCCATGACTGCCATGCACACCCTTGCGGACTGGCTCACCTGGCTCGAAGGCCAGCACCCGACCGCCATCGACATGGGGCTGGAGCGGGTAGGCGCGGTGGCGGACCGCCTGGGCGCGCGCCAGCCCGGTTGCCCGGTGATCACGGTGGGCGGCACCAATGGCAAGGGCTCGACCGTGGCCACTCTGGTCTGTATCTGCCGCGCCGCCGGCCTGCGCACGGGCAGCTATACCTCGCCCCACCTGCTGCGCTTCAACGAGCGCATCTGCCTGGATGGCGCGCCCGTCGACGACGCCACGCTGATCGCGGCGTTTGAGAAAGTGCAGGCGGCGCGCGCGGAAATTTCCCTGACCTATTTTGAATTCACCACCCTGGCCGCCTTTGTCATCTTTCGCGAGGCGGGACTCGATGTGGCGGTGCTGGAAGTGGGCCTGGGCGGTCGCCTCGATGCGGTCAACGTGATCGATGCCGATGTTGCGGTGGTGACCAGCATCGGCATCGACCATACCGAGTACCTGGGCGATACCCGCGAACTCATCGCCATCGAGAAGGCCGGCATTTTCCGCGCCGGGCGGCCGGCTATCTGTGGTGACACCGAGCCGCCGGGCAGCCTGTTGCAGGCCGCCGCCGCCCTGGGCGCTCCCCTGCAGTTGCGTGGCCGCGACTTTGACTTCGAGGCCACCGGCGCCACCTGGGCCTGGACCGGCGCCGGGCACCGCCTGGAGCAGCTGCCGCGGCCGGCGCTGGCCCTCGACAATGCCGCCACGGCGCTGGCGGCGCTGTTTGCCGCACCGCTCGCGGTGACCGAGGCGGCCCTGCGCGAAGGCCTGCGCCAGGCCGGCCTGGCCGGCCGCCTGCAGGAAGTGGCGGTCGCGCCGCGCGTCCTGCTCGATGTGGCGCATAATCCGCACGGCGCCGCCTTCCTGATGCGGCAGTTGCCGCCGGCCTCGCCCGGACAACGTACAATTGCCGTCTTCGCCATGCTGGCCGACAAGGATGGCGCCGGCGTCGTCGATGCCTGCCTCGGGCGCATCGATGCCTGGCATGTGGCCAGCCTCGGAGGGACGCGCGGCCAGCAGGCGTCTGTCCTGGCCGAACTGTTACGGGAGCGTGGGTGCACTGTCGCGGGAATGTACCGGAATGTGGCCACTGCCCTGATGGCGGCTCGTCAGCAGGCTCTGCCAACCGATAGAATCCTCGTCTTCGGCTCTTTTTATACCGTGGCCGCCGCGCAACAGGCGTTGGCGCCGCTTGAGGCAGACTGATCAATGATGGAAAAGGCAATCAAGCAACGCCTGCTCGGCGGTCTGGTGCTCGTCGCAGGGGCAGCCCTGTTCCTGCCGGTGCTGCTCGACGGCTCCGGCGCCGGTCTGACGATTCCGCCGCTGCCGGCGGCGCCCGAGGTGGCCGGGGTCGAGGCCATGGCGCCGCAGCTTGAGCAAAAGGTGGCCGAGGCCGAGCAGGCCGTCGATGCCGCGCATGCGGGGCGCGAGGAAGCGGATGCGCCGGCCGCCGAGGGGGATGTCGTCGCTGATGCCGCCGCTCTGGCGGCGGAGGAGGGCGCTGCCGCCACTGCCGCTGCCGCTGCGGCCTCTCCCAAGACGCCCGTAACGGCGCCGACCGCACGCCCGGTGCCGCCATCCGTGCCAGCGCTGGCCAAGCCCGCCACTCCCGCGCCTGTGCCCGCTGTCTCCTCCAAGCCGGCTGCCCCGGTGCCCGCCAAGCCGGTAGCGACCGCGCCATTACCCGCCAAGCCGGCGCCGACCGCCCCCAAGCCGGCCGCTGCCGCCGTGCCCGGCGCCTGGATCGTGCAGGTCGCCAGCCTGTCCAGTCGCGAGCAGGCACAGAAGCTGGTGCAGCAGTTGCGCGGCAAGGGCTATCCGGCCGTGCTCAATCCGCAAGGGGACAAATGGAAGGTCATGGTGGGGCCCGAACTCAACCGCGCCGTGGCGGACTCCATCAAGAACCGGCTGGCCGCCGATCCGGAGCTCAAGCTCAACGGATGGGTACAGGCTTACAAGCCCTGAGCGCTTCGATGGATATTTGCAGCGCGCGCTCCTACAATTCGCGCCGGGCGGCAGCTGGAAACAACTGCCGCCCGTCGTTTCTGCGTTATCGACGCCAGCCAGGGGAGTAGACGGGACATGCATCCCGCCGATGGAGTCATTCTCGCGCTCATCGCGATTTCCACACTGTTTGGCGTTTTTCGCGGCTTTACCCGCGAGGCGTTCGCTGTGGCTGGCTGGGTCGCGGCCTATATTGTGGCGCGGGTCTTTCATCCGACGCTGGACCTGATGCTGGTCGATGTCATTACCACCCCGTCCCTGCGCATGGCGACGGCATGGGGCGGCTTGTTCATCACCACCCTGTTGCTGGCCGCGTTGGCCGGCTACATGGTTCGCAGCCTCATGGAGGCGGCGGGTATCAGCAGCGTCGATCGCCTGCTGGGCGGGGTCTTCGGCCTCGTTCGCGGTGCCATCCTGGTGTTGGCGCTGCTGGTCATGCTGGCGCCGGCGCTGAGTCGGGACAACTGGTGGCATGAGGCCACCCTGCCTGGCGCATTCATGCGCTACGAAGCCACCGGGCGGGCACTGAAGCAGAAACTGGTAGAGGCGGCGAGGAGCGCCGCCGGAGACAAGCCGGCCCCCCGGGACGAGGGTGCAGCGGCAGGCAGGCAACCGTAATCTTCAGAGGTTCAGTATGTGCGGTATCGTGGCGATTGCAGGCAAGTCCCCCGTCAACCAGGGGCTTTATGACGCACTGACGGTGCTCCAGCACCGCGGCCAGGATGCCGCCGGCATCGTGACCTGCCACAACGGCCGGCTTTTCCTGCGCAAGGAAAACGGCATGGTCCGCGACGTGTTCCATACCAAGCACATGATGCGCCTGATCGGCAACTTCGGCATCGGCCATGTGCGCTATCCCACCGCCGGCAGCTCCAGCTCCGCCGAGGCGCAGCCCTTCTACGTGAACTCGCCCTACGGCATCACCCTCGCGCACAACGGCAACCTCACCAACGCCCACGAGATCGCCCGCGACCTGTTCCGTACTGACCTGCGCCACATCAACACCGATTCCGATTCCGAGGTCCTGCTCAACGTCTTCGCGCACGAGCTGCAGGCCCAGAACAAGTTCAATCCGTCCGAGGACGACATCTTCACCGCCGTGTCCGAAGTGCACCGGCGCTGCAAGGGCGCCTATGCCGTGGTGGCCATGATCACCGGCTACGGCATCGTCGGCTTCCGCGACCCCAACGGCATCCGCCCCATCATCTTCGGCGAGCGCGACACCGACGCCGGCAAGGAATACATCGTCGCATCCGAGTCGGTTGCCATCACCTCGCTGGGCTTTCGCGTCGTGCGTGACCTTGCCCCCGGCGAGGCGGTCTTCATCAATGCCGAAGGCCAGCTTTTCACCCGCCAGTGCGCGGAAAAGCCGGTGTTTTCGCCCTGCATCTTCGAATACGTGTACTTTGCCCGCCCCGACTCCATCATCGACAACATCTCGGTGTACAAGGCGCGGCTGCGCATGGGCGAGCGCCTGGCGCAGAAGATCCAGCGCGAGTGGGGCAACCATGACATCGACGTGGTGATCCCGATTCCCGACACCAGCCGCACCTCGGCCCTCGAGCTGGCCAACCAGCTCAACGTGAAGTACCGCGAGGGCTTCATGAAGAACCGCTACATCGGCCGCACCTTCATCATGCCGGGCCAGGGCCAGCGCCGTAAGTCGGTGCGCCAGAAACTGAACCCGATCGAGCTCGAGTTCCAGGGCAAGAACGTGCTGCTGGTGGACGACTCCATCGTGCGCGGCACCACCTGCAAGGAAATCATCCAGATGGCGCGCGATGCCGGCGCCGCCAAAGTCTATTTCGCCTCGGCCGCGCCCCCCGTGAAATACCCCAATGTGTATGGCATCGACATGCCGGCCAAGAGTGAACTGATCGCCTACGGCCGCAGCATCGACGAGGTCTGCACCATGATCGGCGCCGATCGCCTGGTCTACCAGGACCTCGATGACCTCATTGCCGCCGCGCGCGAGGGCAATCCGCATATCGAGCGCTTCGACTGCTCCGTGTTCAACGGCGACTACGTCACCGGCGACATTGACGAGGCCTACCTCGACGCCCTGCAGACCGCGCGCAGCGATGCCGCCCAGAAGCGCCGCAACGGCGAGGGCTCGCCCGAGTCCACCATCGTCGACCTGTCCAACGGCGCCTGAGCGCCTCCGGCCCGTCAGGAAGCCGCGCCGCCGGCACCCCGGGGCGCGGCTTTTTCATGCGCGGCCTTGGGAGGCCACCGGGGCTGGTGCATACTGGCGGCCTGATTTTTTTCTGCTGCGGAGCCGGCCATGCCCCTCGATCACGATGATCTTTCCTCCCTCGGCTTCGACAGCCTGGCGGTGCGTGCCGGCCAGGTACGGACATCGGAAGGGGAGCACAGCGAGCCCATCTTCCTGACCTCGTCGTTCGTGTTCGGCTCGGCCGCCGAGGCCGCGGCGCGCTTTGGCGGCAGCGAGCCCGGCAACATCTATTCGCGCTTCACCAATCCCACCGTACGCACCTTCGAGCAGCGCCTGGCCGCACTCGAGGGCGGCGAGCGCTGCGTCGCCACCAGCTCCGGCATGGCCGCCATCCTGGCCACCTGCCTGGGCCTGCTGCAGGCCGGCGACCATATCGTGTCCTCGCGCAGCGTGTTCGGCACCACCAACGTGCTCTTCGACAAGTACCTGAAGAAGTTCGGCGTGACCACGAGCTTTGTCGCGCTCACCGACGTGGCCGCCTGGGAACAGGCCATCACGCCGCAGACCAAACTGTTCTTCCTCGAGACGCCCAGTAATCCGCTCTGCGAGATCGCCGACATTCCCGCCCTGGCGGACTTGGCGCATCGCCACGGCATCCTGCTCGCCGTCGACAACTGCTTCTGCACGCCGGCGCTGCAGCAGCCGCTCAAGCTGGGGGCCGACATCATCATCCACTCGGCCACCAAGTACATCGACGGCCAGGGCCGGGTGCTGGGCGGCGCCGTGGTCGGTCCGGCCAAACTCATGGAAGAAGTGTTCGGCGTGGTGCGCACCTGCGGCCCCACCCTCAGCGCCTTCAACGCCTGGGTCTTCCTCAAGGGCCTGGAAACCCTGCGCCTGCGCATGGAGGCCCATTCCGCCAGCGCCCAATACCTGGCCGAGTGGCTGCAGGCGCAGCCGCAGGTGGCGCGCGTGCATTACGCGGGCCTGGCCTCGCATCCGCAGCATGCCCTGGCCGCGCGCCAGCAGCGCGGCTTTGGCGGCGTGCTTTCCTTTGAGCTCAAGGGCGGGCGCGACGAGGCCTGGCGCTTTATCGACGCCACGAAGCTCATGTCCATCACCGCCAACCTCGGCGATGCCAAGACCACCATCACCCATCCGGCCTCGACCACGCACGGTCGCCTGAGCCCGGAGGCCAAGGCCGCCGCCGGCATCACCGAAGGCCTGATCCGCATCGCCGTCGGCCTCGAGGATATCGCCGACCTGCAGGCCGACTGCGCGCGCGGCCTGGCC
>JAJFBF010000124.1 GCA_020697295.1 Moraxellaceae bacterium | reverse complement strand
ACCAGGTGCTGGAGATGGAAGGCCGCCTCTACGCCTCCGACGCCTCCTTCGACGCTGCGGCCGACGAGGACGACGACCGCGCCAGCCAGGCGCCGGTCTACTACCTCGAGGACAACCGCTACGATCCGGCCGTGCAGCTCGAGGAGGCCGACTGGGAAGCCGACTCCACCGAGCGCCTGCAGGCCGCCATGGAGCGCCTGGATGCGCGCAGCAAGGCCATCCTCACGCGCCGCTGGCTGTCCGAGGACAAGGCCACGCTGCACGAGCTGGCCGCGGAGTACGGCGTTTCCGCCGAGCGCATCCGCCAGCTCGAGAAAAACGCCATGGAGAAGATCAAGAGCGTGCTCGTCGCCTGACTTGCGCCTGTGGGTCGGGCTTTAGCCCGACTGACGACGGCTGCTGTCGGGCTAAAGCCCGACCTACAGCCCAAAGCCCGACCAGCAAGCGGCATGAGTTCTGGTCACCGGGCATTAGCCGGGGAACCTCACCGGCAGTACACTACGCCGCCTCCGGGCGGCGTTTTCATTCTCGCCGCCGACAGCGTCCCTCCCCGCGAGGTGGCCCCGGCCCTGCGATAGCCCCGATGCCCAACTTTCTTTTTCTCGGCAGCCTCAATCTCATGCTGGTCGTCCTGCTGGGCGCCTTCGGCGCGCATGCCCTCAAGGCACGGGTGACGGCCGATCAACTGGCCTGGTGGCACACCGGCGTGCAGTACCACGCCTGGCACGCACTCGGCCTGCTTGCCATCGGCCTGCTGCTGCAGGCGCAGCCGGCGCTGGCCCCGGCCCGCAACGCCGGCTGGCTGCTGCAGGCGGGCATCGTCATCTTCGCGGGCACGCTCTACGCAATGACGCTGGGCGGGCCGCGCTGGCTGGGCGCCATCACTCCCATCGGCGGCACGCTCATGATCATCGGCTGGGCCGTGCTGGCCTGGGCCACGCTGAAGCCCGGACACTGACATGCAGATCCTGTTGAACGGCGAGCGCCACGAAGTGGCGGCGGACCAGACCCTGGCCACGCTGATCGCAGAGCTCGACCTCGCTGGCCGCCGCATTGCGGTGGAAGTGAACGGCGAGATCGCCCCGCGCAGCCAGCATGCGACGATGCGGCTGCACGAGGGCGCCCGCGTGGAAATCGTGCAGGCGATTGGCGGTGGCTGAGGCTGAGGCTGAGGCTGAGGCTACCGTCGGCAGCGTGTCGCCACGCCGCCCCCAGCCCTGACATTATTTTGCGGGACCCGTTTCCGGCCCCGCATGCACCCGAGGCCTTCGGCCGGCCTCGGGTGCACACAACGACAAGGCGGAGGCTTCGCGAGCGAGGCCTTCAGGCGCCGCGGCCCCGCGCCCGGCATCCATGCATCAATTCGCCCCTGAGGCGACCACGAGGCACTCCATGGCTGACACACTGACAATTGCCGGCAGAACCTATTCCTCGCGCCTGCTGGTGGGCACCGGCAAATACAAGGACATGGCCGAAACCAGAGCCGCCATCGAGATGAGTGGCGCCGAGATCGTCACCGTGGCCGTGCGTCGCAGCAATATTGGCCAGAACAAGGGTGAGCCCAACCTGCTGGACGTGATTTCGCCGGACCGCTACACCATCCTGCCCAACACCGCCGGCTGCTACACCGCGGAAGATGCCGTGCGCACCTGCCGCCTCGCGCGCGAATTGCTGGACGACCATCGCCTGGTGAAACTCGAAGTGCTGGGCGACGAGAAGACCCTCTATCCCAACATCACGGAAACGCTGAAGGCGGCCGAGACGCTGATCGCCGAAGGCTTCGAGGTGATGGTCTACACCTCCGACGATCCCATCGTGGCCAAGCGCCTGGAAGAGATGGGCTGTGTTGCGGTGATGCCGCTGGGCTCGCTGATCGGCTCCGGCCTTGGCATCGTGAACCCGTATAACCTGCGCATCATCCTGGAGCAGGCGCGCGTGCCCATCATCGTCGACGCCGGCGTCGGCACCGCCTCCGATGCCGCGGTGGCGATGGAGCTCGGCTGCGAGGGCGTGCTCATGAACACCGCCATCGCCAAGGCTGGTGATCCCGTGCTCATGGCCTCGGCCATGAAGAAAGCCGTGGAAGCCGGCCGCGAGGCCTTCCGCGCCGGACGCATGGACAAGAAACTGTATGCCTCCGCCTCCAGCCCCCTGGAAGGCAAGTTCTTCTGAGATTGCGGTTACAGAGCAGGATGCCGCACTGCCCCGTTGCTCCGCTCCAGCCAAGCACATGCCCCGCCAACGACCGGGCGCCTGGCGGGAGTTGACCCGCCCGACAATGACGCCCGCTCGCACGCCAGCACGACAATCCCCTGCTTTTGGAACCTCCTGCCCCATGACTGACGAGAAGCCCCAAGACGCCCCTTTCATGCGCCGCATCCAGACCTTCATGCGCCGCTCCTCGCCGTTCACGGCGTCACAGAAGCAGGGCATGGCGGATTTTTCCGCACGCTACCTGCTGCCGCGCTCGCGCGAGCCGTTCAACGCCCAGGCCGTCTTCGGGCGCGAGGCGCCGCTGACGGTGGAGATCGGCTTCGGCATGGGCTATTCGCTGGCGGAGATGGCGCAGGCCGCCCCCGAGCGCGACTTCATCGGCATCGAGATCCATGAGCCGGGCGTAGCGCAGCTCTGCTTCGAGCTCGGCACGCGCGACATTCCCAATGTGCGCATCCTGGACGAGGACGCGCTGGAATTGCTGGAGCACCGCTTCGCCGACGGCAGCATCAATACCGTGCAGCTGTATTTCCCGGACCCCTGGCAGAAGGCACGCCACTACAAGCGCCGCTTCGTGAATGCCGAGAACGCCGCGCTGATCCGCCGCAAGCTCAAGGCCGGCGGCGTGTTCCACATGGCCACCGATTGGCAGAACTACGCGGAGTGGATGCTGGAACACATGGAAGTGGCGCCCGGCTACGAGAACCTGGCCGGCAAGGGGCAGTACTCGGAGCGGCCCGACTATCGCCCGCTCACCAAGTTCGAAAAACGCGGCCAGAAGCTGGGCCATGGCGTGTGGGACTTGCTGTACCGGGCGGTGTGATCACAGGCCCGGCGAAAAAATTTATCCAAAAATGAGCGCCTCGACGCAACCGCCGGCAACACACTGGCGGCGCAATTTGCGCGCCTGGGCCTAATCCAGAAATTTCTGCAGGACGGTATTGAGGTAGTTGAAGCCGGTGGGCGTGCAGGCCAGGCGGGAGTCGTCGTTCACCAGCAGGCCTTCACTGCGCAGGGCCGCGAGCGTGTCCGCTACTGTTGCCAGCGCGAGTCCCGTGCGCTCGGCAAACAGCGCCGCCGGCACACCCTCGCGCAGGCGCAGGGCATTCAGCATGAACTCGAACACCAGCGCGCCTTCCTCGACAAAGCCGGCACTGGCGCTGAAGCGGCCAGAGTCGCGCGCCGCCAGGTAGTCGCGCGGCTGCCGTGTCTTGGCGTAGCGCCAGACGCCGCCCTCGCGCAGCAGCAACGCCTGCGCACCGGGCAGGGCCTCACCGCCTTCGCGCCACTGCGCCTCGCCGGGGTTCCGCGCCGGCACTGCTTCAGTGGACGGGAGGCAGCCTTGCTCCGCGAGCACCCGTGTCAGCCCGGCAGAACTCGCACGATCTGCGCCGCCGGCAGTCGCGCCCAGCCGCGTCACCTTGCCGTGCGCACCGGCGCCAATCGCCAGGTAGTCTCCGAATTCCCAATAGTTGCGGTTGTGGCGGCATTCGCGGCCGGATTGCGCATAGGCCGACACCTCGTACTGGCGATAACCCGCCTCTGCCAGCAGCGCAATGCCCTCCTCCTGGATCGCCCACAGCGTGTCGTCCCCGGGCAGCACCGGCGGCTCGCGATAGAAGGCGGTATTGGCCTCGATGGTGAGCTGGTACCAGGACAGGTGGGTAGGCGCCAGCGCCACTGCCTGGCGCAGGTCGGCGAGCGCCTGCTCCAGGGTCTGGTCCGGCAAGCCGTGCATGAGGTCCAGGTTAAAGTTGTCGAAGCCGGCCGCGCGCGCGGCCTCTGCGGCGCGCACCGCCTCGTCACGACCATGGATGCGGCCCAGCGCCTGCAGCTTGGCCGGATCGAAGCTCTGCACACCAATGGACAGGCGATTGATGCCGAGCGCGCGATAGCCTTGGAACTTGTCCTGCTCGACCGTGCCGGGATT
>JAJFBF010000074.1 GCA_020697295.1 Moraxellaceae bacterium | reverse complement strand
CTGCAGCGCATCGCGCTGCAGGCGTTCATCCGCCGTGATCAGGGTTTCCGGCCGGGGCGCCACCAGCAATTGCCGCAAGCGATCGTCCAGGCCCTGCCGCTGCTCCATGCGCAGCCTGATCTGCGAATCCAGCGTCCGGAAGCGCTTGTCGATCGCGGGCAGCAAGGGCTCGTAGTAGGCCCGGCGCAGCCCGATCATCTCCTCGAAGGCGTCCAGCTCGCCCGTCCAGGCGTTGAGACGGTCCTGCAGCGCCATCAGGTCCAGGTAGTTCTTCAATCCTGACTGGAAGTCGTTCGCCGCCATGAGATCCATCAGGTAATAGGTTTCCGGCGCCTCGGGCAGGTCGCGCAGGCGCACCACCCAGTTGCTGTCCTGGCGCATTTCCTCGCGCGCCAATGCCGCCAGGAACCGTCCCTGGCGGATGCTCTCGACAGACGCCTTGAGCCGGCCGATCTCGGTCCCGAAGGCATCCAGCGCCGAGCCATACAACAGCGCCGCGCGACCATGCAGCTCCAGTCGGGAATAGGCGTAGGGCACGCCCAGCAAGGCTTCCTGTACCGGCTTGCCCACAGGGTTGCGCTTGACCAGCAGACTCCAGGGCACGAGCGCGCGGTCATGGCGGCCCTGACGCATGTCGGCCCAGCCCGAACCCAGCAGGGCCTTGTCGGAGTAAGGGCCGCTCAGGCGCACGCGATCCAGGTACTGCTTCGCCGGTTCCGCCTCGCCGGCCTCCAGCAGGCGATAGCCCAGGACCAGGTTGGCCTTGTCGCGAATCGCGCGCGCCGCCTCGTCGCCAGCCTCGATCTGGCCGGCCCGGGCCAGCGCCTCGCGGCCCTCGCGCTCCTTGCCCTGCTGCAGGCGGGCGACGCCCAGGTTGTAGCCGGCAAAGCCCTGGAAGCCGTCAACGCGCAGCAAATCCTCGAGCACCGCGACCGCCTCCGGCAGCCGGGCGCTGGCGATCAGGACCTGCGCGCGCAACAGTCGTTCCTCGTCGCGGACGGCATCGGGCACAGGGCCCTGCACGCGCGCGAGCGCCGTCATTGCGCCTTCGATATCGCCCTTCTCGTAGTGGATGCGCGCCAGACGGTAGGCCGCCTCGTTGCGGATTTCATCGCTGACCTTTCCTTCCAGCACGGCACTGATGGCGCGGCCGGCGCGCTGGTGCATGCGGTAAGAGAGCTCGAAATCGCCCACCGAGAACTCGGCGTGGTTGACCTGGAAATGCAGCGGATCGCGCGCCGGCTCGTCAATGCGCCGGAACTGCTGCAGCTCGGCATCGAGACGGGTGATGGCGTCGAAGTATTCGCCCTGGCGGGCGTGGAAGAAGGCCTCGCCCAGGAACAGGTCACGGGGAGCGGGAGGAGCATCGGCGCTGGCGGTCACGGTCATGAGCACCGTACAGAGGCCGAGCAGCGCAACGGGGCGGCATGCCATGGCCTACCAGTCTTTGAAGCGGATGGACTGGTTGCCCGCGCCGGGTCCGGCGAGGGTCATCTCGACCAGCCGGGGCCCTTCCGCCTTGGTGAAGCGCCAGTTGGCGGTCTCGCGATAGTCGTCATTGCCGGCGGTCTTGCCGATCAGCGTGACCTCCAGAAGATGTTCGCCGGCGCGCACATTACCGGTATGCAGGCGCTGGACGCCGCCCTCGCGCAGGGCCTCCAGCTCCTTGTGGGTGTAGATGTGGTGGCTCGCGACCTTGCCATCGATGCTGACCTGGACGGCGTCGAGCCGGAAGGCCTGCGCCGGATCCAGCGCCACGAACAGCGCGACCTGGGTGTTGGACGGATAGATCAGCTTTTCCTCGAGCTGCACCAGCTCCGTCGAGATCGACAGCACATCCTGCTTGATGTCCTGCACCTGCTCATCGAGGCCCTTGATGGCCTCGCGCGAGGACGGCTCAGCCGCCACAGCCACGGTCGCTACCGAGAACATCATCACAAAAGCCGTGATTCTCATCGAATGCTGCATATCCACCACCTGAAAGACAGCACTGCTGCTGTTTCTGATGGCTATACAACCACGCAAGCCCCCTGTGTTCCTTCGACCAGGCCGCAGTCGGTTGCGCACGCAGTTCGCATTTTTGAACTAACGCCTGTCATTGCAAGCCCGAGCCAGCATGGTGCCGGGACGATTCATATTCATCCGGAATGGCACTCCGGAAGACCGTTCACAGGCGAATTTCGTGACACCCGTCTCATTCGGAAAAGCGAATTGACGGAAAGGCACGCAGAAGCCGGCAGTCGCCCCTCCATGCAGTTACTCGCCGACAACAAACGACGACGCCGGGCACTAGCTGTCCCGGACTCCGGGGGCGCTTGCGAAAAATTCCGGTAGGCCACAATAAAAAAAGGCCCGCGATTGCGGGCCTTTTTCAGGAAAGGTGAGGAAGTCGCTCTGCGAAGCGGCAAGCGATCAGTCGCGATCACCGCCACGTCCATGCCCACGACCGTGGCCCTTGTCATGCCCGCGGGCATCATCACGATCATGCCCGCGACTCCAGCCATGGCGGTGCCGCTCCCAGCGCGGTGACTCGTAGCGCACATGATGGCGCGACGGGTGATAGACAACCGGCACCGGGCGATACACCACAACCGGGGCAGGCCGGTAATGGACGACCGGTGCCGGCCGGTAGACCACGCGCTCGTGAACCACGGGCCGTTCGTAAACCACGCGTTCGCGGTAGACCTCCCTGTCGTCATCATCGTCGCGGTAAATGTAGTCATCGCGCCCGGAATCGTAACGGGTACTGTTCCGCGAACGCGAGTCGTCGGCAGTGGCGAAGGCGACGCCGGTGGCCGCGCCGAGCGCGCCGCCGACCAGGGCGCCATCGCGCCCGCTGATGTGATGACCGATGGCGGCGCCGGCGGCGCTGCCGATGATGGCGCCGGCCACGGCGTGTCGACGTTCGTCCGCGTGAACACTCGTGCTGCACAAGGCCAGCGCGAGGGCGGGAAACAAAACGGGAAGGCTGAACCTGATTTTCATTGTGCTTTCCTCCAGCAAGGACTGCTCGTGTGGAGCAGGCAGGTGGCGATCACCTGTAGAGGAAGAACGAGGTAGAACGGCTGCGGTTGACCTTGTTTACATGAATTTTGCAGAAAACGCGGGAGCGAGTGTCACTTCGTGACGCCGTCGACACTCGCCGCCTCCTGCCAGGCCAGCTCCGCCGCCAGCAGCACGCGCTTGCGCGCCTCGCCCCAGCGATAGCCGCCGGTTTCGCCAGTGGCACGAATCACGCGATGACAGGGAATGAGCAGGGCCACGGGATTGGCGCCCACGGCGCCACCGACGGCGCGGCTGGCGCCCGGCTGGCCCAGTGCCGCCGCCAGCGTGCCATAGGTGGCGAGCTCGCCCTCGG
This sequence comes from Moraxellaceae bacterium, assembly GCA_020697295.1. Taxonomy (GTDB): domain Bacteria; phylum Pseudomonadota; class Gammaproteobacteria; order Pseudomonadales; family Moraxellaceae; genus UBA2031. Next base: position 12,022 of record JAJFBF010000074.1, on the reverse strand, counting down.
GAATGCGCAGCAGGGCTTCCCAGACCCGCAACTGGAACTGCGAGCCTTTGACAAACAGATGCACCGGTTCGGGACCGCGCCAGGCGGAAAAGAGCCGGTGGGCCAGGGCCCCGGCCGCGACATCGTCGCGCGCCAGCGTGGCGGCGGGCCAGTCGTGGTACAGCTCGGCTATAGCGAGGGCGAGAGCATCGGTGTCGGTGCAAGCGGCAATGCCTGTGCCTGTGTCTGTGCCTGGGGCATGGGCGGCAGCCGCAGCCCCCCCCGTACCGGACCCGGCCGGATCGAGGAAGGACAGCTTCATCAGCCCGCGCGCACTGCTGGCGAAGAAGGCGGGACCCAGCGGAGTCTCCGCCACGCCCCAGGTCACAGCCAAACCGGCGCCGCCCCGCTTGACCTCGCCCGGCGTCGCGGCCGCCACCACCACCATGAGGTCGTGCAGGCGGCCCGGGCCGGACAAGCCCGCCTCGGCCGTGACCGAGAGCAGGTCGGCGCCGTCCAGCAGGGCGGCCCGCGCGCGACACCCGACCAGGTGCTGGCGGTAGCGCTTGGGACTGACACCCATCCATTGGGAAAACAGGCGCTGGAAACGCGAAGGCGAAAGGCCTGCGCCCGCCGCCAGCGCAGCCAGTGAAGGCGCCTCCGCATCGACGTGGGCCAGTTGTGCCGCCGCCTGCGCTACCAGCGCGAAGGCGGTGGTCCGGTCCGGCAGGCCGGCGTTATCCACATCAGGAATAGTCATGAGCCGATCATAGTCAGGCCAGGCACTCGCGCCCACCCGATTCTTGCCGTCATGAATTCGACTGAGGCGGCAAGGAGTGAGGCCGGGGCGACTGCGAAATGTGGCGCATTCCGCTACCCGGCAGGCAAGTGCTAGGCTCCCGTCCCCGTCGACAAGGACTGTCGCCGGCCGGTGTATCTGAAAACAAGGAAATGGATTTCATGGATTCGCTTGCCCTGTTCTGGCAGGAGCTGACCGCTCGCCCCGACTTCTGGGGCTTTATCAGCATTCCCCTCGTGGCCGCCATCGTCACCTGGCTGCATGTCTGGTGGGCCATGCAGATGGTCTTCTATCCCCTCGAATTTGTCGGCCTGTCGCTGCCCCGCCGCGCCGGCGGCCGCGCCCTGCACCTGCTGGGCTGGCAGGGCATCATCCCGCGCAAGGCGCGCAAGATGTCGGACATCGTCTTTGAACGGGTCATCAGCCGCGTCGGCTCGGTCAAGGATTTCATGCGCCAGATGGAGCCGGAGAAGGTCGGCCAGTTTGTCGCCCGCTCGGTGGAGTCGCATATAGAGGAATACACCGATGCGGTGATGTGCGAGCGCAACAGCCTGCTCTGGGAAAACCTGCCGGTGCGGCTGCGCCGCCGCGTGTATGACCATGTGCGCCGCCACCTGCCGAAAGTCATGGACAGCCTGGTGCAGGCCATCATCGGCGACATCGAGGAACTGGTCGACGTCAAGGAAATGTGCGGCCGCCAGATGGAAGCCGACAAGGCCTTGGTGGTACGCATCTTCCAGGAAGTGGGCAGCGAGGAAATCCGCTTCATCGTCAACGCCAGCTTCTGGATCGGCCTGGCCTTTGGCTTCCTGCAGATGGTGCTGTTCTGGTTCCTGCCCTGGCACGGCCTGCTTCCGGTCTATGCTGCCATCCTGGGCCTGCTCACCAACTGGCTGGCGCTGTCCATGGTGTTTCGCCCGGTGAATCCGGTGAAGGTCGGTCCCTTCACGATCCAGGGCCTGTTCCTGCGCCGCCAGAATGAGGTGGCCGACAAGTTTGCCGCCCTCACCTCGCAGGAAATGCTCACCATCAGCCGCTTCATGCGCGAGGTGCTGAACGGCGAGCGCTCCGGCCGCGCCCGCCTGCTGATCCGTCGCCATGTCAGCGCCATGATCGACCTCAGCGTACTCGCGCGCACCGGTGCGCAGCTGGCCATCGGCCCCACCGGCTATGCCGACCTCAAGACCACGATTGTCGACATGGGCACGAGCATGGCCCTGGCGCCCCTGGAAACCGACAAGGGCTTCAACCGCGATCGCGCCGCCGCCCTCGCCCACCTGTTCTCCAGCAAGATGAAGAGCATGACACCAACGGAATTCCAGGACCTGCTGCGCCCGGCCTTCCAGGAAGATGAGTGGATCCTCCTCGTGCTGGGCGCCCTGACCGGCTTCGCCGCCGGCATGGTGCAGCTGATGCTCGGCTTCCAGTAAGCCCTGTGCAGGAGCCTGGCGCGGGCCGGCTTCAGGGCCGCTGCCCGCACTCGTCTTTCAGGCCGCTGCCCGCGCTCCTTCAGCACGACATTAACAAGAATCCAGCATTTTCCTGCCGCATCAGTCTTGGTTCGTATCTACATTTCTAGCCACTGTCGTTGGAAGCTGGGGAGACGGCCTTCATCCTGCAGTTGCTGCTGTTTCACCGTGCTCGTGGACAACGCTCATGGACCAAGAGGAATGCATCATGCAAAAGCACATCAGAGCTCCGCTGTTTTGCCTCGCCCTGGCTCTGCCGTCGATCTCCGGCCTTGCCTTGGCCGACGACATGGGCACGGGCCTGACCCTGGGCCTCGACGGCGGCCGTGCCGAGGCGCGCAATGCCTGCGACAACGTGATCAACTGCTCAAGCGACGACGACACTTTCCGTGTCAGCCTGGGCTACCAGTTCACGCCGATGATCGGGCTCGAGGCGGGTTACTCCAGCTTTGGTACGGTGTTCGAGTCGAACAACAACAGTGTCGCCGCAACCCAGGACGCCAATGCCTGGACGCTGAGCGTGCTGGGCACGATTCCGGTGGGCGAACGCTTCGGCATCTATGGCCGTGCAGGCGCCGCCCGCTTCGACAATGACAACTCGGGCACTGTCCAGGGCGTCGCCGTCGACAATGACAACCGCACCAAGCCCTATTTTGGCGCCGGGGTGAAATTCGGCCTCACCGAGAATTTCGCACTGCGCGCCGAATACCAGCGCTACAAGGATCTCGCCAATATCGGGGGCATCAAGGATGATGTCGACGCCTGGTCGGGCGGTGTCGTGTTCAGCTTCTAAAGCTGCAACGATGAAAAAACGCCACGCCAGTGGCGTTTTTTTTGACTACCGCCGGCGATAAGGGCCGGCGCGCCAGCGTTTTCGAACCCCCAGCAGCTGTGTCACCCCTTCCCGCTCCAGCCAGGGCAAGGAGCCGGCGTCTACGCACTGCCCTGCGTTGCTCCTGACATGCCCGGCCCTGCACAGCCCTGTCTTGCCCTTGTCTTGCCCTGCGTTGACCGCTGATCGCTGAACCGCCCTGCGGCGATCGCGCACACAGCCATTCGGCTTTGTCCTGCCCCCTGCATACAGCAGCACTCCCTCCTGCCGGTCGGTTCTCTACAGGCGGACCGTCGCCGGTCGCATAAGCTCATTGGTATGGCAGCCATCAGGGGCAAGGGAGGACTCCGGCCACCCGGCAGGCAATCCCCGGATCCCCGAGCACCGGCCTGTCCATGCCGCGCCCAAGGAGGGTCAACGCATGTTCGAATTCTTCTCCCGCCTGTTCATGTTTCCACTGGCGCATACGCCGGAGCCTGTACCACGCCCTGACCCCCCGGTACATCCGGAGCCACCGTCACGCCCCTACCCGCTGCCACCGGATCCCTCTCCGCAACCGACGCCGCCAGGACCCACGCCACCGGATCCCGCTCCCGGATCCATCCCGCCGGATGCGCCACCTCCCATTCGTGCCGAGCGCTAGCGCAGCAGGCAGGTACCGGCAGACATTGGCAGACAGGCTACGCTTTTCAGGTAGGGGCGCTCCGGCGCCACCGCCTGATCGCCTCCGGGCATTTCCTGAAAAGGAGGAGCACGCATGGCCCGTCTGCACCTGCGCGACTTCGGCGCCGACACTTTCAAGTGCGCGGTAAAGGAATTCCTCAACGATGACATGCCAACCTACGCCTCTGCCCTTGCCTACCAGGCCATCTTCTCGCTGTTCCCCTTCCTGCTTTTCCTGATTGCACTGATCGGCTTCCTGCAGCTGCCGCAGTTTTTTGACTGGCTGCAGGGCCAGGCCTTCACGCTGCTGCCAGCGCAGGCCCGTGACGAAGTGCTGCCCATCATCCATCAGCTTCAGCAGCAAAAGGCCGGCCTGCTGTCGGCCGGGATACTGGTCGCGCTCTGGTCGGCGTCGGCGGGGGTGCGCTCCACCATGCATGCCCTGAACGCAGCCTATGACGTGAAAGAGGGCCGACCGGCATGGAAGACGGTCTCGCTGTCGGTGCTGTACACCATCGGCCTGGCCGTCCTGCTGCTGCTGATCGCCGGACTCATGGTGACGGGGCCTGAAGTGATGCGCTGGCTGGCCGGAAAAATCGGCCTGGAGCAGTTTGTTGTCACGGCCTGGACCTGGGCGCGCTGGCCGGTGGCGGCGGCACTCATGATCCTGGTCGTGGCGCTGATCTATTACGTGGCGCCGGATGTCGAGCAGAGCTTCCGCTTCATCACGCCGGGCTCGGTGCTGGCGGTGCTGTTCTGGATCGCGGCCTCCCTGGGTTTCGGTTTCTACCTGCGCAACTTCGGCAACTACAACGCCATGTATGGCAGCATTGGCGCCGTCATCATCCTGTTGCTCTATTTCTACCTGTCTTCGGCGGTGCTGCTCTTTGGCGCCGAACTGAACGCCGTCATCGAGCACCGCAATCCCGAAGGCAAGAATCCGGGGCAAAAGCAGGTCCCCGACGCAAGCTAGGACGAACCCGTCGAACAGGAGCATCAAGCGCCGGGGCGGCTGCGGCTCCCGGGCTGGGGTGAGGCCGTCACGCAGAGGCAGAAAGTGCACGCGGGGGCCCACGACACTCTTACCGAGGTCGCGCTGCCCGGTTGCCCGGTTGCCGGGTTGCCGGGTTGCCGGGTTGCCGGGTTGCCGGGTTGCTGGGTTGCTGGGTTGCTGGGCCCGTGCGTCGACCCATTACATTTGTCACTACCGGGCCCGCCGGGGCCTGCCTAGGATGCGGCAACCTCCCCAACCGCCGAGTGGCCCATGCGCACTTCCGCCGTCCTGCTGCTGCTTGCCAGCCTGCTGCCGCCCGCCGCGGCAGTGGCGGGCGCCCTTGATGACGCCAAGCCCCTGCCCCGCCCGGTGCAACTGCGCTTCTGCCTCTTCGATCCCATGGGCGCGCAGGGGGACATCACCCAGCGCGCCCGCGACCTTGCCCTGGAGGCCCAGAAATGGAACCTCTTCGTGCAGATCAAGAGCTATACCGATGAGCGCGTCGCCACCGAGGACTTCAAGGCCGGCCAGTGCGAGGGCGTGGCCATCACGACCCTGCGCGCCAAACAGTTCAACCGCATGGTCGGCAGCATTGACTCGCCCGGCAACCTGCCGGACTACGAGCATGTGAAATCGCTGCTGAAGGCCCTGTCCAACCCGGTGCTGGCCTCGCTGGGCATCAACGGCCGCTACCAGGTGGTCGGGGTGGCGCCGATCGGCTCCATCTTCGTGATCGTCAATGACCGCCGCATCAATTCGCTGGAGAAGGCGGCCGGCAAGAAGGTGGTGGTGCTGGACTGGGATCCGTCCATGGGCAAGATGATCTCCTCCATCGGCGCACAGCCGGTGCCGGCGGATCTCACGACCTATGCCGGCAAGTTCAACAACGGCCAGGCCGACATCATCGCGGCGCCGGCCATGGCCTACCAGCCCATGGAGCTCTACAAGGGCATCGGCAAGCAGGGCGGCATCATCCGCTTCCCGCTGCTGCAGGCGACCGGCACGGTACTGATCCGCCGCGACCTGCTGCTGCCCCGGATTCCCGACCTCGACCTGCGCCTGGCCCAGGTGCGCGAGTACGGGCTCCTGCATATCGACAGCATGATCAACATGCTGAAGAAGGCGGAAGGCGATCTGCCCAAGCATCTCTGGATGGACCTTACTGCCGAGGACAAGCTGAAATATTCGCGCATGCTGCGCGAGGCGCGCATCTACATGACCCGCGAAGGCGTCTATGAACCGACCATGATGAACATCATGAAACGGGTGCGCTGCAAGCACGATCCGGCCAACGAGGAGTGCGGGACCTTCGACGAATAAGTGCTTCCGGCGGTGCCGGCGTTCCTGGGCGCCAATGCAAGCCGGGTAATCTGCAGCTTGCCAGTCGCGATGAATCCCGACCTGCCGGGCTCGGCTCCTAATGAATGCGCCGGCACAAGCCCCGTGGCCTGGCCGGCGTCATTGCTGCAGCACCCGCCTTTGTGAAGCGGCCGCCGCGGTGGCAGGGCGGGGATGTCCCGCCACGCCACCGTCTTGCCTGGCGACAGGCGAAGGGGATCAGAAATCGTAGCGGGCGCTGAACTGCAGGCGATTGAGGTCACCGTCGGCGCCCGACTCCAGGGCCTGGTTGGCATGGCGCAGCTCGATGCCCACCAGCAGCTTGTCGGCCACCTGCTTGATCAGGTTCGCCGAAACGCTGTGGATGGCCTCGGGTACGGCAAGGCCGGTCAGCGCCACCTCATTGTCGACCAGCAACTGCGACCAGACGAGGGAGGAACGCCACTTCGGGTTCCAGTTGTGCCGGTATGCGGCCGCATAGGCCGTCACGCCAATGGCCTCGAGGTCGTTGCCCGCGGTGAGCACGGCATCATTGCTGGCATTGAGGGCCACATAGCGACCCAGGCCCTCGCCATGGTTCAGGGTAAGGCGCAGGTCATCGCCGCCCGGCAGGTTGACCTTCGCATTGAGCCCGAGCCCATAGCCGTAGGTGCTGTCATTGATGGCGCCGTTTTCATAGGAGATCTCGCGCGCCAGCAGGGCCGCGCTGAACGAGCCCCAGGCCGCGGCGTGATTGAAGCGGGCCACCAGGTCGGGCATCGCATTGTCGTCGGTGACGATGCGCGCGCCGCCGGCAAAAGGCGTGACCGTGGTCTGCGGATTTTCCAGGGCGAACTGGAAGGCCCCGCTGGTGTATCGGATCTGCGCCTGCCGCACGAACACGGTGCCATCGGTATTGCCGATGAAGTCCAGGCTGTCGGGCAGCACGGTAGTGTCCATGTACGTCGACCAGGTCTGGCCCATGGTCCAGTTCTCGTAGCTGAAGACCGCGTGCCGCAGTTCCGGCGAATAGCCATTGGTGATGCGCTCGTCACCACCCGCGGTCGCCATGAAGTCGATTTCGAAATAGCCCTTCACCGCCTTGCCGTTATCAAGAGTCGTTGTGGACTTCGTGAACAGGCGGGTCTGGCGCGCGTGCATGTCGAAATTGGCGCTTTCGTCGCTGGTGCCGGTAGGGGTAAGGCCGGGCACGTAGAATTCGCGGCCGATGCCGGTGGGAATCTGGCCGCCGCTGGTCTGGGTCACCATGGCATCGAGCTTGATGTAGCCCCCCACGGTGAAGTCGGTGTTGCCGACAGTCACGGCGTGGGCGGCCGGCAGTGCGACAAGACCGGCACTGGCGAGGGCGATACGGAGGGCGCTGCGCTTGCTCATTTTTATTGTGCTCCGGGGAGAGGGAGGTGATCCGCTGCCCGAACAGTGGCGCAGGCGGCCCCGGGCTCGCCATTCGCCTTTAGTCGAAGCCGTGCCGCCCCCACACACCCTCACTCTCCGCCACCGCCCTCACTGCCCTCTGTCACCCCCACCACCCTCGCGCCCCACGCCGGCGGGCTTTCCCTGCATGCCATCCCCCGCCGGTTGCCAGGCGCCGTATTAGCGGCTTAACTGCGGACACAACGACCTGCGCGCCAGCCCTCCCGGCAGGTGCAAGATGCCGGCCCCTGCCCCCGGGCGCACTGCAAGGAATTCCCATGACCAGGCTGATCGTCGCGGATGACCATCCGCTGTTTCGCAGCGCGCTGATCAATGCGATCAGCGCCGGCTTTGCCATGCGCGAGACGATCGAGGCCGACTCCTTCGACAGCACCTGCGCCGCGCTGGAAGCGCATCCCGAAGCCGACCTGCTGCTGCTCGATTTGCACATGCCGGGCAGCTACGGCTTCTTCGGCCTGATCCAGCTGCGCAAGAACTGGCCGACGCTGCCCATCGTGGTGATCTCGGCCAGCGAGGACATCGACGTGATCCGGCGCTGCATGGCCTTTGGCGCCGCCGGCTTCGTGCCCAAGTCCGCGCGCCCCGCCGACATCATCGCCGCCCTGAACGCGGTGCTGGCCGGCGAACTGTGGGTGCCGGCGCCGTTGCGCCGCGCCGTGCTGGACCGGGGCGGCGATGCGGCCGACCTCGACCTGGCCGCCCGCGTCGCGCAGCTCACGCCGCAGCAATACAAGGTGCTGTACTTCCTGACCGAGGGCTGGCTCAACAAGCAGATTGCCTACGACCTCGAAATTTCCGAGGCCACGGTGAAAGCGCACATGACGGCGATTTTCCGCAAGCTGGGTGTCGGCAACCGCACCCAGGTGGTGATCGCCGCGCAGCGCCTTACGCTGGAGCCGCCGGTGGACCGCGCCATGGCCCGCCATGGCGCGGCCGGCCCCGAAGGCGCGGCGTAGCCCCCGCCTAATCCACGTCCACGATGCGGCGCTGGCTGCGCAGGTGATTGAGGCTGGCGCGCAAGGCCGCCGGCTTGATGGGCTTGGCCAGGAACAGCATGCCCTGCTGGCGCGTGCGGGCGGCCAGGTCCGGCTCGGGCGCGGCGGAGACAAGAATGCCGTCCACCGCCGGCCAGTACTCGCGCAGGCGGGCAAACAACTCCAGCCCGGTGAGGCCGCGCCCCAGCTGGTAATCAATGATCAGGACATCGGGCGCGGGCATGGTGGCGGCATGCGCCAGCACGGCCTCGCGCGTGTGAAAGCTGCCCGTGCAATTGATCTGCCATTGCTCGAGCAGCACCTGCAGCGCCGCGAGGTTGCTGCGGTCATCGTCCACGCAGATCACATCGAGACCGGGCTGCAGGTGTTCTGCGCCCCCGGCCACCTCGGCCACGGTCGCATGGGGGGCACGATCCGCCACCAGCGGCAAGGTCAGGCTGAACACACTGCCCTGCCCCGGCGCCGATTGCACCGAGAGCTCATGCCCGAGCAGGCGCGCCATGCGCGACACCACACCCAGCCCGAGTCCCAGTCCCTGCTGGCCGCTGGCGGTGGCCTCGACGCGATAAAAATCCTCAAAGATATGCGGCAGGTCCTGCGCGGCAATGCCCGGCCCGGTATCGCGCACTTCCAGCGTCAGACGGTCACCCTCGGCCTGGCCACTCAGCAGGATCTTGCCGGCGGGCGTGTACTTCACCGCATTCGACAACAGGTTCTGCAGGATGCGCCGCAGATAGGTGGCGTCGGTCAGTACCGTGTACTCGGGAATGCGCACCCACAGCTGCAGGCCTTTCTGGCTGGCGATGAGCTCGTACTCATCAGCCAGCTGCGCCAGCAGTTCGCGCAGGCAGACCGGCTGCAGGTCGGGCCTCATGCGCCCGTCCTCGAGCTTGGCGATTTCGAGCAGGGAGGAAATCAGCTCCTCGGAGGCCGCCAGTGATTTGTCGAGCTGCCCGAGGATGGCGCCGCGGCGCTCCTCCGAGGGCGAGGTGGCGAGCGCCGCGGTAAAGAGGCGGGCGGCGTTCAGCGGCTGCAGGATGTCGTGGCTGGCCAGCGCCAGGAAGCGGGTCTTGGAGGCGTTTGCCGCCTCGGCCTCGGCCTTGGCCTGCAGCAGTTGCTGTTCGGTCTCGCGACGGCGCTCGATCTCGCCGCGCAACTCGGCATTCATCTCGGAGATGGTCTGGGTGCGCTCCTGCACGCGCGCTTCCAGCGAGTCGCGGGCCACGGCCAGCGCGTTCACGGATTTCACGTACTCGGAAATGTCCGTGAAGCTGGTGACAAAGCCGCCGCCGGGGATGGGATTGCCGCGCATTTCCACCACGCGCCCATCCGGCATGATGCGCTGGAAAACGTGGCCGGTGCCATTGCGCATGTGCAGGATGCGCTTCCCGACATGCTCCTCCACGCTGCCCGGCCCGCAGAGGCCGCGCCCGGCATTGAAGCGCACGATCTCGGCGACGGGCTTGCCGACCCGGATCATGCCCTCCGGATACCCGAAGAGCTCCAGGTAGGCGCGGTTCCAGGCCACCAGGTTGAGGTCCTTGTCGACCACGCTCACGCCCTGGCTCAGGTGCTCCAGGGTGGAATGCAGGATGGTGCGCGAGAAGCGGATGGCCTGGCTGGTGTCGTCAAAGAGCGTGACCACATCCTCGACCCCCATCTGCCGGCGCTCGAGGATGGCATTGATCACCGCCGCCGCCGAGGAGGCGCCGATGACGCCCGCGAGCTCGCGCTCGGCATAGGCCAGCAAGGCGGCATCGCAGGGCGCGGCGGGGTCCAGCGTCACAAAGTGGGCGACGGCGTATTCCGCCAGGCATTCGACCGCGCGCGGCCTTCCCGTGAAGCGCTCGATCAGGGCTTGCAGGTCCGCCTGGGTAATGCGGGCGGGCCGCGGCAGGTGCTCGCGATCCACCGGCAGGCCCGGGTTCACGAAGGCGGCGGCCTGCAGGCGGTCCGCCAGGCCCACGCGCGATTGCCGCGACACCAGCACATACACGAGCGTATTGGCGCCCAGCGAGAGCAGCACGCCACCACTGAGCCGGCCCGGGCCAAATCCCGGCAGCGTCGCCAGCCACTCCAGGCGCGACGCCTGCAGCAGCCCGAGGCCGGCCAGCTGCGGCAGGATCAAAGTGAGCAGCCACAGCACGAGCCCGACGCCGAGACCGGCATACACGCCCCAGGCATTGCCCCGGCGCCAGTAGAGGCCGCCAATCACCGCCGGCGCCAGCTGGATCACCAGCGAGAAGGCGAGCAGGCCGGTTTCCGCCAGCTCGTAATTGCGCGCAAACCCGCGGTAGTAAAAATACGCCAGCGCCATCACCAGCACGATCATGCTGCGCCGCACCCGCAGGATCAGGCCGCTGTAGTCCGCCTCGCTGCGCACCGCAAGCAGGCGCGGCATCACCACCTCGTTGCTCAGCATGGTCGAGAGCGCAAGGGTGGAGACGATGATCATCGAGGTGGCGGCCGAGAAGCCGCCCAGGAAGACCAGCACGCTGAGCACGGGCCAGCCGGACTCGGCGGGAATGCGCAGCACGAAGCTGTCGGCGGCGGCGAACTGCCCCGGAAACAGCTGCATGCCCGTCACCGCGACCGGAATCACGACCAGGCTGACCAGCAGCAGGTAGAGGGTAAAGCCGACGCGGGCCTGGCGCAGGTTGGCGGCGGCATCGTTCTCGATAAAGGCAATATGGAACTGCCGCGGCAGCAGGAAGATGGCGGCCATGGCCAGCCCGGTCTTGGTGATGAACTCGACCAGGCCTCCCGGCCCGGCCAGGCTGCGCTGGGCATGCGCGTTCTGGGCAAAGAGGGCCAGCACGGAATGTTCGCGATCCAGCAGGAAGACCATCGCCACCCCGGCGAGCAGGAGCAGCGCGAAAAGCTTGACCGCCGACTCGAAGGCAATGGCCAGCAAAAGGCCACGGCGCTGCTCGGTGAGCTGCAGCTTGCGCGTGCCAAAGAGAATGGCGAACACGGTCATGGCCACCGCGCTCAGCAGCGCGCTGTCCGGCCACCACCCGGGCGCGCCGCCGGCGCCCACGAGCACCTGGTAGGAATCCGACACCGCCTTGAGCTGCAGGGCGATGTAGGGCACCACGACCACCAGGCAGGTCAGCGCCGCCAGGCGCGCGATATTGCGGCGCTTGCCGTAGCGCGCGGAAATGAAATGGGCAATGGAGGTGACGTTTTCCTTGCGCGCCACAAAGGCCAGCTTGCGCAGGAAGGGCTGGGCAAAGACAAAGACCAGGATGGGCCCGAGATAGATGGGCAGGTAATCCCAGCCATGGCGGACGGCGCTGCCGACAGCCCCGTAGTAGGTCCAGGACGTGCAATACACGGCCAGCGCCAGGCTGAGCACGACACCGCCATGGCGGCGGATCAGGCGATCATTGCCGGGGCGCTCGCCCCAGCTGGCGACAGCGAAGATCAGCCCGACATAGAGCAGTACCAGAACCGCAATCACCCAGGCCGACACCGCGCGCCTCCCCCCGACTTTTGGCTACTTTTGGCCGCGGTCGG
>JAJFBF010000073.1 GCA_020697295.1 Moraxellaceae bacterium | reverse complement strand
CGGCTGCTTCTGCATCGGCACCAACCAGGTCAACCTGAAGGCGGCCATGGAGCGCGGCATCCCCGTCTTCAACGCGCCCTACTCCAACACCCGCTCGGTCGCCGAACTGGTGCTGGGCCAGCTGATCCTGCTGCTGCGCGGCATCCCTGAAAAGAACTTCCTCGTGCACCGCGGCGGCTGGTCCAAGTCGGCCGAAGGCTCCTGGGAAACCCGCGGCAAGACCTTAGGGATCGTCGGCTACGGCTCCATCGGCTCGCAGCTGTCGGTGCTGGCGGAATCCCTGGGCATGTACGTGATCTATTACGACGTGGTGACCAAGCTGCCGCTGGGCAATGCCCGCCAGGTCGGCACCATGGACGAGCTGCTCGGCACCGCCGACGTGGTCACCCTGCACGTGCCGGAAATCGCCTCCACCAAGAACATGATGCGCGCCGAGCACTTCGCCAAGATGAAGAAGGGCGGCATCTTCATCAACGCCGCCCGCGGCACCTGCGTCGACATCGATGCACTGGCCGAGGCCATCAAGAGCAAGCACATCGGCGGCGCCGCCATCGACGTCTTCCCCAAGGAGCCCAAGGCCAACGACGAGATCTTCGAGTCGCCCCTGCGCGGCCTGGAAAACGTCATCCTGACCCCGCATATCGGCGGCTCCACGCTGGAAGCCCAGGCCAATATCGGCCTCGAAGTCGCGGAGAAGTTCGTGCGCTACTCCGACAGCGGCACCACGCTCTCCGCCGTGAACTTCCCGGAAGTGGCCGTGCCCCTGATGCCGGGCAAGCACCGCCTGCTGCACATCCACCGCAATGTGCCGGGCGTGCTGGCCTCCATCAACCGTGTGTTCGCCGAGAACAACATCAACATCAGCTCGCAGTCGCTGATGACCAACGAAGCCATCGGCTACCTGGTGATGGACGTGGACAAGGAATATTCCACGGTGGCGCTGGAGAAGCTGCAGCAGGTCGAGGGTACGATCCGGACCCGCGTGCTGTTCTGAGCCTGGCGCCGCCTGCGGCGTGCGGGGAAATGAAAAAGCCGGCGAATGCCGGCTTTTTTGTTGCTGGAGTTCCGATCGATTACTCGCGCAGATTCACCCCGCACGCCGCCGGCGGATTTACCGCTTCGCCCGTATCCTTTAACAAGCCGCCCGCCTATTAAAGGATATATCCCGGGCCTCAAGGGTGCGCGGGCGCATCCCCATGCCCATGCTGCCCCTCCGCCGTGCCCAGGCGATGGACGCTCTCGACAAAATGCACATAGTCGACATAGGCCGCCACATAGGCGCGTCCCGCCTCCACGCTGTCGGCGGCATGGCGCCGCAGCTCCTGCGCCCGCTGGAAGCGCTGCTCGACGCCGTTGCGAATGGCCGCCGCCAGCTCCTCGCGCAAGCCGGCCACCTTGCCCGACTCCAGCGCGGCATCGGCAGCAGCCAGGCCCGGCTCGATGCTCCCGGCCGGCTTCAGTCCGGTAAAGGGCTCGCCCTCGCCGGCCCGGTGCAGGCGCACCAGGGCTTCCAGGAAATAGCGGTCGGCCAGCTCGCGGGCAGCGCTCCCTCCGGCCCGGACCGCCAGCGTCTTCCGGAAGGCGTCGCGGGCCTCGGCCTCATCCGCCTTGCCCACCCACTTGAGCACCGGACCCGCCTCGCCCTTGTCCAGGGCCTGGCGGGCATCGCGCGCCACCGGGCCATCGAGGGCGTCGCAGTGCGCCCTCGCCAGCGGCGACGCCAGCGCCAGCGCCAGACCCAAAGCCCCCATCACCAGCCTCTGTCGAAATTGCATGCGCTTCTCCCGTTGCGGAATTCCACCGGCCAGGGTCGCCGGCGCTCCTCCCAGTTGACGCGAAGGCCGGGGCCTCCGCCTTGACCACGCTCATTTCCTGCCGTTCAGCCTAGCCCAGGAGCCCCCCTTCCGACCGGGCATCTGCCAGGCGAGGAAGCCCCATGCCCCGCCCCTAAGCTGATCCCGGGCCGACTTCCCCGGACGCGGTGCAGGCCGGCCAATTCCGGCGCAAAATAAAACAAATGCCCAGCGAGACCGCCCATGAAAGCCCTTGCCCTGCCCCTGCTGCTCATCGCCCTCCCCGCTCATGCCGACAGCCAGGTCTGGCTGGACGCCTATGGCGGCCACCTTCTGGAAGAGGAGGCCGGCCTGTCGCTGTCGGAGGACCTGCTGTTCGGTCCGGACACCGTCGCCAGCACAAGCTTCGATCCCGACTCGGGGACGACGGGGGGATTTCGCGTCCGCGCGGAAATGGACCCGATGCCGATGGGGGTGGCCTTTGATATCGGTGTGCGGCGGACAGGCGTCCCGCAGGCCGACCTGACACTGGTGCCGGTCACGCTGGGCGTCACCCTGCCCTCGCGCCTCACCCTCGCGCGCTCGGCGCAACTGGGCTCGCTGCACCCGACCGGCCTGCTCGGCATTACCGCCACCGGCGTCGACGGCACGGTGAATATCGGCGGCATCAACTCCGAGATCACCGATAACACCTGGGGCGGCTCCGGCGGTCGTCCGGGCGTAGCGGCCGCGCTCGGCCTGGAGTGGCGCTTCACGCCGCGCGTCGCTGTTTTTACCGAGTACCGCTATGAACTCCTGCGCTTTCGCCTGGAGCACACCAATGACAGCCTCTTCACCACCCAGTACCTGCAGACCACGGGCCGTGTGGAATCACAGTCGGTGATGCTGGGCGTGTCCTTCCGGTTGTTCGAGCAGAAGAAGGCCGAGGCCGCGATTCCGCCGGCGCCGGCCGAGGCCACCGAGCCCTGATCAACCGGACGGGCCGTTCTTTGCCCGCGCTTCGCGCTTCGCCAGCTCGCGCAACACGATACCGACCAGCACGGCGAATGCGCCCACCGCATACACCTTCGCCTCAAACTGCGTGATCAGGGCCAGCGCCATGACTATCCCGAGCAAGGGCGGCAGGGGCAGGCGCCCGATGCTGAAGGGCACGCGAAAGCCGCGCGGCACCTCCGGCTGCGTAAAGCGCAGCATGACCAGAGCGCCCTGCACGGCGACAAAGACCGACAGGATGCCGAGCGCGGAAATGCTGGCAATGACCTTCACCTCTCCCAGCGGCAGCAAGGCACAAGCGGTGGCGAAGAGCGCGAGCGCCGCCACCCAGGGCGTGCGCCGCTCCGGCGTCAGCCGGCTCAGCACGCCCGGCAGGGCGCCATCACGGGCCATGCCGAAGAGCAGGCGACTGATGCTGATCAATGAGATCAGGGCGGTGCTGGCGGTGGCGAACATGGCGGTGATGGCCAGCGTCCAGCCCAGGCCCGGGGCAATGGTGCTGGCCGCCGCCGTCAGCGGCGATTCGCTGGCGGCCAGCTGCGCCGGCGAGATCAGGGCCAGGGCGACCCAGGCCACGAGCAGGTAGATCACCGTGGTCAGCGCCACGCTGATAAGCAGGGCGCGCGGCACCGCCCGTCGCGGCTCGTGGGTTTCCTCGGCCAGGTTGGCCACGTCCTCAAAGCCGATATAGATAAAGAAGATGAGTGCGGTGCCGGCGAAAATGCCGGCGACATTCCCGGTCTCGAGGCTCGCCGGCCAGTGCACGGCGGCCAGTACGTCGGCATGCCAGAAGCCGGCGCCGATCAGCAGCAGCAGACCGGCCACCTCCACGCAGATCAGCGCCATGCTGGTCCAGGTGGACTCGCGGATACCGGCGATATTGACGACGGTGCAGATGGCCAGCAGTACAAACGCGGTCAGTGCCGCCGGGATCTCGAGGAAGACACGCAGGTAACCGCCAAAGGCCAGCGCCACCGTGGCGCTGGTGGCCGCGGCGTTCAGCGCGATCAGGAAGCCGGCAAAGAACGACAGCAGCGTGAGGCGCGGAAAGGCGCGCTTGAGGAAGTGGTACTCGGCGCCCGCCTGCGGGTACATGGAAATCAGCTCGGCATAGGACAGCGCGGTGAGGAAGGCCGCCAGGCCCGCCAGCAGCAGGCTGATCCACATGCCCTCGCCCGCCATGCCCGCCGCCGCGCCGAGCACGGAGTAGATGCCCGCGCCGACGATAGTGCCGACGCCATAGAAGGTGAGCTGGGTCAGGCCGAGGGAGCGCTTGAGTTCGGTGGTCATGGCAGTCCTTGCTTGGCTGTCCTCTCAGTCTGCCCCAGGCCCGGCCGGGGCTCCACTTCAGGTCGTGACATCCTTGTGCTGGATCAAACCCCGGGACTTTGAGACCACGGGAACCGGGCAAGCCGGCCCCCTTGGCCCGGGCCCGGCACGCCCTCTCCCGCCCGGCGGCAGTCCGCCCGGGTCCGGCTGCGCCAACTACGGCTTTCTTATGAGCGGGCAGCCTTTTAGACTGAGCCCTCTCCCGGGAGCGCCCGCCCCCGCACAAGAACATCCCTCAAGGAGGAGTCATGCGTCTCTCCCTGCGCCTGGCCGGCGCCTTTGCCCTGGCCGCCTCGCTGTTGTCCGCCCCGCTCTGGGCCGCGCGCCCGACCATTGCCGTGCTGCCCTTCAGCATCGACAAGGACGTGGTCATCACCGACGGTCGCCATGTGCTGGTCGGCACCATCGAGGACCAGACCTCCCTGCTCAGCAACGAGCTCATCCACCAGCTCGTGGCCACGCGCAAGTTCGATGTGCTTGAGCGCGCGCGGGTGGACGACCTGCTGAAGGAAAAGGAATTCCAGGAAAGCGACTACGCCTCGCCCGAGGAAGCGCCCAAGATCGCCCGCCTGCTGGGCGCCGACTACTTCGTGCTCGGCCGCATCGAGGACCTCGCCGGCAAGAGCGAAGCCAAGTCCATGCCCTACAGCACGCGCACCTATGTGCAGCAGGAAGCGCAGATCGACCTTTACCTGCGCGTGATCGACGCGCGCACCGGCCGCATCGTCGCCGCCGAGAAATTTTCCAGCGAGGCGAAGCTGCGCGACCCCAAGGGCACCAATAACGTCGGCAAGAAACTGATCACCCAGGCGGCGCAGGAAATGGTCAGCCGCATCGTCGGCACCGTGTACCCGCTGCGCGTGGCCAAGGTGGAAGGCAAGACCCTTTATATCAACCGCGGCAACGACGGCACGCTGAAAGCCGGCGATGTGCTGGCGGTCTACAGCCAGGGCGACGCCATTGTCGACCAGGACACCGGCGAAGCGCTGGGCAACACCGAAAGCGAAGTGGGGCGCGCCATCGTGACCACGGTCGAGGCCCGCTTTACCAAGGCCGACCTGCAGGAGGCGGGCGAAGCCCGTCAGGGCATGCTGGTGAAGAAGCTGGCGGCCGATGCCAAAGTAGCGGTGCCGGCGGAACTGCCGGCCGGCCCGCGCTGGTAACGGCACGTTCCTTCCGGCCACCGGATTGCCCTGGCCGGAAGGACCCCGAGACACGACGCCGATGCATCTGACCCGCCTTGCCACCCTGCTCTGCCTGCCCGCCCTTCTCGGCGGCTGCGCTGCCTCGTCCGTGTTTTCTCCTTATCCGGGCCAGGCCGCCACTTACCGCGCCGCGCTCGATGCCGGCACGCCGGAAGCCGCGGTGGCGCGCATCGGCAGCAAGACCACGTCGGCCGACGGTACGCTCTACCTGATGGAAAAGGGCCGCATCGAGCAGCTCGCCGCCCAGGCCGATACCAGCCGCCAGGATTTCGAGGCGGCGCTGGTCCGCTACGCGGAGCAGGAAAACAAGGCGGTGATCTCGGCCTCCAGCTACGCCGCCTCCGGCGCCAGCCTGCTCACCAATGACAATGCCCGCCCCTACCAGGGCCGGACCTATGAACGCGTCTTCGTGCACCAGTACCAGGCGCTGAACTTCCTCGCCGCGGGTGATGCCGCCGGCGCCCTGGTGGAAGTGCGCCGCGCCAACCAGGTGCAGGGGGACGCGCTGCGCGCGAAGGAAGGCAAGGTCGACAAGGCGCGCGCGGACGCCGAGGGCAAGGGCTTCGACGCCGGCCGCTACGACAACTACTTCAGCGGCATGGACCTCGCCGCCGGACGCGTGAAAAGCGGCTTCCAGAATGCCGCCACCTTCTATCTTTCCGGGCTGATTTACGAGGCCACCGGCAGCGTCAATGACGCCTTTATCGACTATCGCAAGGCGCTGGAGCTGGTGCCGGACAACGTCTACCTGCAGCGCGACGTGGTGCGCACGGGCCTCAAGACCGGCCTCGACGACATCAAGATCCTGGCGCGCGCCATCGGGCCGGTGCAGGTCGCCCCCAAAAAAGGCGAAGGCGAGCTCGTGGTCTACCTGGAGGAAGGCTATGTGCCGGAGAAGACGCCGGTCAGCATCCCCATCTGGACCACCAAGACCCTCAGCAACGTCAGCTTCCCCATCTATCGCGATGCCGTGCCGCCGACGTTGCTCACCGTGCAGGTGGATGGCCAGCAACTGCCGGCGGCGCTGCTCGTGGACACCCGCGCCCTCGCCGTGCGCAGCCTCAAGGACGAAGTGCCGGCCATGCTGGCGCGCGCCTTCATCCGCCTGCTGACGCGCCAGGAAATGCAGCGCCAGGCGCAAAAGGCCGATACCACCGGCCTGCTGGGTCTCGCCACCACCATTTATGGCCTGGTCGCCGAGCAGCCCGACCTGCGCTCCTGGTTGACACTGCCCGGCAGCGGCCAGGTCGTGCGCCTGCCGCTGGTCGCCGGCGAACACCAGGTGTCATTGCCGGGCATGCTGCCGCAGGCGGTGACCGTGACCAGCGGCCGTCCGACCCTGCTGCATCTGGTCGTGCTGCCCGGAAAAACCTACAGTCGAGCCTATCGGCTGTGATGCTTGGCCCTCGCCCCTGCCGGGACGAGGAAAAAACGCGAATAACGGCTATCGACAAGGAGATCCACATGAAACGCCTGACCCTGACCGGCCTGCTGGGCACGGCCCTGCTGCTGGCGGCCTGCAGCAGCTCGCCTTCCCTTATCAATTACCGCGGCGGTGACCTCAAGGGCGTCATCGAGGTGAAGCGCTCCGCCGTCGAACTGACCGAGGGCGGCCTGCCGCAGGCCAAGGCCACCCTCGTCAATGAGGCGGGCACCACGCAGCAGTTCGAATACAAGTTCGTGTGGTTCGACAAGAACGAAATGCCGCTCGACGAGGACAGCCGTCCCTGGCGCCCGGCCAGCCTCGCCGGTCGCGATGAAATGACCGTGGGCGGCACCGGCCCCAACGACAAGGCCAAGAAATTCCAGATCCAGATCCGTTCCCCGCAAGGAGTGACCAAGTAATGAAGCGTTCCCTGATTGCCCTGCCGCTGCTCGCGGCCGCCCTCCTTGGCCTGAACGGCTGCGCCAGCAAGGTGCAGTACGGCGATGCCACCGCGGTGGAAACCGTCAACACCGACTTCGGCTCCACCGACCTGCAGATGATCGCGGAGAAGATGGTCGACGACCTGCTGGCCTCGCCGGCGATGGCCGAAATTGCCCCCAACGGCAAGCGCCCGATCCTGTTCGTGGACAGCATCAAGAACAAGACGCTGGAGCACATCGACACCGAATCGGTCACCGACACCATCTCCACCAAGCTGCTGAACTCGGGCCGCTTCCGCTTTGTCGACCGCACCAAGGTGGACGCGATCGCCAAGGAAATGGATTTCCAGGCCAACAGCGGCATGGTCGACGAAACCAAGTCCGTGAAGATGGGCCGCCAGCTCGGCGCCCAGCTCATGCTCTACGGAAACTTCTCCTCGATCGTGAAGACCTCGGGCTCGACCAAGGACGTTTACTACAAGTTCACGATGAAGCTGACCAACCTGGAAACCGGCCTGGTCGAGTTCCAGGCCGAGAAGGAAATCCGCAAAACGAAGAAGAAGAGCTTTATTGGCGGCTGATGGCCTCCCGCCGCTCAAAAAAAAGCCCGCTTCCGCGGGCTTTTTCATTGCACTGCAGGCTCAGCCGGGAAGGGCGCCAAGCTTCTGCTCGAGGCTCTCCAGCTTGCGCTGCATTTCCGGCGTCAGCTCCTCCGGACGCAGGCGACCAAGGATGCCGCCCAGCACGCGCTTTTCATTCGTATCGATCTCGCCGTCGCGCAACGCGATATCGATGATCTCCTGCAGGTCCCGGACCGAGAAGGTTCCATCGTCTGCGAACAGGCGAATGGCACGGAAACTCATTTCCAGGTAATCACGACCTTCCTTACTCATCGACTTTTTCTCCAGGTTTCTTTTGAATGGGCTTGCGAGCCGGAGGCTTGGCGGAAGCCTTGGGGCCGAGATCGGCATCCAGCTTATCCAGGGTACGATCCAGCTTCTGTACGCTCTTGGCCATCTCGCGCACATTGTCCCAGATGCTGTGATCCAGGCTGAGCTTGTGATGCTGCGCGGTCACCAGCGGCACCAATACCTTCTCATACAGCTCCGCCATCTGCTGCACGGCAGTGGTCAGGGCCTCCTGCGCGGGCATGGTCACGCTCACGCGCGGCTTGTTTTCCTGCAGCGTACTGCACAGGCGGTCCACGCTCTCGCGCATGCCCTGGGCGCGGCTCGCCTCGCTGTCCCGTGAATGCTTGAGTGAGCCGGCGATATCCGCCAGCACATTGGTGACGCGTGTGGCGCCATCGGCATCAGGGCCCCCGCTCAGGCGGTTGCTGCGGAATTGCTCGACGATGGCTTGCCAGCGCGCGCCCTCCTCCGGCGTCGGCGTGCCGATCAGATGGGCGAGCTTGAGCAGGTTTTCCTCGGCACCGGTGGTGAGCGTCTGCGCCTCGCCCCGATAGTGGTCACGCAGCAGGGCCCCCAGCTCGGCCGGCTGCATGGCGGAGGAAATTTTCGCCGCCAGCTTGTTCATGTTGCGGTAGCTGCCCTGCAGCTTGAAGGGCGGCTCGGTGCGGTAGTCGTCGTCCTGCGCCGCCGAGGCAATGTAGGCAAGATTCACCTTCAGCAGAAGGTCACGCGCCACAAACATATGGCGCAAGAGCGCCGTGAGTTCATTCAGCTCGGCCGCGCTGTAGGTGTGCGCAAATTCGCTGGACGGGACTTCCTCGCCCTGGGCCATGCGAATCAGGCGATGCACGTCG
The DNA here is from genome assembly GCA_020697295.1 of Moraxellaceae bacterium. Taxonomy (GTDB): domain Bacteria; phylum Pseudomonadota; class Gammaproteobacteria; order Pseudomonadales; family Moraxellaceae; genus UBA2031. Next base: position 6,524 of record JAJFBF010000073.1, on the reverse strand, counting down.
GCGGGGTCCCGGCTCGACAGCGGCAGCAACACGGGATTGGCCGTGAGGCTGTTCTCGAGATAGGAGAGCGCGAAAAGGTCCTCGCGGCCGGACAGCACGTCGCCGAGATTATAGATATCGGCGCGGTTGGCCAGCATGTCCGGAATCTTGAAGACATCGCCCGATTCCGTGTACGGATTACCCGCCATGACGATGGCGAAGCGCTTGCCGCGCATGTCGTAGGTGCGCGGCGTGCCGTCCCACACCCCCTCGATGCGGCGGGTGCCGTCGGACAGCGCGATAAACTTCTGCAGGAACTCGGGGTGCGTGTGCTGAATGTCGTCCAGGTACAGCATCACGTTATTGCCCATGGCGAGGCCCAGGTTGAGCTTCTCGAGCTCGGAGCGGGCGGCGCTGTGCGGCGCCTGGGTCGGGTCCAGCGAGGTCACGTCATGGCCGAGCGCGGGACAGTTGATGCGCACGAAGATCATGCCCAGGCGATCGCAGATGTACTCCATCAGCGTCGTCTTGCCATAGCCCGGCGGCGAAATCAGCAGCAACAAGCCCATGCGGTCGCTACGGTTGGCGTTGCCCGCGGCGCCAATCTGCTTGGCGAGGTTGTCACCGACCAGCGGCAGATAGACCTCATCGATCAGGCGATTGCGCACAAAGCTGGACAGCGGCTTAGCCTGGAACTGCGTCAGCCGCAGGCGCTGCTTCTCCTGCGCCACGATCTCCTGCCGCAACTGCTGCAGGCGCTCAAAGCCCGGCACGACCAGTGTGCGATGGGCGCGGAAGCGCGCATGAAAATCATTGAGATTCAGGACCAGGGCGCCCTGCTGCAGGCGCGGCGAATCGCCCAGCAAGCCCTCGATCCGGGTTTCCAGGATGGCGTTACGGCGCTCGCGCGCAAGCTCGAAGGCCAGCTGCGCGGCGCCTTCCTCGACAAACGCCAGCTGCCCGGGCTCCTGCGTTTCGGCATAGCGGCGCAGCCATTGCCGCGCCATGCGCCAGGCATCCGCTCCGGGCAAGGCGTTCACCTGCTGCCGCCACTCCAGCCACTGCCCGGCCCGCTCGAGATGGCGGGTAAACGCCAGCACCAGATCGTCTGCGGCGCCACTCACCACAAACCCCTTGTGCGCGCCCGCGAGCTCGGCCAGCAGATAATCCGCCGCCTCGGCCGCCAGCAGCACCTGCTGCGCCTCCGGCTGCCGGTCCATCGGGAACCGGGCGTCGCCGGCAAATGCCGCCAGGGCGGCAACCAGTTCCCCCTGCCCGGGATCGGCCAGGGGCGCTGCGCCAAAGAGCTGGCGCAGGCGCGCCATACTTTGCGCATGACGGCGCCAGACGTCCTGTGCCGCCGCCTCCTGCGTCAGCGACCACCAGGCCTGCGCCAGGGCGCGCGCCTCGGGGCCGAACACGAGAAGGCCTGCGGCCGACTCCATGCTAACCAGCGCGCGCAACAGCCGTGCCGCGTCGTGATCATGCACGCCCTTCACATAGCCTTCCTGGTACCGCGGCGCGGCAAAGCGCCGCAGCTGTTCCAGCAATGCCGCCTCGTCATTGCTGGCCACCAGCGCCAGCAATGCCTCCGCCGACAGCGCCTCTCGTCCTTCGTGCACGGCCGCGAGAAAGAGCCCGGCCAGATACTCGCCGCGATAAAGGTCGGCGGTTTCGGAAACCAGTGCCTGCTCCCAGAAGCCGCGCAAGCTGGTCAGCGCCTCGTTCACCAGGGGCGCGCGGTAGTCCGTGCCGGTAATATGAAAGAACAGCTCGCCCTCGTGCGGCACGAGCGTGAGATCGGGCTGCTGCCGACTGATGGTGAAGGCCTGCCTGCCAAAGCGGATGGTGTTGCCATCCTCACCCACCAGCTCCTGCTTGTCGCGGATGGCGCGAATGGCCTGGTCGCGCGCGGCCTTGAGCTGAGTATCGAGATCATCCGCCGCTACCTGGGCATCGAGTGCGCGCAGGTCGGCAATCAGGCTGCGGAGCTTGGCCAGCAGCGGATCGGCCGCAAAATAGGCATGCACCTGTTCAAGCCTGTCGAGCTGGGCCACCCGTCTGGCCACGCCGGCAAGAATACGCTGCGCGGCATCCGTCAGGGTCTGGCCGCGCCGGGTACGCGCATCCAGCAAATTCTGCTTCTTTGCCGCAAAGGCTTCGTAGACGTTTTCGCGCTTGCCGGCAAGATCAGCCACGAAGGCGTCCTGCTCGCCAAAGCGGCCTTCCAGCTCCTCCATCTGCGCCAGCAGGCGGGTCAGGGACTCGTCGCACTTCTCCGGGGCATCCGCCAGATCGAGGGCATTCTCCACCGCCTGGCCAAAGAGCCTCATCTGGGCGGCAAATTCATTGCGCGACTCTTCCGTACCCAATGACTTGTGGCGGTTGCGCGCCTCGGCGCGAATGCGGTTGAGATCGGCGTATACGGACGAGACTTCATCCAGGATGCGCGAGCGCACCACGGCATCACCGCCAGGCAAGCTGCTGAGCAGACCCGTGAGAAGATCCAGGCCCTTGGCCGTATCGTCGAGGCGGGCAATGACCTTGCCGATGGCCGTGCTGGTATTGGCGGTGCCGAGCTCGGCCGAGGTTTTTGCCAGCTCGTCGCGATAAGGCAGGAAGGCCTTTTCACTGGCCAGGAAGGCGACGGTCTTCTCGCCGATGCGGGACTCTTCCGCCTCCAGGGCGGTATCCATGGCGCCGAGCTGCACCAGATCGATGTAGCGAGCTTCCGTAAGGGCGTGCAGGCTGCCACGCTGTGCCTGCAGCCGGGAAAGCGCCGTGACAAAATCATTGGGGTGCTGCCAGAGCGTGGCGGCAATGTCGGTGAGCAACTGATGCTGCACCGCCTGGGCCTGCTGCAGCTGGCGCGAGGCCTCGCGGCGCAAGGCGGCGACCTTGTCGAATTCATCCAGGGTGTTGCGCGCCGTCTCGGCAAGGGTGCGCACGTCTTCGGCCAGCCGACCGGCCTCGGCTTCGTCCAGCCAGAAATGCGCATCCAGTACGCGAGTACACTGGCGCACGAGATCATCATAGGCGACCCGGGTCGGCGCCTGCTCGCGCACGGCGCGGCTGATGGCGACCAGCTCCGACACGCCACGCACCAGCTCCGGATTGCCGATGCGGCCAAAAAACGAATCCTGCCTGACGGTCTTGCGCGCGTGGTCGTCGCTGCCGAACGGCGTCTGCCACACTTGCATGGCATGCGTCCGGATCGGCTCCTCCCCCTCAGACTGGAACACCAGCACCCGGCCATCGTCAAACCGCGCATAGCCGCTGGCCATCAGGGGCGTGCCCAGCGTTTTCTCGATCAGGTTATACGTGAAGAGGCCATAGCCGCCGCGCCCGGGCTCATAGAACACGTAGAGCACGTCCTCGCCGTTCGGCGAGCGCAACATGCGCTTGAAGCGCAGACCCTCCACTTCCGCCACTGGCAGGTCAAAACGCTTGAACTCGCCGGACTGCAGCAAGTAGCCGCCGGGGAAGATGATGCCGTGGTCCTCGGGAAGCTGTACGCAGGACTTGCCAATGGCATCGATGCGCACGACGTGCTGCGTCCGGGCATTGAACACCAGATAGCGGGTGCCCTCCTCGCGATAAGGCCGGATGCGCAACAGGATCAGCGTCCCCAGCTTGGCATAGGCCACATCGGCGTCGGCGAGCGACTGGTTTTTGTCGTCCACCGGCTCACTGTAGATGCCGAGGCCACTTTCAGTATTGTTCTCGACCTTGATAGTCAGGTCGCCGTTTACCGTCTCGACAAATATCGTGTCGAGAATATTGATGTGCGGATGACGGCCGTTGATGTGCTGCTCGCGCGTGGTCTGCGTCCACTCGAAATCATAGGAGGGCGGCAACGCGATATCACGCTCGCCGCGGTTGTCGATATAGCCGAGACTGCCGTCGGGGCGAATCTCCCAGCGGAACACGCGCACATCCGTGACCTGCTGGCCAATGCGGAAAGCCGCCAGCAGCTTGTGCTGGTGCACGCGCAGCTGGGTCAGGCTGGCTTGCTTGTAATAGGCATAAAGCTCGCGAAAATCCGCGGTAAACCGGGCATCGGCCAGGAAGCTCCCGTCCAGCGGCTGCGGCTCCAGCTCGACGCCGGCAGCGCCGTCCACCAGACGGTAAAGGCTGAACACGTCCGCCGCCGTGGTCTCCTTGCGCAGTCCGATAAAAACGTTATAGCCGAAGACCAACAGCTCGCCGACCCGCACGATATCGCGCGCCACGCAATTATTCTCGGTGCGTGCCGCCAGCCGGCCAAGCAGCTTGAGCTCGGAGCGCCCGAACTCGGCAATACGCGCCTCGTTGAGCTGCTGCGCCTTGCTGGCGAGCTGCCCGCCCTGCAGCTCCAGGCGACGCTTGAGAATCTCATAGCCGCCACCGGCAGTGGCGGCCTGGTCGTTGACACTGTCGGCGGACAGGGCTTCGGGGGTCTGGCTCATCGGCAATCGGCTCGGCAGCAACGGCGACGCCCAGGCGCCACCGGAAGGAAATGGAGCGGCAGGGAAAGCCCCTGCCGCCAGCACAGCACTTACTTGCGGAAGCCATCCATCAGGCTGCGCAGGCTGCTCTTCTGCTCATCACTGCCTTCCTTCATGACCTTCTGCAGGAAGGATGCCATGGAAAGGTTGCTGATTTCGCCGGACGACCCTCCCAGGGCTCCCATCAGGTCCTTGAAGTCCCCCACCATGTCGCGCTCGCCGGTGAGATGATCCTTGAGCGCCACTTGCAGGGTATTGCTCTTGTTGATCGCTCCGTCGATGCCCTTGCCCACTGCCAGCGCGCTGACAAAGCGCTCGAAGTAATCACCCTGCCCGCCAACGATATCGATCTTGGCGTTGCGCAGCGCCGTGGACAGCAGCTCGGCCTGCTCGCCGGCAATGCTGGTTTGCGCATCGATCATCTTCAGCGTTTCCACATGATCGTTGTTGAGGCGCAGGCGGAGCTCTTCGTGCGCGCGGGTTTCCGGGCTCATCAACTTCATGGCGTCGAATTTCTCGCGCAGACCACGCGCTTCGGCCTGGAAGCGCGCTTCCACGGCCTCGGCTTCGGCATGCCCCTGCTTCACCACCGCATCGGCGTCGGCGCTGCGCACATTCACCTCGGCCAGGCCGAGCTTTTCCTTGCCGGTGGCCTCGGCTTCGAGCTTGAGGCGAAGCGACTCGGCCTCGGCGCTGCCGTATTTTTGCAGCGCATCGGCATCCACCATCTTCACACGCGCCTGGGCGAGGCCAGGAGCCGCGGCAATGGCTTCCACGCCTTCAGCTTCGCGCTTCTTGGCTTCGGCTTCCTTTTCCGCCACCTTGAGGTGGGCGTCGGCCAGAGTGAGCTCCTGGGCCGCCTGATGGCGGGCACTACGCTCTTGCGCCTCGGCCGCTTTCACATCCAGCGTCATCTTCTCTTCGGCGCGGGCTTCCGCGGCAATGACAACGGACTTGCGATTACGGTCCGCCTCGGACACCACGCGCACTTCCTTGATGGCTTCTTCCTGCTCGGCCACTGTCCGCTCGACGATCACGCGCTCGCGAATGACATCGGCAATCGCCTTTTTCTGGACTTCAACCGCCTTGTCCTTCTCGATTTCCTGCAGCGTGACTTCACGCTCACGATCAACGATTTCAAGCTGACGCGCACGCGTCACCTTTTCTTCCTCGATGGCAACGGCACGCTTTCGGTTGTTCTCGGCCACTTCCTTTTCGCGCAGCATGTTTTCGTTCTGCACGGCAATGGTTTGCTCTGAGAGCAGGCGCGCCACTTCGGCCTTGGCATGCTCCTCGGCACCGATCTTCTTCGCCTCCGCCTCCTCCCGCGCCTGCACCGAGGCGACTTCACGCCCCTGCCGCGCTGTCGCCTCGGCCTGCTGACGTTCGAGCTCCAGAAGGGTTTCCTGGGCCTCCACGTCCTTCTTCTTGATCTGCATCTCCTCGTCGCGACGCAGTTCGTTGGTGCGCACATGCTCGACGGCGGTCAGCTCGGTGATCTTGCGGATGCCCTGGGCATCGAGAATGTTGTTCAGGTCGAGCTTCTCAAGCGGCGTCTGCTCAAGGTAATCAATGGCGGCATCTTCCAGCACATAGCCGGAGAGGTCGTCGCCAATCTGGCGAATGATTTCATCGCGGAAACGGTCGCGGGCCTGGTAGAGGTCCACAAAGTCCATGGCCTTGCCGACCGTCTTCAGGGCTTCCGAGAACTTTGCGGAAAACAGGCCTTCAAGCGTTTCCTGGCTGGAGGCGCGCTCGCAGCCAATGGCCTGGGCCACGCGCAGCACATCTTCGGCGGTCTTGTTCACGCGCACGAAGAACTTCACCTTGATGTCGGCGCGAATATTGTCCTTGCAGATCAGGCCCTCCTTGCCGGAACGGTCGATCTCGATGGTCTTGAGCGAAATCTCCATCAGCTCACGGATATGAATGATGGGATAGACCATGCGCCCGGTGAAGGTCACGTCCGGCTCGGCACGCAAGGTATTCACGATCATCGCATAGCCCTGCTCCACCTTGTGGTAGAACTTGGCGAACATGACAAAAACGCCAAGGATG
>JAJFBF010000072.1 GCA_020697295.1 Moraxellaceae bacterium | reverse complement strand
CACCGATGTCACCCGCCAGCGTCTTCTCGCCACGATCATGGCGCTTGACCAGCTTGTCGATGATGAGGTCCATCTGGGCGGGATCGAGTGTGTAGTCGGTCGCGAACAGGTTGGCCAGGCGTGCATATCCCCGGCTGTCCCGAAGGCCGGCCTTCAAGTACAGCTCCATGGCCTCCTGCACCTTGCGCTGCGCGGGCGCTCCCCGGCTCAGCATGTCGGCCAGCGCAATCTGCGCATCCGGAAGGCCGAACTCGGCCAGTTCACGAAACTCGCGCTCGGCGCTGGCCCTGTCGCCGCTATCCAGCGCGGCCTGTGCCCGCTTGAGATCAGGCAAGGCATGGGCACACAGCACCTGCGATAGCAGCAGTGCCGTGGCCAGCCCCTTTATCAAAGGTTGTCTGCAGGTGGTGCTCATGATTTACATTCTCAAGGTCTGCATCAGCATGGCGATGGGTGCGGGGTGTTCCGAGACATTGGCCGGCAACCCCAACGCCTCGACAGGAATGCCGTCAGGAACAGTGACCACAATCCGCACCACACTGTCGGCCACCTGCACATTGTCGAGACGACTGCTTTCAACAGAGGAAACCGTTCCCCAGCTATGCAGGCCCAGAGCATGAACAGTGACGCGTACCTCGTCGCCGGGCGCAAGGTGACGGGCGGCTTCAGGCTCCATCGAGGCAGCCACCCAGCGGCGGGAGTTAAAAGGGCGCAACTGGAAAAGCGGATCTCCCTTTTGCAGCACCCCCGCCTCGCCCAGGGGCAACGCCATGAGATCGCAGGAGCAGGGACTCATGATGGTGACCTGTCGGGGACGACGGATGGATACGCCAGGCGGCGGCGGCGGGAGAATCTCGGTAAAGGTCCCCAGCGGCTGCCCCTTGCGCAGGCGATGCTGACTGGTCCGCACCAGGCTGGTGAAAATGCCGTCTTCGGGCATACGCACCATGATGGTGTCGGCGGTGACGACGGCCGACCGCGAGCTGGTCACGAACAGCAGCTTGTAGACCTGTGAAAACACATAGCTGAAGGCGAACAGGCCAAGCAGCAGCACTGCCACCGTGCCCAGTGCCGCTACCGCCCGCACCCCCGTCGTCATTTCTGCGCCCGCGGACTTGCGCGGCACCGCGGTATTGTCACGCTGCACGATGTGCAGCATGTCATTCAGGGCAAGCACGTCGCCTGCGAGGAAGGAGCCGACGATGGCGCGCAGGGCATCGGCCTCATTCGGACCAATATCCTGGAAGACGCAGCCGGTCCGACCGTTCTGGTTGCCCAGGGGTTGGAAACTGATATTGACGGTATAGGTGAAAGTGTCATAACGCAGGACAAGTTCGGCACGAAAGGTCCGGCGCGGATCAAGGACATGACTGCCGGTATTGATGGCCATTCCACCCGCGGAGATATCGATCAGGTCGAAGTCCTGCGCCCTGCCCTCCCGGTCCAGCATCCGGACCCGGCCGGGCAACTTGATACGCACGTGTTGGCGGTGTGCCTCCGCCTCGTGAACCACCTTTCCATTTGCGGTAATAGGCATGATGTATTGCTCGCTTGCAGTGTCAGCTTTGTGCCAACAGGAGACAGAGAACCAGGAAGATGCTGAAGGCCGAGAACGTCATGGCGTTTGCGCTCCAGCGGTTGAAGTACACCCGCAGGTTCGACTGTTCGGCCAGGCGGGTCTTCTGCCGGGTCCAGGATTGACGGTCCAGCCGGAAAATCACCCACGCCTTCACCAGCGACCCGGCCAGCTGGTTGTAATAAAGCAGGAAGGGATAGCTGGGTCGCACCGGATGGCCGCCAGATGCCAGGATCATGCAGACCACGAAGCGCGTCATGCCTATCCACAGGATGTAGACCATCATCATGATCGGGCCATAGATCAGGCTGGCGATCAGGGCAGTAGTGATCCCGATCAGGCCGGTCCACATGGAGATACGCTGGTCCAGCATCACGTAGTAGGTGAAGACGCCCAGTCGACGCAGGCCCAGCGATGTCGCGCGCATGTTCTGGCGAAGGGCATTGCCATACCAGCGGAACATCAGCATGACCGAGGCCATCACGAAGTTGCTGTTGGGCGGATGCTCCAGTGTGCAGATGCTGACGTCCGGCACGTAGAAGGTGTCATAGCCCAGCCGCATGACGTGGAACCAGCTCGACTTGTCATCGCCGGTCAGGAAGCGGAAGCGCCCCAGCCGCCAGTGTTCGAGATAGTCGTTCTGCACCCCGTTGATGAACTCCGGATGGGTGACCACGCTGCCCCGGAAGATGGACATCCGGCCCGTAAGCGTGAGAACGCGCTGGGTCAGTCCCATGGAGCACATATTGATGTGCCGCTGGGCAAAACGCAGGTGATGCCAGTCACTGATGACGCCGCCGCCGATAACCTGGCAATTCTCATCAGTCGTCAGCGCGCCCATATTCGGCAACAGAGTAAAGAATGGCAGTGAGTCCTTTACGCAGCCGGGGGTCAGCAGGGTGTCGCCGTCGACCACCACCACCACGGATTCATGAAAGCGGCGGTTGCGGGAGATCGCGCGAAAGCCGTGCGCCAGTCCGTCACGCTTGCCGGTCCCGGGAATGCGGACAAAGATCAGGTCAATATCCGACCCGCGTGCCACCACCATTTCCCTGTAGATGGAACGAATCAGGAACTCGTCGGACTTCTCGACAATGGAGGCCACCACCGAGGCCGGCCGCCCGCAACTGAGCGCCTCCAGGAATACAGACTGGTAGACCTTGTAGGTGGTGCTGGACTCAATGCGGAAGCTGGTCACCAGGAAATAGACATGCGCCGGCAGGTCTTCGCGCGCCACGGCCCGGGCCCGCTCGCGCAGGCGCGGGAAAACGATGCGCAGGAAGACCTGGGCGCGCAGGAAGTGCACCAGCGCGACCGAATAGCGCCACGCACTGATCAGGCCCAGCAGCAAGATGAACTTGGTGCTTCCGTCGATAAAGATCAGGCGCGGCGCGAGGGTGGCCAGGAAGCCGAGGAAGCTTGCAAACAACAGCCACCCCAGCCACCAGCTGGCGTTTTCCGGCATCCATGGCCGGACACGGGCAATGGAAGTCATGGCGGATTACCAGCAAATGCCCTGGTAACCGGGATGACTCACCCCGGGCGCGATGCCGGTGAGGTCGATGATGGTTTTCTCGTCCGGGATGCGGGTCAGGTAGGAGCGGAACTCCGGATCCGGATAGGAAATCACCAGCGTATCGGCATGCGCGCTGAGTTCGTCCAGGCTGCCCACCAGGAGGTTGGAGAGGTGGGGAATGCGCGTCATGATGTAGTCGCGATTGGCGCCGTGCATGCGGGCCTTCGCGACATTGCTATCGTAGATGCGCAGGTCATAGCCCTTGCCGAGCAAGCGCTCGCCGAGCTCGACGAAGGGACTCTCGCGCAGGTCGTCAGTGCCCGACTTGAAGCTGAGACCGAGCAGGCCGATGCGGCGGGCCGGCTTCTCCATGATCAGATCCAGGCCACGGCGAATGTGGGCCTGGTTGCTGTCCAGCATGGAATACAGCAGAGGCAGGTTCAGGTCGCGCTGCATGGCCCGGTAGGTGAGGGCGCGCACATCCTTGGGGAGGCAGGAGCCGCCGAAGGCAAATCCGGGACGCATGTAATAGGACGAGACATTGAGCGACTTGTCCTTGCAGATCGTGTCCATGACCTCGCGGCCGTCCACACCGAAGATCTTGGCTACCGAGCCGATTTCGTTGGCGAAGGCCACCTTGGTGGCGTGCCAGGCATTGCAGGTGTACTTGATCATCTCGGCCACTTCGGGCGCCTTGACCACGACCTCGCCGGAAATTCCGTCATAAAGGCTGGCAATGATGGCGGCGGTATCCTCGTCATCGGCGCCGATGATGGTGAAAGGCGGATTGTCGAAATCGTGGATCGCCGTACATTCGCGCAGGAACTCTGGATTGACGGCGACACGGAAGCCGCTGCCGGCGCGCTTGCCGGAGCTGGCCTCGAGCGTGGGAATCACAAGCTGGCGCAGGGTCCCTGGCAGCACGGTGCTGCGAATGACGACGATATGGCCATCGGCCTTGTGGCGCAGGGCGTTGCCGATCTGCTCGCAGACGATGCGCACATGCGACAGGTCGAGGTCGCCGTTCCCCCGGCTGGGCGTACCCACGGCAATAAAGGAAAGTTCGGAGCCGGCAATGGCGTCCGCCACGCTGGTCGTGGCCTGCAGGCGATGGCCGGCCACTTCCGCCAGCAGCTCGCCCAGGCCAGGTTCGACAATGGGCGCCAGCCCCTGGCGGATGTCGGCGATCTTGTCAGCGTTGATGTCCACGCCAACGACCTCGTGGCCGCGACGCGCAAAACAGGCCGCACAGACGACGCCTACATAGCCCATACCAAATACACTGATCTTCATGGCGTCCTTGCCCCCGTCACTGTTGGTGGAAATCGAGTGCGAAGGACGCAGCCGCCTCCACCGGAAATTGCCGGGCAATTCCGTGGATACGCTGGAAGGGAGGCGAGAAGAGTCAGCCCATCCCTGGCTGAGGTGCCCGTCCTTGGCAAGGAAACAGTACAGGAGTCACGTCCGGCGCTGCAAACGCAAATGCCCGACAATTACAGCAAGACGCAATCGTTTAACGCGCAAGGAACAACGCGCTACAGAATGAGTCTGTTAGAACAGAAGGGCACACACTCCTTCGTGCTTTCCGCGTAAGCGAAAACTGTGAGGAGGCAGCGAGACCGGGTCAGGAAGTCGTGCCACAGGCACGATTGGCCGGCACCGCCACGTCCATGAGTTTCGGATTGGGCAGTTGCAAGGCGCTCATCATCGCCACGTATTCGGCCTCACCACTTACCTGCAGCCGCGGATTGCAGGCGTTCTCCTCGGCAATTGTGCTGACGGTCCAACCCTTGTAATCATGCGCCGGGTAAACCAGCGTGTCGCCGGGAAGGCGCAGCAAGCGGTCGAAAAGGCTGTGATACTGGTCGCGCGCGCTGCCGTTCTGGAAGTCGGTACGCCCGGTGCCGCGGATCAGCAGGGTGTCGCCGGTAAAAGCATAATGGTGGTCATCGGCATCGAGAAGAAAGCAGTAGGAATCGTCAGTGTGGCCGGGCGTATAAAGCGTACGCAGGCGATAGCCCCCGAAAGCAATCTCGCTGCCTTCGCTGAAACGCGCCGACACGCAGGGCGCCGCCGACTGCTCGCCCATCCAGGTGAGGCAGCCGGTCGCTTCGCGCAATTTTCCGAGTCCGGTAATGTGATCCGCATGGACATGCGTATCCAGCGCCGCCACGAGCGTCAGCTCCAGATCGCGTAATAGTTGCAGGTAGGCCGGAACTTGCTCCCTGACGGGATCGATGATCACGGCATCGCCCGTGGCGGTATCCGCAAGCAGGTAAGTATAGGTGCTGGATTCCTGATCGAAGAGTTGGCGAAACAACATGAGGCATCTCCTCCTTTTCAATGACAGGCAGGGTAACCGGACTCAGGCGAGGGCCCGCCACAGGTTGCCGGCGGCGAGGAGCACCATGGCGATGGCGAACAGTCGCTGCAATGCCGGCCCGGCCAGGCGCGGGGCAAGCGCCGTGCCGAACAGCATGCCGGCGAGGCTGCCCGCCATGACCGCTGCTGCCACGGCCGGCATCGGCTGGCTGGCGACGTAGGACACAAAGCCCGTGGACGCCACTGCCATGATGATAGCCAGTGAGGTCGCCACCGCCTGCACCATGGACAGGCCGGTCAGCAATACCAGCGCCGGCACGATGACAAAGCCGCCGCCCACGCCGAAGAATCCGGACAACACGCCCGTCAACAGCCCGACTGCCGCCATGCGCAGCGCGCAGGGCCAGCGCCACTCCAGCAGGCCGCTCTCGCTCAGCGCGCAGGCCGCCAGGTGAATCCCGGCCGGCTCGCCACTGCCGGCGCGCACGACGCGGGTAAACTCCGGCTGGCGCTCGGCCTGTCGCCACATGCGCCAGGCAATGCCCGCCACCAGCACCGTGAAGGCAATGAGCAGCACGGCCTCCGGCAGCTGGCGCGCCAGCCACTGCCCGGCGGGCACAGCCAGCGCGCCGGCACCGCCCACGAGCAGCGCGGCACGCCACACGATCTGGTCCTTGCCGAGGCGCAGCAGCACGCCCAGGGTGGCGGCCAGCGCCACAGCGCCCAGCGAAATGCCGGCCGCCGGCACCGCGGCCTGGCCCAGGCCCTGCATCAGCAGGGGCAGCGCCAGCACCGACCCGCCCGCGCCGGTCAGGCCCAGCACCAGCCCGATCAGCACCCCCACCAGCATCGCCATCATCGCGCCGCGCCCTCCGCCCTACTTCTCGTCCTGCAGGCGCAGGATACCCATCATCTTCAGCACGTATTTTTCATAGACCGGCTCGGCATTCCCGATGCGCATCTTGCGCATGAAGTATTTCTCGAAGCCGATCTTGGCCAGGTGCACCCAGTATCCTTGCCGTGACCAGGTCACGTTGCGCGGCGGGATCTGCGGCAGCGCCACGAAGACCGCGCCGTCATCCCCGAGATCGGCCAGGCAGAGCGCGTTCCAGGTCGCCCGGGCGGTGCCTTCATGGCCCTCGATATCCGCCTTGATGTTCTCGACGATGGCCGAGACCATGGACTCGATCATGTAGCCGGTCTTGGGCGCACCGGTCGGCACCGGCGTCACTTCCACGGGCGGGATGGCGACGCAGACGCCGGCCGAATAGATGTTCCTGTATTTCGGGCTGCGCTGGTGCTCGTCGATGATGACAAAGCCGCGCGGGTTGCACAGGCCCTCGACGTTCGCCACGGCATCCACGCCCTTGAAGGCGGGAATGAACATGCTGAACTTTTGCGGCAGCTCGTGCTCCCTCACCACCTGGCCCTTGTCATCGTGCTCGGCGACTCGGACCAGGTCCGGCTTTACCTCCAGCAGCTTGGCGTTGGTGATCCACTTGATATGGCGCTGGCGCAGGATGGATTCCAGCATGCCCTTCGAGTCGCCGACGCCACCCAGGCCCATATGGCCCAGGTAGGGTTCGCTGGTGACAAAGGTCATTGGCACCTTGTGGCGCAACTTGCGCTTGCGCAGGTCGGTGTCGACGATCATGGCGAATTCATAGGCCGGCCCGAAGCAGCTCGCGCCCTGCGCCGCACCGATCACGACGGGGCCCGGGTTCTCGAGGAACTTCTCATAGGCCTCGCGGGCATGGTGGGCATGCGGGGTATTGCAGACCGACACCGAGCCGCCCTGCTCCGGCCCCAGGCCCGGCACCTCGTCAAAGGCCAGCTTGGGGCCGGTGGTGATGACAAGATAGTCGTAGGACAGCGTGCTGCCATCGGCAAGCTGGAGCTGGTTCTTGTCAGGTTCGATGCGGCTGACCGCCTGCACCACGAGCTTGATGTCCTTGCGCGCCAGCGGCTTGGCGAGCGGCACCACCACCTGCGCCGGGGTGCGCCAGCCGACCCCGACCCAGGGATTGGACGGGGTAAACTGAAAATGGTCCACGGGATTGACCACGGTGATGTCGTGACCCTTGCCCAGTTCCTTGCGCAGGTCATATGCCGCCGGCAAGCCACCCAGGCCTGCGCCGATAACCACGATATGTGCCATTGCCGTCTCTCCTCCGCCCCTGGCGGTGCTGATATGAGTGAGCATCTCCGCTGTCCGGTGCTGCCGCCCCGCCGCTGGCGGATGCTGGACCGCGGCAGCCGATAGCTACTTCTTTGGCGGTAGCCGACCCGGAATCACTTGACGATATATTAGGATATGCTAATTTAGCAATCACTAAATTAAACGGAGCCTGCCATGCCCCGATCCCTGTCCCTGCCCACCCTCCCCGACTTCAGCGGGATGGAGGGCCATGCCGAGGATGCCGCCCGGCTGCTGCGCTCGCTGGGCAACCCGCACCGGCTCATGGTGTTGTGCGCCCTCTCCAGCGGCGAGCGCTCGGTGGGCGAGCTCAATGGCATCGTGCCCTTGTCGCAGTCGGCCCTGTCCCAGCACCTGGCCGTGCTGCGCGAGGAAAACCTGGTCGGCACCCGTCGCGAGGGCCAGACCGTCTACTACAGCGTCCCGGACGGTCCGGCGCTGCGCATCCTCGAGGTCCTGTACGGCGCCTTCTGTGCCGCGCCGGGCAAGTCCGCAAAAGGAGTCGAATGAATGACCTCATCCCATGAACTGTGGCTGGACATCCCCAACTGCTGCACGCCCGGCACCGGCCTGTGCACGGGCGGGCGGCCGCGGCCCGAGCACCTGCAGCAAGCGCAGGCCAAGGGCGTGCGCACCGTCATCAACCTGTGCCCGCCGGGCGAGGCCTGTGACTACGACGAGGCGGCTGTCGTCACCGGCCTGGGCATGCACTACGTGAACATCCCCGTCGGCGGCCCGGCCGACCTCACCCGGGCCAACGCCGAAACCCTGGCCGCGGCCATGAACGAGGCCGGTCCCGGCCATCCGGTACTGCTGCATTGCGCCAGCGGCAACCGGGTCGGGGCATTGATGGCGGTAAAGGCCTGCCTCGTGGACGGCCTGCCGGCCGGCGAGGCGCTGGCCGTGGGCCGCGCCACCGGCCTCAAGGCACTGGAACCCTTCGTGACGCAACTGCTGGCCCCGGGCGCCTGAGTGCTCCCTTTCTGACAGGAGAATGACCATGACCACTTCCGCTTCCATCGAGCAACTCGTGTTCCGCTTTGCCGGCGTGTTCGTGCTGCTTTCGCTCGCGCTGTCGCAGATCCACAGCATCCACTGGCTGTGGTTCACGGCATTTGTCGGCCTCAACCTGCTGCAAGCCTCCTTTACCGGCCTTTGCCCGCTCGCCACCATCCTCGGCCGGCTGGGCGTGAAGTCCGGCGGTGCCTTCTGCTCCCGGACCTGAACGAGAAAACACCATGATGCCCAACCGCTTTCCCGTCCTCACCGCCTCGCTGCTGGCCCTGGCGCTTGCCGCCTGCAGCCGCGAGGACACGAAGGCCCCGACCGCCACCCAGCCGACGCTGGACACGATCACCGTCGGCAGCGGTCCCGCCGCCCGCGAACAGCAGGTCGAGGGCGCGCTCGAAGCCGTCAACCAGGCCACGCTGTCGGCGCAGACCAGTGCGCGCATCGTGGCCCTGCCGGTGGACGTGAACGACGCGGTGAGGGCCGGCCAGGTCGTCGCACAGCTGCGAGACACCGAGCAGCGCTCCGGCCTCGAACAGGCTGAAAGCGCATTGCGCGCGGCGCAGGCACGCATGGTGGAAGCCGACAAGAGCTATCAGCGCATCAAGGAGGTGTATGCAAAGCGCCTCGTGGCCGCCGCCCAGATGGACAGCGCCACCGCCGAGCACGATGCCGCCCGCGCCGCCCTCGCCGCCGCACAGGCGCAACGCAATCGCGCCGCCGAGCAGCTGGCCTATACCGAGGTGCGCGCCCCCTTCGCGGGCGTAGTGACCTCTCGTCCGGTGCAGGTGGGCGAAGCGGTGATGCCGGGGCAGGCCCTGCTGGTAGTGCAGGCCCCGGGCGCCATGCGTGCCGTGGCCGACCTCACCCAGCAACTGGCCGAGGCCCTGCGCAAGACCGGCAAGGCAGCGGTGCTGCTGCCCGATGGCCGCCGCATCGAGGCGCGCCAGGTGACGGTGTTCCCCAACGCCGACCCCACTACCCAGACGGTGCGCGTGCGTGCCGACCTGCCGGCGAAGCTCAACAGCGGCATCTATCCGGGCATGGCCGCCAAACTCGTGTTCAGCGTCGGCGAGTCCGAAACCCTGGCCATTCCCCTTGCCACCCTGGTGCAGCGGGGCGAGATCACCGGCGTCTACATCCAGGACGCCAGTCACATCGCCTTTCGCGCGGTGCGCACCGGCCGCGTGCTCGGCGATGGCCGCATCGAGATCCTGGCCGGCCTGGCCGATGGCGAGCGCGTGGCGCGCGACCCCAAGGCGGCGGCGGCCGCCGTGATGCCCGAGGGCAAATGAAATGAGTGACGCGCCCAAGGGCATTTCCGGCCGCATCGCCGCCTTTTTCCAGGAGTCCCAGCTCACCCCGCTGCTGGCCCTGGTGGGCTTCCTGCTCGGCGTCTTCGCCGTGCTGGTGACGCCACGCGAAGAAGAGCCGCAGATCGACGTGACCTTCGCCAATGTCTTCATCCCCTACCCGGGCGCGAGCGCCAAGGAGATCGAGCAACTCATCACCAACAACGCCGAGCAGGTGGCGATGCAGATCGCCGGCGTCGAGCATGTGTACTCCACCTCCTCGCCCGGCATGGCGATGCTGGGCGTGCGCTTTGAAGTGGGCGAGAAGCGCACCGATGCCATCGTGCGGCTCTATAACGCCTTTTACGAAAAGCAGGACTGGATGCCGGCGGGCGTGAATGCCGGCCCGGTGCTGATCAAGCCCAAGGGCATCGACGATGTGCCGGTGTTCGCCGTCACCATCACCGACCGGGACGCGAACGCCGGCAGCGCCCTGCCGCTCAGCGTGGCCCGCGCCCTCGAGACCGAGCTCAAGCGCGTGCCCGGCACCCGCGATGTCTACACCCTCGGCGGCCCGGAGCGCATCGTGCAGGTGGCGCTCAATGCGCAGCGCCTGGCCACCTTCGGCCTCGCCCCCGACGACCTGCGCGCCGCGTTGCAGGCCACCAACCAGTCCGCCGATGCCGGCAGCGTGGTGGCGGGCAACGCCGCCATCCAGGTGCAGGCCGGAACCTTCCTGACACGCCCCGAAGAAGTCGGCGCCCTCGTGGTGGGGCTGTTCCAGGGCCGTCCCGTCTATCTGCGCGATGTGGCCGAGGTTAAGCTCACCCACGCGTTGCCCACTCGCTACGTCAATGACTGCGCCGCCGATACCGCCCGCGGCGCCAGCCAGTGCCGCCCGGCCGTGACCGTGGCCGTGACCAAGAAGCCCGGCGAGAATGCCGTCGCCATCACCGATGGCCTGGAAGCCCGCCTGAAGGCGCTGCACGGCATCTCGATTCCCGACAATGTCGACCTGCGCATCACCCGCAACTACGGCCAGACCGCCGAGGACAAGGCGCTCAAGCTCATCGAGAAGCTCATCTTCGCAACCGGCTCGGTGGTGCTGCTGGTCTTGCTGACACTGGGCCGCCGCGAGGCCGTGATCGTGGGCATGGCCGTGTTCATCACGCTCACCATCACCCTCTTCGCCTCTTGGGCGGCGGGCTTCACGCTCAACCGCGTGTCGCTGTTCGCGCTGATCTTTTCCATCGGCATCCTCGTCGATGACGCCATCGTGGTGGTGGAAAACATCCACCGCCACCTGCAACAGGGCGGCAAGAGCCTGCGCGAGGCCATTCCCCTCGCCGTGGACGAAGTCGGCGGCCCCACCATCCTCGCCACCTTCACCGTAATCGCGGCCTTGCTGCCCATGGCCTTCGTGCGCGGCTTGATGGGCCCCTACATGAGTCCCATCCCCATCAACGCCAGCATGGGCATGCTGATCTCGCTGGCCGTGGCCTTCATCCTCACGCCCTGGCTCGCGCTTAAACTGCTGGGCCGCGCCGCGGAACACCACGGCCACAGTGAAAGCCGTCTCGACCTCTGGCTGATCAACACCTTCCGCCAGCGCATGATGCCCTTCCTGCGCGGCCGCGACGGCCGCGGCGCGCGCGTGAAGCTGCTGGCCGGCATCCTGATCGCCATCGTGCTGTCGATGGGGCTGGCGGTGGTCCAGCTGGTGGTGCTGAAGATGCTGCCCTTCGACAACAAGTCCGAGTTCCAGGTGGTGGTGGACATGCCCGCGGGCACGCCCCTGGAAGAGACCGAGCGCGTGCTGCAGGCGCTGGGCCGGCACCTGGCCACGGTGCCGGAAGTGACGGACTTCCAGACCTATGCCGGCACCGCCGCGCCCATCAACTTCAACGGCCTCGTGCGCCAGTACTACCTGCGCCGCGAATCCTGGCAGGGCGACATCCAGGTCAACCTGGTGGACAAGGGCGAGCGCGATCGCCAGAGCCACGCCATCGCGCTGGCGGTACGGGCGCCGCTGCAGGAGATCGCGCAGCGCTACCAGGCCAACGTGAAGATCGTGGAAGTGCCGCCGGGGCCGCCGGTATTGGCGCCCATCGTGGCCGAGGTCTATGGCCTCGACCACGCGCAGCAGGTGGAAACCGCGCAGCACATCGCCATGGCTTTCCGGCAGACCGCGGGCATCGTGGATGTAGACACCACCCTGGAGGCGCCGCAAAAGAAATGGCAGCTGACCGTGGACCAGGCACGCGCCGCCCGCCTCGGCGTCGACCAGGCGCAGGTTGTGGCCGCCATCGCCATGGCGGTGCAGGGCAGTGACCTCTCCTTCCTGCATGACCAGAATGCCAAGTACGCGGTGCCGATCCGCACCGAGTTTTCCGCCGGCGACAAGGCCGACATCGAAACCTTGCGCAGCCTGCGCGTGCGCGCCCGCAACGGCGCCCTGGTGCCGCTCGCGGATGTCACGCAGCTGGTGCACACCACGCGCGACCAGACCCTCTATCACAAGGACCTGCTGCCCGTGGTGTACGTGACCGGCGACATGGCCGGCGACAATGACTCGCCGCTTTACGGAGTGGCCGGCATTTCCAATCGCATCGGCGAGATGAATCTGCTGGATGGAAAGCCGGCGGACCAGCTACTGATCTCGCAGCCGGACGTGGCCAACCGCCCCTCGCTCAAGTGGGACGGCGAATGGCAGATCACCTATGAAACGTTCCGCGACATGGGCCTCGCCTATTCCGTTGGCCTTATCCTGATCTACCTGCTGGTAGTGGCGCAGTTTCACTCGTATGGCGTGCCGCTGATCATCATGGCGCCGATCCCGCTGACGATGATCGGCATCATGCCGGGGCATGCGCTGCTGGGTGCGCAGTTCACCGCGACTTCCATGATCGGCATGATTGCGCTGGCCGGCATCATCGTGCGCAATTCCATCCTGCTGGTGGACTTCGTGCGCCAGGAGACCGCGCGCGGCATCGCCCTGCAGGAAGCCGTGATCCAGGCCGCGGCGGTGCGCACCAAGCCCATCGTACTGACGGGGCTGGCAGCGATGATGGGGGCCTTCTTCATCCTCGACGACCCGATCTTCTCGGGTCTCGCCGTGTCGCTGATCTTCGGCATCTTCGTGTCGACACTGCTGACGCTTTTCGTGATCCCGGTGGTCTACTACGCCTATCATTACGAGGCGGAGGAGAGGGCGACGCGCGAGCAGGCCTGAGCCGGCGCGACATCTCCGCAAGCCCCCGATAGCCATTGGCGACGTGGGCAAAAAAGTGGCGATCCTGAGTGGTCGCCCTTTTTTATTCCCGCCATGTGTACCCGGCGCAGGTGGGATAAGCCATCCATTTACAGGCTGCTGCTGTTTCCCCGTCTGGCGCCTGCTCGCCGGGCCAGGCGCTAGGCGCTAGGCGGTTACCCTGCCCTCGCCATCCGCGGGCTTCAACGAAAAATCCGCACGCAGCAACAACAACGCCGCCACGGCGCAGGCCACTGCCGCGCCCAGGAAGGCCCAGGACTCGTGCGCGCTCCAGACCATCCCGGTGAGCCAGGATCCCACGGCCACGCCCACGCCCCAGAGCATGGAGTACAGGCCCTGCCCCTGGCCCTGGTGGCCCTCGCCAAAATGGGTGTAGATAAAGCTGATGGAGGCGGCATGAAAGGCGGCAAAGGTCGCCGCATGCAGCAGCTGCACGCTCCAGATCACCGCCGGAAAATCCACCGACACCGCGGTGACCGCCCAGCGCAAGGTGCCCAGCAACAGGCACAGCATCAGTACCTGCTTTTCGCCCACGCGCGGCAGGAAGCGGTGCATGAGGGCGAAGGCGACCACCTCGGCGAACACGGCCAGTGACCACATCCAGCCGATCGTGGTGCGCGCGTATCCATGCCCCTCCAGGTAGATGCTGAAGAAGCTGTAATAAGGTGCGTGGGAAAACTGCATCAGGAAGTGCACGACCAGGAAGATCGCCACGGCCGGCCGCTTCAGGATATCCGCGAGCCGCTCATGCGATTCGGCCCGCACCCGGGTGGCAATGTCCGGCACGCGCAAGCTGGTGAGCCAGTTGGCCAGGGCGCACACCATCAGGCAAAGCGGCAGCCATGACACCGACACCACGTCGAAGAGCATGCCCAGCACGGCGCCCGTGACGATAAAGCCCACCGAGCCCCACAGGCGGATTCGGCTGTAGAGTTCGCGCCGCGCCCCCAGATGGGCAATGGTCACGGCCTCGAACTGGGCCTGGATGGCGCTCTGGAAAAAGCTGTAGCCGAGCAGCACGAAGGCCAGCGTCCAGAAGCCCTGGGGCAGCATCAATGCCAGCGAGAACAGGGTGAGCATGAAGCCGCCGAAGCGCACCACTGCCAGGCGCTTGCCGCTGCGGTCAGCCAGGTAGCCCCAGAAATTGGGCGCAATGACACGCGCAATCATGAGAAAGGCCAGCAGCTGGCCGATGTCCTCGGCGCTGAAGCCCAGGTGATTTTGCAGATACAGGCCCATATAGGGCATGAAGCCGCCCAGGCCTGCAAAGTAGAAAAAGTAGAAAGCCGACAACGGCACGACGGGAAGGCGGGTGCTCACAGGCAGCTCCGGGACTCGGACTCATCACAGCATAGACAGGCTCCGGCCAGGCTGCCCGGACCGAACCCTGCCCCGCTCATTCACCGACCCTGAAAGGATTGCCGTTACGCCAGAAGAAGACCACCGCACCCAGCGCCGCTGCCCCCAGGCAAAACAGGTGCAGCGCCGGCAGCGAGATCCATTGGCGCAAGCCGTTCTCCAGCGAGAAAGGCCGCAGCGGCTGGATATCGAAGTGCATGATGCTGTCCAGCAGGATATGGCTCCAGCCCCCCAGCAGGGCGCCCGCCAGTGCCGCACCCCAGGTGATGGGCAGGAACTGCGTCAGTTTGAGCAGGCGCAAGCCCCAGGCGCCCAGGTATTTCCCCGTCAGTGTCGCCAGCAAGGCGATGAGCGTGGCGCCGATCCAGGTATGTGACCAGCCATGCAGTTGCTCGCGATCGGTGAGGATGCCGTAAAGCGGCTCGAGGTCCATCAGGATCTGCGTCCAGCCAAAGACCATCAAGCTGAAGCCGCCGCGCACCGAACCGCGAAGCAGGAGCCCCGGGCCCATGTGCAGCGGCGTGAACGGCATGACGCGACTCTAGCGCAGCGAACCCGGCACCGCCGGCAGCGGCGACACCACGTCGGCGTTCTGCGCGCGGTGGCGCAGGAAGTGGTCCATCAGCACGATGGCCAGCATGGCCTCGGCAATGGGCGTGGCGCGCACGCCCACGCATGGATCATGGCGACCCTTGGTGACCACCTCGATGGGGTTGCCATGAATGTCGATGGATCGGCCCGGCAGCGTCATGCTGGAGGTCGGCTTGAGCGCGATGCTGACCAGGATGTCCTGGCCGGAGGAAATGCCGCCCAGGGTGCCCCCGGAGTGATTGGAGACAAAACCGGCCGGCGTGATCTCGTCGCGGTGCTGCTCGCCGCGCTGCTCGACCACGGCAAAGCCGTCACCAATCTCCACCGCCTTCACGGCATTGATACTCATCATCGCGTGGGCGATATCGGCGTCGAGGCGATCAAACACC
>JAJFBF010000008.1 GCA_020697295.1 Moraxellaceae bacterium | reverse complement strand
GGAGAAGGGCTTGGCTTCCACATACACGCCGCGCCGGTGCAGCATCTGGAAGGTGTCGCGGGCGCTGTGGCCCACGGCCACGACCACATGATCACTGCGGATCTGCTCGCCACTGGCCAGGGTGACGCCGCGCACCTGGCCGTTCTCGACTTTGATGTCTTCCACGCGCTGGCTGAAACGGATTTCGCCGCCCAGCGCTTCGATGGTGGCGCGCATGGTCTCCACCATGGTCACCAGTTTGAACGTACCGATATGCGGCTTGCTCACATACAGGATTTCTTCCGGCGCGCCGGCTTTCACGAATTCCTGGAGCACCTTGCGGCCGTGGTGCTGCGGATCCTTGATCTGGCTATAGAGCTTGCCATCCGAGAAGGTGCCGGCGCCGCCTTCACCAAACTGCACATTGGACTCCGGATTGAGCTCGCGCTTGCGCCACAGGCCCCAGGTGTCCTTGGTGCGTTCGCGCACGGCCTTGCCACGCTCGAGGATCAGCGGACGAAACCCCATCTGGGCCAGCAGCAGGCCGGCGAACAGGCCGCAGGGCCCCAGGCCGATCACGAGGGGCCGTTGCGCCAGGTTTTCGGGCGCCTGCGCGACAAAGCGGTAGGAGGTGTCGGGTGCCGGCAGGATATGGGGGTCTTGCTCGAAGCGCTGCAGGAGGGCGGCGTCATTGCCGGTATCCACATCCACGCTGTAGATCAGGACGATGGCGCCGCGCTTGCGGGCATCGTAGCTGCGCTTGATGACGGTAAAGCCCCGCAGGGCTTCGGGGGGGATGCCCAGCTTGGTGAGGATGGCGGCCTGGAGGGCCTCTTCCGGATGATCGAGGGGCAGCTTGAGTTCGTTCAGGCGCAGCACGGGAGGCTCCGGGGCAGGACGAGGATTGCCTCGTCAGAGGGGATGCGGGGCATTTTACGGGATTTTTTGGGGGCAGGCAGGCTTTTGCCGTTCGGAGGGGCCCCGGCTGCCCTTCAGGGCCTTGGAAGTGGCGTGACCAAGGGACAGGCAATGGTCCCTGGTGGGGTTATGAAAGCCCTGAAGTAGTTTGTAAAATCCCGCTCCGGGCTAAGTCACACAGGCCGGGCCATGTTGGCCCCCCTTTTTCTGCGTGGCCTGACTGCCGGCCTTGCAAATCGCTCCGGCACCGCAACAATGGCGCGCTCTACAGGCCGGCAAGGCTGGCCATCCGGCGCAGCAAGGGGAAGGGAATGCGGGAATTCAGTAGGTCGGTCGCGGCGCTGCTGGTCATGGTGCTGGTTGGCTGCGGTGGTTCGGGTGGCACCACGGAGCCTCAGGCGCAGGTCCTCTCGAAAGTGGACCTGAACGTGTTCCCGGGCAGCAGTGACCCGGCGAGCGGCGCGGCGCGGCCACTGCTGAACGGAAATGTCCTCTATGTTCCCACCCCCCGGAGCGGTAACGACACCGGACTGCTGGTCTTCAATGTCGCCAATCCCCGGCAGCCCCGGGCGGTCGACGGATTCTCGGACCGCGCGCTGTACGAACTGGCCCTGGCGAACAACCGGCTGTTTGGCGTGGACGGCTCGGCGCTGGTGGTCTTTGACATCAGCGATCCTTTTCAGCCGGTAGAGATCGCGTACATCCCGCTGGGCGGCAATGCGGCCTACACGATCTCGGCCAGCGGCAACCGGGTTTATGTGGGCGGTGGGGGCACCGGCCTGGGCGACGGGCCCGCGCTGCAGGTGATCGATGTCAGCGACCCCCTGCACCCGGTCGTGCTGGGTGCCTCGGCGGAGGTGGGGGGCATCGATATCGAGGTCGTCGGCGATCGCGCCTACGTGGCCTCCTACAGTGCCGGCCTGCGCATCTACGATGTCAGCAATCCGGCCAGCCCGGCACTGCTCGGCAGCACGGGCGTGGCCATGGATGCCGACCGCGTACTGGTGAAAGGCAGCCTCGCCTACCTGTACAGCAGCGCCAGCGGTTCGCTCAGCATCGTCGATGCGGGCAATGCGGCGGCGCCGGTGCTGCGCGGCCATGCGGCCGGCGCCATCTCGCCATTCATGTGGTGGTCGCCGCCCAGCGGCTTTGCGCTCGTCGGTAACCGGGCTTATGTGGGCAAGCTGGGCGGCCTGCAAGTCTTCGACATTGCCAGTCCGGCGGCGCCGGTTTCGCGCGGCTGTATCAGCTTGGGCGAGACAGTTGCGGGTCTGGTGGTAAAAGAGGGGGTCCTGCTGGGGGCTGGTGAGAGCGCACTCACCGCCGTGTCCGCGGGCATCGGTGGTCCCTGCGACGATGTGGTGGGCGGCTTCCAGGATGAGGGTGCGCAACGCCTGGGCGGCGTGCGTATCGGTACCTACCCTATGCTGGGCAATGTTGGCGACCGCGGCAGGTATCCGCACCGTCCTCTTTGGCATCAGGGCTTTGTCTATCAGCCGGTGAGCTCCTATGAAGGGGGCGTGCTGGTCTTCGATGCGCGCACGCCGTCGGCGCCGCGGCTGGTCGCCAACCCGGTGTTCGCCAACGCGCTGGAACTGGCCGCCGTCGATTCGCGGCTGTTCGCCGTGGACGGCGAGCGGCTCGCCGTAATCGACATCAGCACTCCCGCACGTCCCGTATTGCTCAGCAGCACGGCGCTGGCCGGCGTCGGGGACTCCGGAAGTGTTGCCCTTGCGGTCGCCGCGCGCGGTCAGCATGTGTTTGTCAGCGGCGCCTCCACGTATCACGGCACCGGACCCGCGTTGCAGGCCAT
Organism: Moraxellaceae bacterium; assembly: GCA_020697295.1. Taxonomy (GTDB): domain Bacteria; phylum Pseudomonadota; class Gammaproteobacteria; order Pseudomonadales; family Moraxellaceae; genus UBA2031. The sequence continues at coordinate 79,076 of JAJFBF010000008.1, read as the reverse complement.
CGACGTCAGCAATCCGGAAGCGCCCGTAGTGCTCGATCGGTCCACGGAAGCCGGCGGCCTGGATGTCACGCTTGCCGGCAACTACGCCTATGTGGCGGCGAGTGGCCAGGGCCTGCGCATCTTCGATATTTCTGATCCCGCCAACCTCGTGCAGGTGGCCCAGGTGAGTACCGGCGGCTGGGCCGCGCAGGTCGAGGTGGTGGACGGATTCGCCTACGTGCGTATCGGCATGAACCTCGGCAATTCCAGCGGGCGTTCGCTTAGTGTGGTGGATGTGCGCCATCCTCTCGCGCCGGCGCTGCTCGCCACGGTTCCCTTGCCGGCTGACGACGCCCCGTATGAGTATGGCCAGTTCATGGGCCTGCAGGTGGCTGGCAACCGAGCCTACCTGGCGTCCATGGCCGGGGTGATGGTAGCCGACATCACGACGCCGTCAGCGCCGGTCTTTGTCGGGCGTATCGGGCTCGCGGAATTCACCGGGGGCATGACCTTGAACGGCAACGTGATGTTTGCGGCCTCCCGTTCGGGGTTGACGGCAATGCAGCTGCGCTGACCGGGGTCCATTACAGTAAAGGGGAGTCGGAGTGAGTGCGTCCTTCACTCTGTCTCCCCTTATTCTCCATTCCACAAGTTGCGTGCTTTCCCGCAGCGCCCCCAACCCCCGAGCCTGAAACCCTCATGAACCGCTACAAGATTCTGGATACCGCCCTCATCCCCGGCAACGGCGGCGAGCTTCGCCTGTTTGAGGTGGGCGACCAGTTCGTCATCAAGCTCACCGGCACCGGCGGCGAGTTGATGAGCACGCGCGCGCATGGCTCCGAGGATGCGCTGGCGGAAATCGCCTGCAAGAAAATCGCGAACCGGCCGCAGCCCCGGGTGCTGATCGGCGGCCTCGGCATGGGCTTTACCCTGGCCTCGGCCCTGAAGCATCTTGGCGACACGGCTACCGTGGTGGTGGCGGAGCTGGTGCCGGGCGTCGTCGAATGGAACCGGGGCCCCCTGGGCGCCAAGGCCGGCAATCCCATCCTGGATAAACGCGCGACGGTCCGTGAGCTGGATGTCGCCATCATCCTGAAGGAAGAAACGGAGGCCTTTGACGCCATCCTGCTGGATGTGGACAACGGCCCGGCGGGCCTGACCCATAAAGACAATGACTGGCTGTATTCCCAGGAGGGCCTGAATCGCTGCTTGCAGGCGCTGCGCCCCAAGGGCGTGCTGGCGGTGTGGTCGGCCGGGCCGGATCGCGCTTTTACCGAGCGGCTGAAAAAGACTGGCTTCAAGGTGGAAGAGCTGCGGGTGTATGCGCATGGCAACCGCGGCACGCGCCATACGCTGTGGATGGCCGTAAAGTAAATGCGAGAATATGAAAGAGGGCGGCTTTGCCTGGTCGGGAAAATAACGCCGCCGCATTTTGAGTACACCGTGGCGGCCCAGAAATTCATGAACGACTCCAATGCACAGGCCGAGTCGGCAACCCTGCAGCGCCTCTGGAACGTGCATGCGGCGCCGAGCGGTGCCGATGACGCTGCCTGGCGCGCCAAGAGCGAGTGCATGCAGAAGATGACCGAATCCATCCAGCGCAACACCTATGGCCAGCAGGACTGGAAATTCGCGGGGGAGTGCTGATGGCCGGGCGCCGCCGTCGTCCGCGCGCCGCCGGCCCCGTGGTGGTGGCGCGGCCCGATGCGGCCCAGCCGGCTGACGACGGGCCGCGCCTGCTGTATGTCTCCGACCGCAGCCCGATGCTCTGGTTCGTGCTGCTCGTGTCGAGCGCGCCGGTGCCGCTGATCGTGTGGCTGTTGCTGCTTCCGGCCGAGGCGGATCTGCTCGCGGAGTTCGGCAGCGCGGCGGCGGTGCTTGCCTGGCAGGCCGGCATGCTGCTTTTCAGCACCGTGCTGGTCTGGCCCATGGTCTGGCTCTGTGGGCGCTATGTGACACGGGTCGAGCGCCTGCCGGACCGTCAGGTGCGTGTCGAGGTATGGACGTGGTTCGGCCGCCGCCAGCGCATCTGGCCGGCACGCTTCGGCGCCGGTGAGGATCACGCCGGGCAGAGCGCACTGCCCGGCGTGCCGGAAGTGAATGCGCCCTGGACGGGCTATCGCACGCCGGGGGGCAAGCGCCTGGTGGTGGATTGGCAGGGCGATTTTCCGCAGGGCTCCGAGGCGCTGGAAGAGGCGCTCACGGCAACGCGGGACTGAGTCGCGCGACAAGGCACGGCCCGGTTTCCGGGCCGCCCTGCCCGCGTTGCGCGACGGGCGCGCCCGCGCGGCGGACGGCCTGCGCTGCCCGCCATGGCCGGCCGCGCTATGCTCGCTCCCTCACCGTGGCCCTTATAAGGACATCCTCATGCGCAGACTTCTGCTTTCCCTCCTGCTGACAGCGCTGGCGCTCCCGCCGGCCATGGCGGCGCCTACCGCGGAGGAATGGATTGAACTGCGCATCGGGGCCGAGCGGGCCTTGCGCGCCCAGGACTACAAACAGGCCATGAAGCTGGCCAGGAAAATGGGCAAGAAGGACCCCACCAGCCTGATCTTCCGCGCGGCGCTTTACCGCAACGGACAGGGCGTCGATGTCGATCTGGAGGAGGCGCGCGAGCTCTACCTCGAGGCGGCGGAGCAGGGCAACGCGCCGGCGACCTTTGAGGCGGCAAGCATGCTCGAGCGCGGCGAAGGCGGGCCGGCCGATCCGGCACAGGCGCTGGCGCTGTACGAGAAGGCCGGGCAGAACGAGAAGCGCGCCGCGGCCCGTCTGTGGCAGGTCTATAGCAAGGGCGATCTCGCGCCGAAGGACGACGCGAAGGCGCAGCGCTGGCTGGTTCGCGCAGCCGAGCTGGGTGATGGGGATGCCGCCGCGCTCTATGGTCCGCGCCTGTTCAAGGGCGACGGCGTCGCACGCGATCCCAAGACCGCGGTCAAGATGCTGTTTGCCGCAGCCGATCGCAAGAATTTCGAGGCCATCACCATGCTCGTCAACGCCTTTGAGTCCGGCGATGGCGTGGCCAAGAACGTGGAGACGGCGCGCTTCTGGGCGATCCGCGCCAAGTTCGCCGGCCATCCCGACGCGCAGGCCTGGCTGGACCGCCTGCCCACCGAGTTTCCCAGCGAAGGCATTTACGAGGGCGGCTACGAATACGACCGCGGCATGTACCGGCTGAATTCGCAGCGCGACCAGAAGGGCGCCTTCGACTCCTTCCTCGAGTCCGCCAACATGGGCTTCAGGCCAGCGCTCAGCCAGGTGGTGGGCGCCTATTTCGAGGGCGACCTCGGCCAGGCCAAGGACCTCGAGAAGGCCCGCTACTGGGCGCGCCTCGGCGCCGAGCTCGACAACGACTACTGCCAGCTGGTGCTGGCGGCGATATTGCGCAACGGGATGACCGGCCCGAAGGACATCGAAGGCGCGATCTACTGGTACGAGCGCGCCGCCGCGCGCAAGCGCAAGCCCAACACCATGGCCATGTTCCACCTCGCGCAGCTGTACGAGAAAGGCGTGGAGGTGCCCGCCAACGAGGCGCTGACGCTCTACTGGTACAAGACCGCCTACGCGCATGGCAGCGTCAAGGGCGAGGCCTGGCTGAAAGCCAAGGGCCTGCTGCAGCCGAGTCCCGCCGCGCAGGCGCTCATTGACCGCATCCACCGTGACGGCCCCGACCGCTCCAGCCTCATGGCCTTCAACGTCGACGTCGGCAACTACTGCAAGGCCGGCGGCCCGCGCTGCCACGAGTACACGGTGCAGGCGCGGCAGCTGGAGCGCCAGCACAACGCTGGAGCCGAGTCGGCCAACATGCAACGGCTCTGGAACGTCTACTCCACGGGCAGCGGCATCTCCGACGCGGAGGCTCGCGCGCGCAGCGAGTGCATGCGCAAGAAGACCGAATCCATCCAGCGCCAGACCTACGGCCAGCAGGACTGGCGCTACGCCGGCAGCTGTTACTGACGCCGGCGGAAGAAGGGGACGAGTTTCGCCGCTGCCCCGGAAGCGAGGACTCTGCCGCTGCGGTCTGATCAGGCCGGCTTCAACCAGGAATCGATGACCCGGCTCAGCTGCAGCAGGCGTAGCGGCTTGGACATGAACTCGTCCATGCCGACGGCCAGGCAGCGCTCGGCATCCCCCTGCAGGGCCGAGGCGGTCATCGCGATGATGGGCACATGGTGCCCGGCGCCGGCTTCCAGGGCGCGGATGTGCGCGGTTGCTTCAAAGCCGTCCATGACCGGCATGTCGCAATCCATGATGATGAGGTCGTAGGGCAGGCGCTTGAACGCCTCCACGGCCTCGCGGCCGTTGCCGACCACGTCCACCTGGCAGCCGAGCCGCTTGAGCACTTCCACCGCGAGCTGCTGGCTCACGCTGTTGTCTTCCGCCACCAGCACCCGGCCACGGCAGGTGTCGGCCGGTGGCGGGCCGAGCGCCTCGGCCGCGCTCAGCGGCAACGGACTGTCGGCCGAGGGCAGGATGTCGAAAGGCAGCTCGACCCAGAAGGTGGAGCCTTCACCCGGCTTGCTGCGAAAGCCGATTTCCCCGTCCATGAGCTCCGTCAGGCGTCGGCAGATGGCGAGGCCGAGGCCGGTGCCGCCGAAGCGCCGGCTCACGCCGTTGGCTTGCGTGAACGGCTGGAAAAGCTGAAGGCGAGTCTCCGCATCAATCCCCAGGCCGGTGTCGCTGACCTCGAAGCAGATACGCACCCGGCTGCCCTTCCGGCTGGCCTCTGTGCAGCTCAGCAGGACATGGCCGGCTTTCGTGAACTTCACGGCGTTGGTCAGCAGGTTGAGCAATATCTGGCGCAGCCTTGCCGCATCGCCATGGAAGCGGCGCGGCGCCTGGATATGGCGGCGCAGCTCCAGCCCTTTCTCTTCCGCGCTTGGCTGTACCAGGGCCAGCACTTGCTCCAGCTCCTGGTGCAGGTCGAAGTCGACGGGCTCCAGCGCCAGGCGGCCCGCCTCGATCCTGGAGAAGTCGAGGAAGTCGTTGAGCAGGTGCAGCAGGGACTCGCCGGATTGCCGCGCCAGGTCCGCGTAGCGCCGCTTGGCTTCGGTGAGCGGGCCGTCGAGCAGCAGCCCGGTAAAGCCGATCACGCCGTTCAGGGGGGTGCGGATTTCATGGCTCATGGTGGCGAGAAACTGTGACTTCGCCTGGTTGGCGGCCTCGGCCTCGCGCAGGGCTTCCTCCGCTTGCCAGGTGGCGAGGCGCAGCTCGTGGGTACGGCGTTCCACGCGCGCCTCAAGTTCGCGCTGCGTGCCACGCAGCTCGAGTTCCAGTTGCTTGCGGGCCTCGATATCGTGGACCACGCTCACGATGTACGGGCGGTCTTCCGACTCATCATGCACGACGGCGGCCGAGATCATGGTCCAGGTATAGCTGCCGTCCTTGCACAGCAGCCGTTTCTCCAGGCTGTACTCGGGGATTTCACCCGCGCACAGGCGTTCGAACAGCAGTTTGTCCTCTGCCAGCTCGCCTGGGTGGTTCAGGGCCATGTAGAGCGTGCCTTGCAGCTCGTCCTGGTGGTAGCCCAGGATGTCGCAGAAGCGCTGGTTGAGCCGCAGGATGCGTGACTCCGTATCCAGCACCACCATGCCCACCGTGGCCTGCCGGAAAAAGCCTTCCAGCTCCGCGCGGGCGCGCTTGCGTTCGCTGATGTCCTCGATGAACTTGGCCATATAGAGGATCTGGCCGCTGTCGGGATGGCGCACCGGCGAAGCGGTGATGCGGACCCAGACAATATGGCCGTCTTTATGGCGGTAGCGGCGCTCGGCGATGTAGCTGTCGATCTCGCCCCGCAGCGCACGCTCGAACTGGCTGCGCAGGAACGCCTGGTCGTCCGGGTGGACGATGGCGCGGACATGCAGTCGGGCGAGCTCCTCCTGCGTATAGCCCAGCATGGCGCAGACCTTCTGGTTGACCTTGAGGAAGCGGCCCTGCGCATTTACGTAGAGGATGCCGACACCTGCCTGCTCGAAGTTGGCGCGCAGCTCCGCCTCGGAGTTGGCGAGCGCCTGCTCGGCCTGCCGCTGCGCGGTGATGTCGGAGAAGATGACCACGCATTCGCCGCAGCGCGGGCGATAGGCATAGACCCTCAGCCATTGCCGCGTGGGGGGGAAGTGGATTTCCTCGCGCCATTCGCCGCCTTCCAGGCCGACCTTGCCGAAGGCGGCGATAAAGTCGAAGTCGAAGCTGGCGATGTCCGGCCAGATTTCGGTGATCAGCCGGCCTTCAACCTCGGCTTTCGAGAGGCCGATGATGCGCTCATAGGCCGCGTTGACCGACTCCATGACGTAATTGACCGGCTGCCCGGTCGCCTCCGTGACGATGCGCACATGGGCGATGCCCTGCAGCTCGTTGTTGAACAGGGCGGTGTAATTCTGCTGTGCGTTTGCCAGCTCGGCTTGCGCCCGTTTCAGGTCATCGATGTCGATGCAGATGCCGAACCAGCGCAGGATGCGGCCGGTTTCATCGCGCAGTGGCACGCCACGGGCATTGAACCAGCGATAGGCGCCGTCGAGTCGGCGGATGCGGTAATCGACGTCGTAGGCGCTACCGGTGGTGGTGGCTTCCCGCCACGCCGCCTCGGCCGGCGCGCGATCATCCGGATGGAGCGGTGTGCTCCAGCGGTCACCGACCAATTCCCGGTGGTCGAGGCCCGTGTATGCCTGCCATTGCTCGCTGAGATAGTCCGGCGTGCCCGCGGCGGTCGTTGTCCAGACCAGGCCCGGCAGCCCGGTGATCATCTGCTTAAGCTCAAGCTCGCGGGTGCGCAGTTGCTGCTGCTGTTCGCGCAGCGCCTGCTCCATCTCGACCTGCGCCGTGACGTCCCGGAACAGGGCGGCAAACCGTCCGGGCTCGGGCCGGTAGCTGTGCACTTCAAAGTGGCGCCGGGTGTCGGCGTTATAGCTGGCGAAGTGCACCGGCTCACCGGTCAGGACCACCTGGCTGTATTGCTGGATCCAGACATCCTCGAGCTGCGGCAGGCTTTCCCGGAGCGGGCGCCCCAGCGCATCGGACGGCAGGCCCGACTCCTGATGAAAGGCGTCGTTGGCCACGAGCACGCGGATATCGATGGCGTGTCCCTGCGCATCCCGTACGATGTCGCCCAGCATGAAGGCTTCCCCCATGTGCGCAAAGAGGGCTTCGTACTGGCTCAGGTTCAAGACCAGCATCTTTCCCGCATTGTCACGCCCGGCCGCCTGGAGGCGTTTGGTCGCCATTGCACACTCCGTCCTTTCGTTACAGGGGGCGCTGCCCGGGGTCAGGGCCGCTAGACTTGAAGGATAGTTGGGGAGCGCCGCATGTCCCGGGCGGCCTGCATGAGCCCGGGCTTCAGCCGGCGCCGGTTGCGTAAGCTGCTCGCCCGACGCCAGGGCGCCGTCGCGCCAGTGCAACCGGCCCCTGGTGTTGGCCAGGCCCGCCATCCGGAGGCACCATCGGCCCAGTCTGCCGGTCCGGACACGGTCGCCCGGGGCGACGGCGCAATCTCGTCAGCGCGAATGGCATTCCTGTCTCATTAAGGCTGACGGGGCGTTTGCGCTGCCGGACACTTCCGGGGGTATTTATCGGCTTTCAAGGAGCCTTTGCCCCATGTCCGACCCGAAGGGCGCCCAAGCGTCCGGCCACAACGCCGTGGACCCCATTGCCTGGTGGACCAATCCGCTGGACTGGCGCCCGCTCGACCGGATGATCCTGCTGGGCCTGCTGGTGATGCTGGCCCCCGGCCTGATGGGGGTGGTGATCGGGCTCGCCATGCTGCGCTCGCCGGAGTACCTGCACCTGGAGGTGGCGCGGCCGCTGATGGCGGTGTACGGCCTGCACCTGGTCCTCCTCACGGGCTTCCTGGTGGCGGCGATGCGGCGCCGGGAACGGGTGAGCGACTGGCCGGCCTTCGAGATTTTCGTCATCGGCTCCTTCATGGTCACGGTGTATGGCACCGGCTTCCTTACCGGCACCCATTTTGCGGAAGGCCTGTTGCTGGTCTTCCTCGGCATCTTCATCGCCTCGGCGCTGGGTAGCGTCCGCCGCCTGCTGGTCGCTTTCTATGGCGGCGTCGTGTTGCTGGTCATCTTTGCCCTCAGTGACGTGACCCGGGCCCTGCCGAACGCGCCCTTGCTGGCCAGGCCCCTGGTCGGCCCCGACGGCAGCGTGGTCATGGGGATGATCGCCATCCGCATCGTGTTGGCGACCGTTATCATTGTCATCACCCGCCTGGTCATTTCCGCGATTACGCGCTGGGTGGAGCGCGAGAACCTCTATCGGGAAATGTCCAACCTCGACGGCCTGACCCGGCTGTGCAACCGGCGCTCCTTCCTCGAGCGCGGCGAGAGCGAGCTGTCGCGCTCCAAGCGCCTGGGCGACAGCCCGGTGGCCTGCATCATGCTCGATCTCGACCACTTCAAGAAAATCAACGACACCTATGGTCATCACGCCGGTGACCAGGTCCTGGTTGCGGCCTCGGCCATCCTCCTGCAGAACCGGAGGCAGTACGACGAAGTGGGGCGCTACGGGGGCGAGGAGTTTGCGCTGCTGCTGCCCAACACCAGCGCGGAGGACGCCCTGCATGTGGCCGACCGTATCCGCGGCATGCTGGCCAATACGCCGGTGGAAAGCGACGGCCATCGCATCCGGATGACGGCCAGTTTTGGCGTGGCCTCCTGTCCCGCCCGGGACATCACCTGCCTCAACGATCTGCTCAAGGCGGCGGATCGCGCGCTCTACGTGGCCAAGGAGTCGGGTCGCAACCGGGTGTGCCTGGCGGATCCGGAAGCGACGGCCTGAGGGGGCTGACCTGACCACCGCCGGCGCCTTCGGTGCGCAGCGGTGTGACAGGTCGCCGGAGGAGGCCCGCGAGCTCCTGCCCTTCGGCTAGACTCCGGGGACGAATCCATCCGATGCCCTGCCCCAGGAGCCCCGCGTGGCCACGATCCCGTCCCGCCCGGTCGGCGCCCCCCTGACTTTCGTCATCCTCCACAACCCGGACTCCGGTGCGGCGGAGTCGCAAGGCTGCCTCGATATCCTGGAGCGTGTCCTGGGGGAGGCCGGCCATCCCTATGAGTTGTTCCCCATTGGCCGCGACGGCATCGCCATTGCCGCGCAGGAGGCCATTGTCCGCGTCCGCCGTCATCAGGGCGCCCTGGTCGTGGCCGGCGGTGACGGCACCATCAGCGGGGCGGTGCAGCAGGCGCTGCCGGCAGGGGTTCCGCTGGGCGTCATCCCGGTCGGCACCTTCAACTATTTCGCGCGCACGCACGGCATTCCCCTGGACGTGGAGGCGGCGACGCGGGCCCTGCTCGACGCCATTGCGGTGCCGGTGCAGGTGGGCCAGGTCAACGAACGATTCTTTACCGTGAACGCCAGCGTCGGCCTGTATGTGCAATCGCTGGAGGATCGCGAGGCGCTCAAGCGACGCCTGGGCCGTTCGCGCCTGGTGGCGCTGCTGGCGGGCCTGGCCACGCTGCTCCGGGCGCACCGACCCTGGCTGCTGGAGCTGGATGCCGGGGCGCGGCCGCGCCTGGTGCGGGCCTCCACCGTGTTTATCGGCAACAACATGCTGCAACTGCAGCAGACCGGCATTCCGGGCGTGGAGGCGCTGGCCGGGGGGGAACTCGTCGCCGTGATCATCAAGCCGACCGGTGTGCTGCAGCGGCTGCTGACCTTTTTGCGCGGGGCGAACGGCCGGCTCTGGCAGGCGGAGGCGGTGGAGTGCTTTGCCTTCCGCCAATTGTTGCTTTCACCACGCCGGAGACAGCGTCGGCGCCGGATCAAGGTCGGCGTCGATGGCGAAACCGTGTGGCTGGCCACGCCGCTGGTGTTCCGGCGCGCGACGCAGCCGCTGCAGCTGCTGGTGCCCGCGGCGAGCGTGCCGGGAGGGAGTCGCGCATGAGCCTGCTGCTGCACATTTCCGACACCCATTTCGGCACTGAGCTGCCCGAGGTGGTGGAGGCGCTGCTGCGCCTGGAGAACCGGGAAGCCTTTGATGCCGTGCTCTGGTCCGGCGACATCACGCAACGCGCCACGGCGGCCGAGTTTGCAGCGGCGCGACACTTCGCCGACCGTTTGCGCTGCCGCGTGCAGCGGGCTATTCCCGGCAACCACGACATTCCGCTGTTCAACCTGCTGGCGCGCGCCACGCAGCCCTACGGAGAGTTTTGTCGCGCCTTCGGCCCGGCGCTGGAGACTGAGTACTGCGCGCCTGATGCGATGGTGGTGATGCTCAATACCACGCGGCCCTGGCGACACCGCGATGGCGAAGTGTCGGCAGCGCAGATAGAGGACACGGCGGCGCGCCTGGCCAGCGCCAGTCCGGAGCAGCTCCGGGTCGTGGTGGTGCACCAGCCGGTCGGCGTGCTGGTGCAGTCCGACGAGCACAACCTGCTGCACGGCCATGAAGCCGCCGTGCGGGCCTGGCACGCGGCCGGCGCCGATCTCGTGCTGGGCGGACACATCCACTTGCCCTATGTGGTGGAGCTCCGCATTGAGGGCGGTGACAGTCGTCTGTGGGCGGTGCAGGCCGGCACGGCGGTGTCCCGGCGCCGTCGCAGCGGCCTGCCCAACTCGGTAAACGTGATCCGCTACCAGGCAGCGCGGCATGACCGTCATTGCACGGTGGAGCGCTGGGATTTCCTGGACGGGGAGTTCCGGCAGGTGGCGAGTACGCGGCTGGCGTTGCGGCAGTGAGGGGGCATGCGCGCGGCCGGGAATGTGCGCAGTTTTTTCAGAGCACCCGCGCGGTTCCCCTGAAAAAATTTAGAGGTGGTCCGGAGGCCGCTGCTGGATAGTCGTCGGGCATCTTATTTCGTGGCCGTGGCCGTGGCCGCGTAGTTGCCTATTTTTGCGTTGAAGGCGCCTTGCCCCGCGTTCCCAGCTCCGCATCCGGTTCCGCCACGAATACCGACAGCGGCGCCGGCCGCATCAACGCCCGTGCCTGTTGCGGCTTCGCCTCCAGCCACGAATCCCACGCCTCCTGCTCCAGCACGACCACCATGCGCTTGTCCTGCCCATCCTTGGGCAGCTTGGGGTCGGGCTTGTGCATGCGCCGGAAGAGCGGATGCGCGTCGGCATTGATGGTCAGCATCGTGTAGCTCTCGTACTGCTCGCCGGATTCCTTGTCCGTCCATGTATTCCACAGGCCGGCCAGGCCGAAGGCTTCGCCATCCAGACGCCGGAAGCGCCACCACTCGTTCTTGCCCGTCTCCCAGCACGGCTCCCAGAACTGCTCGACGGGAATCAGGCAGCGCTGGCTGCGTGCCCAGGGCTGCTTGTAGCTCGCTTTTTCCTCGAGTTCCTCGGAGCGCGCATTGTTGGTGGCATAGCTGAGCTTTGGCGTCTTGGCGAACCAGGGGATCAGGCCCCATTGCCCCTGCACCAGCTCGCGTGCATAGCCCGTGGCCTCGCGGTCGCGCCGGACGAACCAGCCCTGGCTGCGGGGGAAGACCATGGACTGCCGATACTCGCGCCCCACGCTGACGCCGAACTGGCGGGCGAGGGCGGAGGCGGAGGCGGGGGTGTACTGGTTGCACATGGGGCGCGGTCCGGGGCAGGTGATGCCTAATGGATACCTCTTTTTGCGGCGTTTGGCTCCTGTCTTTTCGCGGTCGGCAAGGTCTGCTGGTGCGGGAGGGCGGGTTCACGCCGGAGAAGGGCCCCTGTGATGGAGTGTGTCGCAGGGGGGGCGCGCCCCGGGGGTCATTCCTTGCCGCTGCGCCGGTGCAGTTCGTGGCGCAGGACCGAGATCTCCCGGTGCAGCTCTTCAAGCCGGCGGGCACCGTCGATACCGGCCCGGTCGTCCTCGGCATCGCGGCCGATGAAGAAGGTGGACAGCGCCGCCGTAATGTAGCCCAGCACCGCCAGGCTGTAGAACGACAGAAAAACGCAGAGCACGCGCCCGGCTCCGGTATGCGGCCAATAGTCGGAGCCGAGCGTGGTCATGATCATCGCTGTCCACCACAGCGCCTCGCCATAGTTCGCCAGGCGCGGGCCGGTAGGCCCGGTGTTCTCGAAGGCGTACATGCCGGCGGCACCCACCAGTGTCACGATAAGCGTCAGCAGCGCGACATAGCCGAAGCCGCGCCGCTGCATGCTGGCGCCCAGCGCCTTCATGCCGCGGTTGAGGGAGCTGAACACGCGCAGCAGGCGCAGACCGCGGCTGGCGCGCGCCAGCCGCGCCCCGCGCACGAAGCGCGCCAGGCGGAAGATACGCAGCGCCGGGGCGACGAGCGCGAGCGCGGAGAGCCAGTTCTGGCGCAGGTATTTCAGTTTGTAGGGCGCGAGCAGGAAGCTGACTACGAAATCGAGCAGGAACAGCGCCCATACTACCGTGCCTACGGCCTCAAGAAAGGGCGTGAGCCCCCACAGCACCTCCGCCACGAACAGCGCCAGCCACACAAAGGCCAGCACCAGCATCGGGATTTCCAGCCAGGCCTGCAGCTCGGCGAGCACCGCCGAGCGCGCGTCGCACAGTTCCTCCCGGGATTCCTGCTCGGCCATGGCGCGCTCCTGAGGTATCGCAATTTCCCCTCACTGTAGTGCAGGCGCGCGGGTTTGCCGGCCACGATGGCCTGAAGCGCGGCGCCGTCATTGTCGGGGCCGCGCGCAAGCTGGTGTCGATAATCTTTATGGAGGGGGCGACTCTCATGGAGGGGGCCGCCTCTCGGGCACGACGGCGGGCCCTGCAGGGCCACTGGCTATACTGCTGGTGGCGACGGTCCCGGGCGTGGGCGGCCGGCCGCGGTGATGGAGTGTGACAGGATTTTTTTGCGCCATCGGGATGCCGCTTGCAGGTGCTCGCGCGTGTTCGCGCACGGAAACAGGCGGGCCGTGAGAGAGGGAGGGTGAGATGCTGTTCATGCTACGACGGTGGGCGACGCATGTGCTGGCGTCATTCTGGTTCATTCCCACGGTGATGGTACTCGTCGCCATTACGGGAGCGCTGGGGAGCGTGGCGCTGGACAGCGCGTTGCAGCCGGCACGGGCTCGGCACCTGGGCTGGATCTGGTCCGGGGGTGCGGATGGTGCGCGCAGCGTGATGTCGACGGTGGCGCGCACGCAGATGACGGTGGTGGCGGTGGTGTTTTCCATCATGATCGCCACGATGGCACAGGCCTCGTCGCACTACGGCTCGCGCGTCCTGCGCAATTTCGTGGCCGACCGCGGCGTGCAGGCCACGCTGGGGGTGTTCCTTGCCACCTTCGCATACTGCCTGCTCACCCTGCGCACCATCCGAAGCGTGGAGGAAATGGCCTTCGTTCCCTTTATCTCGATCAACATCGGCATCACACTGGCCCTGGCCTCGCTGGGCGTGCTGATCTACTTCATTCACCACGTCTCGCAGATGATCCAGGCCGAGCCGCTGATCGCCGGCATCGGCCGCGACCTGCTGCGGCAACTGCCGGGTGCGTTTCCCGGCATCGCCCCGCCGGCGTGCGTGCCGGGCGAGGAGGTGGTGATGCCGGCACCGCTGGATCCGGCGGTCGCCGCGGCACGCAGCGGCTACCTGCAGCGTGTGCACATCGGTGAGATCCTGGCGCTCGCGTCCCGCCATGACGCCCTGGTCCGGCTGGAGAAACGTGCTGGCGATTTCGTCAATGTCGGAGAGCCCATGCTGCATGTGCGGGCGGAGGCCTGCCCACCGGCACTGATGACGGCGTTGCGCCGCTGCCTGGTGGTTGGTCCGCAGCATCTGCCCGACCAGGACCCGCGCCATGCCCTGCAGCAGCTCGTCGAGATTGCCGTGCGCGCCGGCGCCGAGCCGTTTACCACCCTGACCTGCCTCGACTGGCTCGGGAGCGCGTTGCGGCAGGTGCTGCAGGGGCCTCCCGCCAGCTCGGTTTATGCCGATGCCGAGGGCAAACCTCGTCTCGTCATGCCCGTCCTGGGTTTTGCGGAACTGGCGGATATGGGCTTCACGCAGATCCGGATCGGCAACGCGAGCAATGCCGGGGTGCTGCTGGGATTGCTGGATACTCTGGCCGCCCTGGCGGGCAGCCTGCGGCGTGCACAGGATGGTGATGTGCTGTTGTGCCAGGCGCGGCTGGTCGGGGATTGTGCGGAGCGATTGCCGCTGGCGATCGAGCGTCAGCAGGTGGCAACCCGGGTGCGCAGTGTGCTGGCCCGGCTGGAGGCCTGTCAGGACCCGGTGACGTGCGGCGCGTGAGCGCCGGAGCCGGATTGTGTCCGGCCGAAGGGGCGGCGGTTGCAGGTCGCGCCTCGACTCGCGCTAGCGGCCTTCGAGTTCGGCGAGCAGCTGCTGCATCTCGATGATTTCCCGTTGCTGGCTCTCGATGATGGCATCGGCCAGGCGGCGCATGCGGGGATCGTCGATTTGCGCGCGGCTGCTGGTCAAGAGGGCGATGGAGTGGTGCGGGATCATGGCCTTCATCCAGGACACGTCATCCACGGTGGCCTGGCTGCGCACCAGCCAGAGGGCCAGCAGGAGCACGCCGGCGGCACCGGCGAGGATGCCGAGGTTGGCGCGCCGGTTCGTGTACATGCCGCGCATGAACAGCAGCATGACGATGGCCATCGCCGCACCCATGATGAGTGCCATGTAGGCACGCGTCTCGCTGAAGTAGACGTCGGCCAGGCGGTAGGTGTTGAGGTACATGAGGCCATACATGACGACGGTCGACGTGGCAATCATGAGGCCAAAGCGCAGATAGGGGGGCATGAACATCCTCCGGAGGTGATGGCGAATGGCAGCGCCTGTTGAGGTATAGCGGCTGGCGCTACAGGTGGAGGCAGCGCCGTTCAGGAACTTTGTTGACGTCAGGTGCAAGGACGACCCGCAAGGAGACGCTCAGCCGGCCGTTAACAGCGCCGCATGGCCGCGATGTGCCGGCAGAGGAGTATGCGCAGGCGTGGAGGTCACGGCTTGCGGTGGTCGCTGTCGCCGGCCGGGGGAAGATCGCCGCGCCGTCGGGCGCGCTCGCGCTCGCGAGCCGCGAGCGCATCGACGATGTCGTCGACCTCCTGCTCCACGGATTCGACGGACTTGCTGCGTGCGGGGTCTAGTTCGCGCGGTGGCACGTTTCTGCTGTCGTGCGGCGGGGGCGCGGCCCCGTGCTTGCGTTTGTCCGGCATCACATCCTCCACGATTCCTGTGCCCGCGTCGCGGGCCTCCGGGGCGTCAACCGGTGCCTGCGGGAGGGCGATTTCCGCTGCGGCTACTCTCCAAGCGTAGTCGACTGCGCGGCATGACCGGTGCGGAAGATGCCCGGTATCTACAGCAGGCGGAACGTAACGGGTCCGCGATGGAAAGTTGCCCTGTGTCGACCGTGCTCGTGGCGCCCATTAACGAGGCAGGAAGGCCAGCGACTTATTCAGCACATAAAGTCACGCGCTACACCGGCGCCAAACATTCCTTCCACGCGGCGCGCGCGAATATCCCGCAATTCTTTCCATACTGGCTGTAGTCATCGTCATATTGCTGGCGTGGCGGTCATTCCAGACTCATCCATGGAGACAAGATCATGAAGATCATGAAACTTTCGGCAGTGGCATGCTGCCTGTCGCTGACGTTCGTGGGCACCGCACTGGCCGAGGGCAGTGACGCCGGCAGCCAGGACCAGATGCGGAATCAGGGCCAGGGCCAGGACGGCAAGGCGCCGGTCGTGCTGATCGTGCCGATGCTGACCGCGATGGACCAGGGCATGGCCAGCGGCTGCTGGGCGCGGCTTTATGACAGCACGGACCTCAAGGGCAATATGTTTACGATATCCGGACCGGTCGACATTCCCTCGCTGGAGTCCGGCCGCATTGCCGGCTTTGAGTGGGACCGCAACTTCGACAGCGTCCAGGTTGGCCCCAACGCCACCTTGATGGTGTGGCAGGGCAGCGACTACACCGAGGATTCCACCACCTTCCGCGCCAACCAGCGCGTGCGGGATCTCGACGCACGGATGGGCTTCTTCGAAGACATCAAGTCGGTGAAGGTGAGCTGTGCCAACCCCTCCCGCAGTGGCGGCAGCGGTAGCAGTGGGTCCGGCAGCACGCGCTGATTGGCGCGTTGCCGCCGGGGCGGGACCGGATGTCGGGCCGCCCCGGCGGTAATGGTGTGCGGGGCATGGCTGCGGCGCCGTGGCGCTAGGGCTCGGGGAAGGGGGGAATGGCGTCGGCTTCGAGCACCGGCTCCAGCCAGATGATGCGTCCGTCTTCGTCGAGTGTGATCACGACCTGCTGCCCCGGCCAGAACGCGCCGAGGGGCAGGTCCGGGCTCACCGCGACACTGGTGGTGCCCGCCGGCCAGCCGAGCTCGCGGATGGGTTCGTGCGTCAGCGTGAGCCGCATCTGCGCCCGGTCGATGCGGTGGATCACCCCGGTGCCGCGGATCTGTTTCACGGCTTCCACGGGCCCCGCACGGGTTGGCGCCGGCAGGATGCCAGGCGCGAGCACCAGGGCAGCGACAAGGAGTGGCGGGATGGCGGCAGGCAGTTTCATGGGCACCTCCAGGGCGGAGCGCGACGGACATGCCGGGCGCCGGGCCCGCAAAAAGCATAGCAGCGTCTTCGCCGTCGCTCCGCCCGTCATGCCGTTGCGACACGGGACGCACGGCGTTTCCAGGCAGGAGCGCGGGCATGAGTAACGACATCCTCTTCAGTGGCTGGAGCACGCTGGCGCGCACCTTCGTCATTGCCGTGCTCGCCTATCCGGCCATGCTGGTGCTGCTGCGCCTGTCCGGCCAGCGCACGCTTTCCAAGATGAATTCCTTCGACTTCGTGGTGACGATTGCGCTTGGCTCCACACTGGCCAGCGTCATCCTCACCGGCAGTGTGGCACTGGCGCAGGGACTGCTGGCCTTCTTGCTGCTGATCGGCATGCAGTACGGGCTGGCGTGGCTGACGAGCCGTTCGGCAGGTATCGAACGCCTTGTCAATGGTGAGCCGGTGCTGCTCCTCCATCGCGGCGCCTTCCTTGAAGTGGCCATGCGCCGCGCCCGCGTCAGCCACGATGAGGTCCGCGCGACGCTGCGCGCATATGGGCACGCGGCACTGGAGGACGTCGAGGCGGTGATTCTCGAGACCAACGGCGCGCTGAGCGTGGTGCAGCGCGCCCACACGGGCGCCACCGGCGCGCTGCAGGGCGTGCCCGGCGTGCCGGACTAGCGTCCGCGGTAGGGTGGCAGATCGCGCAGGATGTCCCGGGTCGCCCGCGGTAGCACCATGCGCAGGTCCAGCCCGCGGAACTGCTGCAGCGGCACGGCAATACGGTGTTCATCCAGGCCCAGGAAGCCGTCGACATCCAGGATGACAACCGTGACCACGCCCTCGCGCGACACCACGAGGTCGTTCACTTCACCGAGGTGCTCGCCGGCGTCGTTGTACACACCGGCCTCGAGCAGGCGGGACAGGCGCACATCATCCTGCTGCGTCACGCGTTCGGAACTGACTTCGGGATATTGCGCCAGGCTGTCGCGCGTGGCGTTGCGCAGCACGAACTGGCGCGCGAGCGCGGCGAAGTGGGCGACCGGCACGGCCACTTCCTTGCCGCCAATGTCGAGGAAGCCACCGGTGTCGACGAAGACAAGGCGCAGCCTGCCCTCGCGCTGCGTGGCAATGAGTTCGCTCACGCGGCCGAGCTGCTGGCTGCGGCCGTTGTAGACCTCGGCATCGAGCAGCGCGGAGGCACGCAGGCCCTCGGCAATGATCCGGTCCGGGACAATGGTGACGCCGCCGGCGATATTGCTGCGGGCGACAGGCGAGTCCGCCTGCCCTTCGGCCATGGCGAGCGTGGCGCTGGCGGCGAGCAGCACGGCCGCCAGCAGTGGGTGGAAGCGCAGGCGCGGTAGCGAATGTGGCATGGCATTTCCTCCTCAGGTCAGTGACAGGGGGAAGGGGCGGTGCGCGGCGGCAGGAACTGCTGCTGGATGGGCGCGTTCGGCCGGATGGCGCTAGCGGCCGTGGCGTCCCAACCGATGGAGGAAGTGGAAGGCGAGCTGCTTCTCCACCGGGTGGCCCGCTTCTGGCGACTGTCCTCAGGCAGGATAGGGGGCGTGAGCGGCGCCGCATCACCGGTCGCGTAGTCCTGCTCAGGAATCCATACCAAGCCTGTACACGGCATCGACCACTGCGGTGGCGCGTTTCAGGATCGTGACGCCCTGCTTCGATACTTTGCCTGCAGTCCGGTCGCCGGCCGGGGCGACCGGACTGCAGGGGCGGCGGTCCGGGACTTGACCGTCCCCGGGCCACTTTCGGGCGGTCGGGCCGCAGCGGGCGGCGCCCGGCCACGAATCTGTCCCCTTTGGCCTTGGCGCTGGCCGCCAGGTGCCGGCACAATCCGGGGGCGCCTTATTCCCCCGGGGGTCCTGGACTCCATCCCGCCCCGTTTACCTTGTCTCGCCGGAACGCCTCTTCATGAATACCCTGACCCGCAGCATCCCCTTTCCCCTCCAGGAACGCTTCTACCGCGGCCTGACCGGCAGCCTCAAGTACGTGGGCAAGGCCCTCGCCCTGATCATCCGGCCGCCGGAAATCTTCGCCGGCCCCGGCGCCTCGCTGCTGCTCTGCGACGCCCTCGCCGGCACCGGGGCCAAGCGGCTGCTGCTGGTCACGGACGCCATGCTGGTCAAGCTCGGCATCGTGGAACCGCTGCGGGCGCGGCTGGAAGCGCAGGGCGTGGCGGTGACGGTCTATGACGGCGTGCTGCCCGACCCGCGCATCGAGCAGGTCGAGGAAGCGCTGGCAATGCTCCGGCGCGACGGCTGCCAGGCGGTGCTCGCGGTGGGCGGCGGCTCAGCGATGGATGCGGCCAAGATCGTCGCGGCCTGCGCGAGCAACGACAAGGCCATCCTGGAGATGGCCGGCTTCTTCAAGGTGGCGAATGCGCCGCTGCCGATCTACTGCATCCCCACCACGGCCGGCACCGGCTCCGAAGTGTCGGTAGGCGCGGTGATCTCCGATCCCGCGAACAAGCGCAAGCTGCCCATCATCGACCACAAGCTGGTGCCGCGCATGGCCGCGCTCGACGGACGCCTGATGACAGGCTTGCCGCGTGCCGGCACCGCCGCCACCGGCATGGATGCGCTGACGCACGCTGTCGAGGCCTATATCGCGCGCATCGCGACGCCGGAAAGCGACCAGTATGCGCTGGAGGCGGTGAGCCTGATCATGCGCCACCTGCCGCGCGTGATGGCCGATGGCAGCGATGAGGATTCGCGCCAGATGATGTCCTGGGCCGCCTATCGCGCCGGCATGGCGCTGAACCGCGCCGGCCTGGGGTATACGCACGGCATCGCCCATAACTTCGGCGGCTACTATCACACGCCGCACGGCTGGGCCAACGCCATCGTCCTGCCCTATGTGCTCGAGTATTCCAAGCCGGCCTGCACCGGGCGCCTGGCGGAGCTGGCGCGCGTCAGCGGCCTCGCGGCCGGTGGCGAGGGCGAGGCGGAGCTCGCGGACAAATTTATCGCGCACATCCGCCAGCTCAAGCAGGACTGCGGCATTCCCGAAGGGCTGAAGGACTTGCGCGAGGCCGACATTCCGGCCATCGCCGAAGCCGCGCTGCAGGAAGCGCACTTCACCTATGCGGTGCCGCGCTACATGGACCAGGCCACCTGCGAGGCGGTGGTGCGGCAGATGCTGGTGTGAAACGGAATGGGCTCCAGGCAAGTGGCGTTCGACACTGCCGTGGAGCCCTTGCATTGAATGATTGCGCGGCCATTCGGGGCGGCGGAATTTTCTGTGGCAGGTCTTGCCTGCGAGCTGCAGCGCGATTGGGCGCGTCCCGAGGCCGATCGCCTGCATGTCCTGATGCGCGAGTACTTCGGCAACCAGCGGACACTGAAGGCCGCGACCTGAGTCCGTCACGTGTGCTGCGCAGTGCGGGCAACGCCCCCGGCTTCCTTCAGAAAAATGCCGCATGAAAACGCCTGATCTTTTCGAGCACGAGCGTATCGGCCAGCGCGAATTCCTGGGGCCGCAGGCGGTCGTGCTGCGCGGTTTTGCCCTGCCTCGTGTGGAGGCGCTGCTGCCGGCCCTGGCCCTGCTGCAGACGGCTTCGCCGTTCCGGCACATGGTCACGCCGGGCGGCTTCACCATGTCGGTAGCCCTGACCAATTGCGGCCCGCTCGGCTGGACCACGGACAGGCGCGGCTATCGCTACAGTCCGCTGGACCCGGACACCGGCCAGCCCTGGCCCGCCATGCCCGAAGTGTTTGCCGTCCTGGCGCGCGAGGCCGCGGCGGCCGCCGGCTTCGACGACTTCCAGCCGGATGCCTGCCTGATCAACCGTTACCTCCCCGGCGCCAGGATGTCGCTGCACCAGGACCGGAACGAGCGCGATCTTGGCGCGCCGGTGGTGTCGGTTTCACTGGGCATGACCGCGACCTTCCTGTTCGGCGGCCTGGCGCGCGCGGACAAGGCGATCCGGATTCCGCTGTACCACGGCGACGTGGTGGTGTGGGGTGGGGTGGACCGGCTGCGCTTTCACGGGGTATTGCCGCTGAAGGACGACCCGCATCCAGTGCTGGGCCGACAGCGCATCAATTTCACGCTGCGCAAGGCGGGGTGAGTCAGGGGCGACGGCGTTCAGACGGCAAAAAAAAGCCCCGCCGGAGCGGGGCCTTTTTGATCAAAGCGCGTTTACTTCTTGGCGGTCGCCGCGTAGGCGCCCACCTGCGCGTTGAAAGCCCCGATGCCATTCATGGCGCCTTCCGTATAAGCGGCCGGGTCCAGCGTGAAGGTGTAGTTGGCGGAGGAGGCGGAGATGCTGCCGCCACCCCCGAGCATGGACAGCGCCTTGCTGAGGCCGTTGGCGGCCTTCGGCGTGGTTTCTTCCGTCTTCACCATCTCGCCCGCCTTCTCGGTGATGTTCACCACATAGCTCTTGGTCGTCACGCCGGTCGTCTTCCCGCCCATGCGCACATGCGGCTTGCCCACCCACGACACGGTGGCGTAGTTCAGGTTCATGCCGGGCGCGGTGTTGATGGCGGCGGAAATGCGGTTGTAGCCTTGGTCCGTGGCGCCCCAGACCTGCGGCGCCACGATGGTGTACTGCGGAATCACGACCACGGCGTCGTCGAGTTTGGATTTGCCGCGCTTCATGAACGGCGCGAACGCGCCGGTGAAGCCGATCTTGAACTGCTGCGCATCGCTCGGCGTGGCGATGACGTACTTGTCGCTGGTGTTGATCGGCGACATCACCGGCAGGCCCCATTCCGCGTCGATGCCAGTATCGCGCTCGATTTCCTTTATGACATCGCGGTCTTTCACATCGTCGTAGGTCAGCACCGTGTAGCCGGCGTCGCGCATGCGCTTCACGAAGTCGTCATAGGCCTGTTTGGCGATGGACTGCGCGAACGCCTTGTCCATGCCCACGACCTTGTAGCGGGCGCTGGCCTTCACCGAGTTGGCGCTGCCGCCGCCGAGGGTGGACAGGGCGCTGCCCTGCTTGGAGATGAAGGTCTTGCCTTCGACGAGCATGTTCACATAGACCGTCGGCACGACGATGGTGCCGCCGAAATCCCGGAGGTCGTCGGCATAGCCGGAGTTCACTTCGATCTTGGGCGGCGTCAGGGCCAGGGCCTGGGACACCAGGCCGAAGGGCAGGGCCAGCGAGAGACCGAGGGCGAGGAGGGACTTGCGCATGGTGGGGAGGTACTCCTGTAAAAATGCCGCGAGCGGCGAAAATGCGGTGTGGTTGTCCATGGCTACCGGGTCGCTTTCGGGGCAAGGTCTCAAGAGGACGCGGCCTGTCCATCAGGGGAAAGGGCGGTACCGGCAAGTTTTCGAGTGTAGGAGAGGCGCGGGGGAGGCTCTACCCCGGAATTGGGGGAGAGTCGGAGGGTGGAGGATGAATTTTCTCCTGCGCCCGACGAACGGAGCGCCAAAAGGGCTTACGTCTTTTGCGGCGGACAGCCGTTCCCTGATAGTCCGCCCGTCAATGGCATCCGCCCTGACTGCCGTTCCTCAAGCCGCCATTTCCACGCGATTGCGGCCGTTTTCCTTGGCGCGGTAGAGCGCCTCGTCCGCCAGCCTGATCAGCGTTTCGCCATCCATGTTCATGTCTTTCACGTTGCACACCACGCCGAAGCTGGCGCTGATGGTGAAAGTCTTGCCGGTTTCGGCGCGAATGATGGTGGCGGCCAGCGCTGCGCGACAGCGCTCCAGCAGGACCGCGGCGCCTTCGGCGTTGGTGTCCGGCAGCACGATCATGAATTCCTCGCCGCCGTAGCGGCCGATGCAGTCGCACGTGCGGATGGACTCGCGCAGCACGCGCGCGGCTTCCCGCAGCACCTTGTCGCCGGTGGGATGGCCCCAGGTGTCGTTGACCTTCTTGAAGTGGTCGAGGTCGAGGATGACCACGCACAGGGGCGGGCCGTGACGGCGGGTGCGCGCCACCTCCTTGTCCAGCACTTCCATGATGCTGCGGCGGTTGGGGATACCGGTCAGCATGTCGGTGCGGGAGATTTCGCGGATGGTGTTTTCGCGCTCGCGCCAGAAATGCAGGGTCTGGTCGGCGAGCAGGAGGATGAAAAGGAAGTGCGGCGCGGCGAAGCTGAGCACGCTGTAGGTCTGGAAACTCAGCACGGTGGCGCTCGTTACCGGCTGCATGACCGGCGCATAGGGCAGCAAGCCCTCGGCGGTGGCGATGCTGATGCTGAGCACGAGGGAGACGGCGGTGCCGGTGGCCAGCCAGACGACGCGCCGGTTCAGCACGATAAAGCCGAAGATGGGCGCCCCGATCAGGACGATGCCCGTGCTGATGGCATTGAGGCCGACGCCGTAGCCGAGAAAGGGCAGCACGATGGCGTAGTACTGCACCGCCAGGTGCTGGAACCAGAGGCTGTCGGGATGGCGGCGGCGCAGCAGGAGGCCGAGCGCGATCAGCAGCAGGGCGCCGGCCAGCATGACGCCCTCCACCTGCTGCACCCGGTTCAACGCCGCGACGTTCACCAGCAGGGTGTGGTCGGAGCGGTCCAGCACATAGAGAGTCCAGAGCATGTACTGGCCGAGGATGGGCACCAGCATGACGAGCAGGATCTGCCCCTTGTCCACCGGCGACCATTCCAGGACCGCCGCCAGCTTTTGCCGCCATGTTTTTGTTGTTGTCATGGACCTTCCCGCCCCCTTTCGCATGGCTATTTAGCTACACCTTGTGAGGTACGGCACACTAGCTGGCGCCGTGCGGGAGGCGCTTGCCGCCGACGCGTGGCGGCCCTGCCGTGCCGCCGGGCAGACGGTCGTCAGTCCCGGAGGGTGGTCGTGCTCCTGCCACCCCTGCCTGTCGGCCCCCGACAGTCAATGAGCCACGACCCGCTTTGCGGCAGGCGTACCCGGTGGGCAGGACGGATGCCCGGCGGCTGTCCGGTTCAGTCCCAGGCCTTGTTGAAGCCCACGCTGACGCTGAGGCCGGGCAGGGGAATGCTGCTCGGCACCGGCATGATGCCGGGCTCGGTGATGTCGTCATCGAGCAGGTTGCGGCCGGTGAGGAAAATCTCGAGCCCGGCGGCCGCCAGGTGCCGCAGGTGCAGGTCCAGCGTGGTGTAGCCATCCAGGGCCGGCTGCGTATCGCCGGGCGCGCGCTGGCGCTGGCCCACGTGGTTGAGCTGGCTGCTGAGTTGCCAGCCCGGCGCCAGGTCGCGGCTGAGCCTCAGATAGGCGAGGTAATCCGGGGCGAGGCCGAGATCATCGCCGCTGCTTTCGTCGTGCGTTCGCTGCACCGACACATTGCCGAGCAGGCGCCAGCCTGCATCCTGATAGCCGACTTCCAGCTCGGCTCCATGGCCTCGCCCGCGGCCGCTGTTCTGCACTTGCAGCGTGGGGCCCGGCACCAGGGTGATGAGATCGCGCATGACGAAGCGGTAGAGATTGAGGTCGCCGTTCCAGTGCGCGTCCGGCAGCCAGGACAGCCCGAGCTCGGTGCTGCGCAAGCGTTCGGCGCCAATGTTGCCGTTGCCAAACGCGACATCGGTCACCGATGGCGCGCGAAAGGCTTCGCCATGGATCAGCTTGGCGGTGAGGTCGGGCC
Organism: Moraxellaceae bacterium; assembly: GCA_020697295.1. GTDB lineage: Bacteria > Pseudomonadota > Gammaproteobacteria > Pseudomonadales > Moraxellaceae > UBA2031. The sequence goes on along the minus strand of JAJFBF010000008.1, from coordinate 55,133 downwards.
GCGCTTGCCAGGCCAGCGTCAGGCGCGGCGTCGTGACTTCGTCAAAGTCGTCGAAGCGGTCGTGGCGCAGGCCGGCGGTCAGGTGCCAGCGCGGCAGTAGCTGCCACTCGTCCTGCAGGACGGCGAAGGTGACCTTGCGGTCTTCCTCCGGCAATCCTGAGGCCGGCGTATCGCTGACCTCGGTTAGGCCGCCCGGGCGCAGCGCATAGGTGCCGGGGCCGGTGACGAGGTAGTTGGTCCACTGCCGCACCTTCACCAGGTCGTTCACGCCCCAGCCGGCGCCCAGGCGCAGGCGATGCCCTTTCCAGCCTTCGAAAATCGCGGTGACGGTGGCGCGCGCCGTATTCTCGTTGATCTCGAGCTTGTCCTGCAGGCCGTCCGGAAAGCTGTTGAAGGCGCCGGCGGGATACAGCCGCAGCGGCTCCTGCGTATCGATGTCCAGATGCCAGGCGGTGAGTTGCGCCTGCAGGCTCCAGCCGCCCGGATTCTCGCGGTGCCAGCTGACATCGCCGCCGGCGCGCTGCCAGGACAGCAGGCCCACGGGATCGAGTGCGCCGGTGACGGCGGGGCTGACGCCATAGTCGCGGATCTGGCGCAGGAAGAAATGGGCGTCAACCTCCTGCCATTTGAAACTGCTGTAGGCATCGAAGCGCTTGAGCTGCTGGTGGGTGGGTCCCGGCGCGCGCGAAGCTGAAGTGCCACCCAGCTGATCGAAGAGAGTTTGCGTGTCGCTATCAATGCGGCCCGAGTCGTCCCCTTGCGTGCCGCTGTACGCCAGCTGCAGAAGCGCATCGGCGCCGGCGAGCTTGCCGCTTTGCGAGACGTGGCTGGAGAAGGTGTCGAAGCTGCCGTAGCTGGCGCCGGCCTGGGTGCCGGGCAGGTCGGCGGCGTCCTTGGTGATGATGTTGATGACGCCGCCGAAGGCGTCGACGCCGTGCACTGCCGAGCCCGGGCCGCGGATGACCTCGATGCGCCGCACCTGCGCCATGGGCAGGCCGCCTTCGAGGGGCAGGTTGCTGATGCCGACGGTGGTGACGGGAATGCCGTTGACCATGATCAGCGCTTGCGTGTTGAGGCCGGCGGAGAGGCCACGGAAGTAATAGCGGGTGGTGCCCTGCGGGCCGCTGTAGGAAGAGACGTGCAGGCCGGGAATGCCGGCCAGGGCTTCATCCACGGTGCGGCTGCCGAGGGCGCGTACGTCTGTGTCCTGGCGCAGGCTGGTGGCGGCGGGCGTGGCTGCGAGCGGGGTGGGAGTGCCGGTGGCGACATCCACGCGGAGGCGACCGAGATCCTCCAGCGGCAGGGTCAGCAGGTCGGTGTTGGCCGCCAGCACAAGCGGCTCCGCGGTAGCGGCACGGGCCGTTTCCAGGGGGGCCGCCAGCAGGGACAGCAGCCCCAGTACGCATCCTTTTTGTCGTTCCATCATGCCGTCCTGTGTGCCGCGACTCCGGCGGCACATCGGGTTTCAGACGCTATCCCCTGTCCATGAAACCTAAGCTAAGCATTTCCGGCCGGCCGTGGGGCGCCGTATGGCGGGAAATTTGTCGCGTCCGGCGCTGCAGGACCGGGTTTTCTGGGTGGCCCCGGGAGCCACTGGCGCGCCTGAGGGGGTCGAGGTCGAGGCCGGCCACGATCAGGGCCGGGCCAAGGCACTGCCCTTGCCGGACTTGACCATGATCAAGTCCGGTTTGGCGGGCATGCCCTAGAGTTGCCTCCGACAGTGAACGGATGTTCACATTTATCGGAGAGGGATATGCAGCAATTGACCAACCTCGATGCCTCCTTCCTGCATCTCGAGAATGACCATTCCCCCATGCATGTGGGCGGTGTCCTGATCTTCGACGCCCCGGCCCGGGGCCGGATGAGCCTTGAGCGCGTTCGTGAACACGTGTTTACGCGTTTGCAGACGGCGCGCGTGTTCCGGCAGCGCCTCGCCATGGCGCCCCTGCACCTGGATGCGCCCTGGTGGGTGGAGGACGAGCACTTCTGCCTGGACCATCACCTGCGCCGGGAAACGGTGCAGGCGCCCCTCGACCTGGCCGGGCTGGAGACGCTCAGCGCGGAATTCTTCAGCAAGCCGCTGCGGCGCGACCGTCCACTCTGGGAACTTCTCTACGTGGAGTCCGGGGAGGGCCATCGCACGCGCCAGGGCGGGGCGTTTGCCTTGCTGCTGAAGGTGCACCATGCGGCGCTGGACGGGGTCTCGGCCGAAGCGGTCATCAGTGGACTGCTCGACCTGGAGGCCACGCCGCGCCCGCTGCCGGCGGACACGTGGACGCCCGAGCCCATGCCGGGCCAGGCGGCGATGGTCTGGCATCGCCTGTTCACCGCGACCGGCTGGCGCGAGCAGGCGCAGGAATTGTCGCGCTCGGGTCTCCAGCTCGGGCGGCGCTTCTTGCAGCGCCTGGCGGATCCCGAGGAACGGACGCTGCTGCCGCACTGGTTCACGGCGCCGCACACGCCGTTCAATGTTCCCGTCAGCGCGCGGCGCGTGTACTGCACGGCCGAGCTGTCGATGGCGCGCATCCGGCAAATCCGCCGCCACATGCACGGCCTGACCGTGAATGACGTGGTGCTGGCGGTCTGCGCCGGCGCCGTGCGCCGTTATCTGGCCGACGACGGCGCGCTGCCGGCCCGCTCGCTGGTCGGCATGGCGCCGGTCTCCAAGCGCAACCATGACGAGAAGCATGCGCTCGGCAACAAGGTGTCGGCGATGCTGATCCGGCTCGCCACGGATATCGAGGATCCGCTGATGCGCCTGCGGCAGATCCACCAGAACGCCAGTTGCGCCAAGGCCTATAGCCGCGAGATGACGGTGGAGGCGCTGTTCGACCAGTTGCCGCACGCCGCCACCGCGCATTTCCTGTCGCGCTATTCGCAGGGCAACAGGGCGCGGCAGCTGCCCCCCATGTTCAACCTGGTGATCACCAATGTGCCGGGCTCGCCGGTGCCGCTCTACCTCGATGGCGCGCCGATGCGCAGCTTCAGCGGCATGGTCGGCGTCTTTGACGGCATGGCGCTGTCGCTGGTGGTGCTGAGCTATGGCGACACGCTGTCCATTGCCATGACCAGCGCGCCGGAAGTGTTGCGTGATCCGCAGCGCCTGGCCGACTACCTGGCCGATGCCCTGGATGAGCTGGAGGGGGCGGTGCGGCAAGTGGAGATGGCGTTTGGCCCGGGCGAGCCCTTGCCGGCGCGGAGCCTCCCCCCGGGCGCGCGGCAAGAAGGGCCGGGCAATCCTCTCCCCACTGTGGGATAGTAATCTCATCACTACCAACAGGAGATCGCCATGAGCAAGGGTATGGAGCGCAAGAAGGAAACCAAGAAGAAGCCGGCGAAGACCCCGCAGGAGAAGAAGGCGGAAAAGGCGGAAAAGAAGGAAAAGCGCGACAAGTAAGCGCGCGTCACGACATCGGGTCGGGCGGGGCGGCCGCGCCGGGCAGGGGAATGAACTCGGCGTGGTCGAAGTCCGGCAGCTTCAGGCGGCCGGCCGTCCAGTCGGCCTTGGCCTGCTCGATGCGCTCGCGCGACGACGACACGAAGTTCCATTCAATGTAGCGCTCGCCCACCGGTTCGCCGCCCAGCAGCATGACGGTGGCGGGTGTCAGGGCGGTAAAGCGCACCGGCTTGCCCGGGCTGAAGATCAGCATCTGGCCCGCCGTCCACGGCCTGCCGTCAATCTCGACGGCGCCTTTCACGATATAGGCCGCGCGCTCCGGGTATTCCGCCGGCAACTGCGCCTGCGTGCCGGTCGCCAGTTCCCAGTGCACATAAAACAGCGGCGAGTGCGTGCTGACTTTGGCCGAGGCGCCGAAGGCACTGCCGGCGATCAGCCGCGCCTGCAGGCCGCCACTGGCATAGACCGGCGAATCTCCGCTGCCGTAATGGGCGAAGGCCGGCGCCATCTCCTCGAGCTCGCGCGGCAGCGCGACCCAGGCCTGGATGCCGTGCACGTGGTCGCCGTGGGCGCGGGCGTGCTCGAAGCGTTCGGAGTGGGTGATGCCGGCGCCCGCGGTCATCCAGTTCACTTCACCCGGCAGGATGGGCTGCTCCGTTGCCAGGCTGTCGCGGTGCATGATTTCGCCCGCGAACAGATAGGTCAGCGTCGACAGGCCGATATGTGGATGCGGTCGCACGTCGACGCTGCGGGGCAGGCCCGCCGGCAGGTCGACGGGGCCCATCTGGTCGAAGAAGATGAAAGGGCCGACCATGCGCCGCTTGCCCGCGGGCAGCACGCGCCGGACTTCAAAGCCGCCGAGGTCGCGGTGCCGGGCCTCGATTACCTGTTCGATCATGGGGGGCTCCTGTTGGCGCGGGGCAGGCTGCCGGGGGCGCCGGCCTTTCTGGACAGCATAGCGACCTGAGGGCCCGTTTTGGGGCCTGCCTGACAGCATGGAAGCCCGGGCGGCGGCTCGGGAAGCCGCAGGGGGAGGCAGCGGCGTTGCGCGGGTCCGTCTATTTGCAAATAGTATTGATAACGATTCTCATTTAGATATACTCCCGCTCCAGTTAGGATCCCCCTCCCTGGAGCTGCCCATGCCTGCCCGTTCGACCGCCGCCCTCCGACCCGCTTCCCTGCGCTCCGCGCCGGCCCTGGCCCCCGAGCGCTGCGCGCTGGCGCTGGGGATCTCTGCCGCCCTGCTGGCGCCGCTGGCACTGGCCGCGGAGACGGCCCCGGCGGAGCTCGCGCCCGCCGGCCCCGTCGCTGCCGCCCCGGCGCCTGCCAATGGCGGAGAGCCTGCGAGCAACGCCGCACCTGCCACACCGGCAGCCGCCGCGACAGTCCCGGCCACCGAAGCCGAGCCTGCGCTGGCCACCGTGCTGATCGAGGAACGGGCCATCGACACCAACCCTTATGCCGAGGTCGGTGCTCCCTATAAAGCCCGCGTCTCCGGCGATGCCCGCCACGTCAAGCCGCTGGCCGAAACGCCGCAAACCATCAGTGTGCTGACCCAGGCCCAAATGGAGGATTCCGGTCGCACCGATTTGCGCGAAGTGCTGCAGGCCCAGCCCGGCATCACCCTCGGCACCGGTGAGAACGGCAATGCGTTTGGCGACCGCTACATCATCCGTGGCTACGAAGCCCGCTCCGATGTGTTCGTGGACGGCCTGCGCGATCCCGGCATGACCATCCGCGAAAGCTTCGTGACCGAGCAGGTCGAGATTTCCAAGGGCCCGAGCGCCACCTTCGCCGGTCGCGGCACGGTCGGCGGCGCGGTCAACAGCGTCAGCAAGCAGGCCAGCACCGAACACGATTTCAGCCGGCTCAAGGCGGGTGCGGGCTCCGACGAATTCCGCCGCATCGAGCTCGATGCCAACCATGTGATCAGCGACGACGCGGCGCTGCGCGTCAATCTGCTGCAGGCCTACGAGAAAGTGCCCGACCGCGAGCCGGCCGACCGCGAGCGCAATGGCTACGCCGCCTCGCTGCTGCTGACACCGCTGGACAAGCTCGAGGTCATCGCCGACCTCTATCATCTGGAAGCGCGCGACAAGCCCGACCTCGGCACCTATATCCGGCCCAATGGCGGCGCCCCGGTGGTGGGCCTGCCGGCCTATCTGCAGGACCAGGATTTCCTGAGCTCCGATGTGGACGTGGCCACCTTGCGCCTCAACTACGACATCAGCGACAGCGTCCGCATCACCAATGCCTCGCGCCATGGCTCGGCCGATAACGGTTATGTCGCCACCGGCGCCCGCGGCACCGTGCGCGGCACCAACGATCCCGACGCCGGCACCGCCACGGTGACCCTGAGCACGCACCAAGGCTGGCAGCAGGTCGATTACGTGGCCAACCAGACCAACCTTTTCGTGGACACGGAGCTGGCGGGCATGCAGCACCGGTTCCTGTTCGGGGTCGAGTACACCGATCACAAGGTGCTGAACGGCGTCTACACCGGCCTCACCAATCCCGCCAATGCCAACTGCATCACCGGCACCACCGCGACGTCCAATAACGGCTTCTGCATTGTGGATACTGGCGGCAACTACATTTCCAACATCAGCTCGCTGATGGGCCGCTCCATCACCCGAGGCAACTGGGATTCCGACTACCATGTCGAAACCACTTCGTTCTCGGTGATGGATACCGTGGACCTGACCGAGCGCCTGAACGTGTTCGCGGGCGTACGCCTGGACGGCTTTGATTACGAGAACACGGTGCAGAACACCACGACCCTGGTGCAGACGCGCTACGCCTATGACGAGGAGCTCTGGAACTACCACCTCGGCACCGTGCTCGAGCTCAATGACTTTGGCAATGTCTACGCCACCTGGAGCACCGCCTCCGAGATCAACGGCGGCGAATCCGACCTCGGCGCCAACTGCGGCTATGGCGGCATCTGCACCGTCGCCGGCAATCCGGCGCTGGTGGCGGGCAGTCGTCCCGAGACCACGGAAAACCTCGAGCTGGGCACCAAGTGGAACCTGGCCGACGACAAGCTGCTGCTGACCGCCGCCGTGTTCCAGGTGACCAAGGACGACGTGATGGAAGGGCTGTCGGCCAACAGCTACGCCACCACCGGCACCCTCAACACCGGCAGGAACCGCGTGCAGGGCGTGGAAATCGGCGTCACCGGCAACCTCACCGACAAGCTCTCCACCCAGTTGGGCGCCGCGACCATGAAATCGGAAGTGCTGCGCTCGGTGGTGGATCCGGCCAGCGTGGGCCGCACCCTGAGCAACTTCGCCGATGACAGCGTGTTCCTGCAGCTGCGCTACCAGATCACGCCGGCCTTTGCCTTTGGCGGCACCGCGACCTATGCCAGCGAGCGCTACGCCGGCCAGCCCGACAGCGCGGCGGCCTGGAACGCCACGCTGGGCGGCTATTCCTACGAGGTGCCCGACTACACCGTGTTTGATGTCTTCGCCAACTACGAGTTCACCAGGCAGGCCAGCGTACGCGTCAACGTCGGCAATGTGACCAACGAGGATTACTACCTTGCGGCGTATCGCAGCGGCGCCTTCACCTACATCGGCGATCGTCGCAATGCCAGGGTGACGCTGGCGTACTCCTTCTGACCCCGGTTCGTCCCGCAGGAAGCGGGGCGATATTTGCAGGGAGGCCCGGATGGCGTTGCACCGTCCGGGCTTTCTCTTGAGGCACTGCCATGACGCCGACCCGACCGCCGCTGACCACGTTGCCGCGCGACCTGCTGTCGGCCGCCGACTATGAGCGGCTGGCGCCGGATTTCATTTTGCCTGCCACCTGGGCCTGGCTGGCCGGTGGCAGTGGCGACGAGCGCTGCCTGCGCGAGAGTCGCGCTGCCTTCCAGCGTTGGCGCATCGTCAACCGCGTGCTGCAGGACCTCGCCGGCGGCCACACGCGGGTGGCGGTGACCGGCCGTACGCTGGCGCATCCCTTCCTGCTGGCGCCGGTGGCGGCGCAGAAAATCCTGCATCCGGAGGGTGAGGTCGCCGCCGCGCGCGGCGCCGCGGCAACGGACGGCGTGCTGGTGTTGAGCACGTTGTCGTCGCTGCCGCTGGAGGATGTGGCGGCCGCAGCCCCCGAGGCCCTGCGCTGGTTCCAGCTGTATTTCCAGCCGCAGCGCGAGGTCACGCTTGATCTGCTGCGTCGCGCCGAGGCCGCCGGTTATGCCGCGCTGGTGGTGACTCTGGATGCGCCCGTGCAGCCAGCCAGCCGCCGCGCGCTTGCCGCCGGCTTCGTGATGCCGCCGGAGGGCCGGCCCGGCAGCCTGGCGCGTTATGCGCCGCCGCCACGCCGCGAACTGGGCGCGGACGATAGCGTCGTATTCCAGGGTCTGATGGCCGAGGCGCCCACCTGGGCCGATCTGGAGTGGCTGCTGGCGCAGACGGTGTTGCCGGTGCTGGTGAAAGGCGTGGCGCATCCGGACGACGTGCGCCGGCTGCGTGCGCTGGGTGTTGCCGGTTTTGTGGTGTCCGCCCATGGCGGCCGCGCCCTCGACGAATTGCCGGCGCCGCTGGACCTGTTGCCGGCGGTGCGCGCCGCGGCCGGTGCCGACGCGCTGGTGTTGCTGGATGGCGGCGTGCGCAGCGGCGCCGATGCCTTCAAGGCGCTGGCGCTGGGCGCCAATGCCGTAGTGGTGGGCCGCCCCGCGGCGCAGGCGCTGGCGGTGGCGGGTGCGCTCGGTGTCGCGCATCTGCTGCGTTGCCTGCGCGAGGAACTGGAAGTGGTGATGGCGCTGGCCGGCTGCGCGACTCTGGCGGATATCACCCGTGACGCGCTGTGGCGCGACCGGGCAGGGGAGGACACGTCATGTTGATGGTGATTGAAAACGTGCTGGACAAGGCCACCGTGCGCGCCTTTCGCGAACAGCTGGACGGTGCCGGCTGGAGCGATGGCCAGGCCACCGCGGGCTCGCTCGCTATCCGGGTCAAGCACAACGAGCAATTGCCGGATGCGTCGCCGGTGGCGCAGGCGCTGGGGCGGCACATCCTTGGTGTGCTGGGCCGGCATCCGCGGTTCCTGTCAGCGGCACTGCCCGATCGCATCCATCCCCCGCGCTTCAACCGCTACGCCGGCGGCGGCCACTACGGTACCCATGTCGACAGCGCCATCATGCCGCTGCCGGGTTCGCCGCAACTGCTGCGCAGCGATCTTTCGGTGACGCTGTTCCTGTGCGAGCCCGGGGAGTACGACGGCGGCGAGCTGGTCATCGAGACAAGATTCGGCGCACAGCAGGTCAAGCTCGCCGCCGGCGATCTGGTGCTCTATCCCTCCAGCAGCCTGCACCGCGTGCAGCCGGTGATGCGCGGCGCGCGCATCTGCAGCTTTTTCTGGCTGCAGAGCATGGTGCGCGACGATGGCGAGCGCGAGCTGCTCTTCGACCTGGACCAGTCAGTGCAAGCCCTCACGTCCTCGCCGGACGCCGCGGCCGCCGCACAGGCGCTGCAGCTGTCCGGTCTCTACCACAACCTGCTCCGGCGCTGGGCCAGCGTCTGAGCCAACAAATACCTGTTCCTGTAGGTCGGGATTTATCCCGACTTTCAGGATACAGAATTTCCTGCTGGAAAGGGTTCCCAGAGCCTATGCCAGTAGGCCGCCTCGCAGATTGTCAGTCGGGATAAATCCCGACCTACCAAGACTGGTTCTCAGGAGATCGCAATGAAGAAAACGATGAACAAGGGCCTGAACAATCGCCTGGGCGGGCTTGCCCTGGCCTCCCTGCTGTCGGCGCTGTCCGGTCCGGCCCTGGCCAGCGCCAATTGCCCGGAGGCCCCGAAGGAGCAGTGGCTGCACGTGCTCGAGATGCAGAAAAAAATCGTCAACGAGTACGGCTTCGCCATCAAGCGCTTCCTTACCGATGGCAACTGCTACGAAATCTATGGCTGGGGCCTTAACGACAAGCGCGACCGCTTTGTCGAGATCGAGGTGTATTTCAACCCGGTCACCGGCGCCATCGTGAAGAAAAAGGTCCGCGACTGAGCATGTCTGTCTTGCCGGTCTGGAGCCTGCCCGTCCGCCTGTTTCACTGGCTGAACGCCGCACTGTTTCTCGCCGCCTATGGGTGGCTGGAAGGGGGCGGGAGTCTGCACGAGTGGGCCGGATATGCCGTGCTGGCGCTGGTGCTCGCGCGCATCGGCCTGGGGCTTTTCGGGCAGGGCCAGGAGCGCTTTGCCGCCTTCTGGCCGACGCCTGCGCGGCTGGCCCGATACCTGCGCGCTTTTCCCGCCGGCCATGCCGAGTGGCCGGGGCATAACCCGCTGGGGGCGCTGATGATCCTTTTCCTGCTGCTGATGCTGGTGGTCACCGCGGTGAGCGGCTGGCTGCAGGACACCGACGCCTTCTGGGGCGAGGAGTGGGTGCAGCGCCTGCATGAGTGGTCCGCCGACGTGGTGATGGTGGTGGTCGTCGTGCATGTTCTTGCGGTTTTTTTAATGCAACGGCTGACGGGTGTCGCGCTGCTGCGCGCCATGGTCACGGGAAGACGCTCATGACGGCCCGTGTCCTGCATCTTCTGCGCCAGGCCTGCAGGGGCGATGAGGCCGGGCGCGCGCTCGCCATGGCTGCCGTCGTGTTCGCGCACGCCGGCCTGCTGCTGTTCATTTTGTACGGCCGGGCGACGCCGGCGGTGGTGACATCACCACCGGCCGTGATGGGGGTACTGGTGTCGGAGCACCGGCAACCGCCATCGACTCCGCCCCTGGCGGCACCAACGCCGCGTGCGCGTCCCACACCCGCCGCTGCGCCGCGGCAGGAGCTGCCCCCCTCGGAGCGTGCCCCGGTGCTGCCGCCGGAACCGGCGGTCCAGTCACCGGCGCCGGCCGCGCCGGCAGAAACGGCGACCGCTCCCGCGGCGGCCCCGGCGAGCACCGACAACAGCGCCAGCGGACCCGTCACACCGCCACGCAGTGAAGCTGCCCATCTCAACAATCCCAAGCCGGTCTATCCGGCGGTATCGCGTCGCCTCAAGGAAGCCGGCCGCGTCGTGCTTGACGTCTACATCCTGCCTGACGGCTCGGTGGGGCAGTTGCGCGTCAAGGTTTCAAGCGGCTATCCCCGTCTTGATGAAGCCGCGCTCGCCGCCGTGCGCCGCTGGACCTATGTGCCGGCGCGCCGCGGCGATGCCGCCGTGGCCCTCTGGCATGCCCAGTCCCTGGTTTTTTCCCTGATTCGCTAACAAAGAGGTAGATGCACGAATGGACAGCAATCCCTACGGAATTGCCGCCCTCTGGGCGCAAGGCGATATCGTCATCAAGTCGGTGGCCTTCCTGCTGCTGCTGATGTCAGTAACGTCGTGGTACGTGATTGTCACGCGCGGCTGGCAGGCCTGGCGCCTGCGCCGGGTGTCGCGCCATGTCGGCGGCTTCTGGCATGCGCACACGTTTGACGAAGGCTTCGCCCTCCTGCACGTCGATGGCCGCGACAATCCCTTCACCAGCCTGGCGCTGGAGGGCAAGGCGGCGGCCGAGCATCACGCCAGCAACCGCGAGGACCTGCACGGGCAGCTCAGCCTGGCGGAGTGGCTGACCGGGAGCCTGCGCGGCGAGATCGACGAGAGCGCCGAGCGCATCGGGGCCGGCCTGCCCATTCTCGCCTCGGTGGGGTCGACCGCTCCCTTTATCGGCCTGTTCGGCACGGTGTGGGGCATCTACCACGCCCTGGTCAGCATCGGCATGGCGGGCTCGGCCAGCATCGACAAGATCGCGGGGCCGGTGGGGGAGGCGCTGATCATGACGGCCTTCGGCCTCGCGGTCGCGATTCCCGCGGTGCTGGGCTACAACGCCCTGGTGCGCGCCAACAAGGGCGTGGTCAGCCGCATGCACCGCTTCGCCCGCCAGCTGCACGCGTATTTCCTGACGGGTTCGCCCGTAGCGCGCGCCGCTGGCAAGTCCGGAGGGCAGTGACATGTCGTTTGGCGGCGGTCTCGAAGACGAGGATGACGTTGTCAGTGAAATCAACATGACGCCGCTGGTGGACGTCATGCTGGTGCTCCTGATCATCTTCATGCTCACGGTGCCGGTACTGACGCATTCGGTGAACCTGGAGCTGCCGCGCGCGCAAAACACGCCGACGCAGGCGAGGCCGGATACCGTGGTGCTGGCGGTGACGGCGACAGGCGAGGTGTACTGGAACCAGGACCGCCTGCAGGGAGATGCGCTGGCCACGCGCCTGGCGGCGACGGCGGCGCTGGCGCCGCAGCCCGAAATCCATATTCGCGGCGACCGCCAGTCCGACTACGAGAACGTGCTGCGGGTGATGGCGGCGGCGCAGCGCGCCGGGGTCCAGAAGTTGGGCTTCGTGACGGAGCCTGGCGTGTAAGGGGGGCTCAGGACGCCGTGCCCGGCCCCAGCCGGCCATTCTTGACGTCGTCATAGGCCTGCAGGATCTCTTCGTAGCTGTTCATGACGAAGGGGCCATGGCCGTTGATGGGCTCGTCGATACGTTCACCGCTCAGCACCAGTAGCCGGCTGTTTTCCGTTGCCGTCACCGACACCCCCGCCCCTTGCTGTGACAGCACGGCGAGGCCCTGCTCCTCCAGTGCCTGGTCCTTGTCGAACAGCAGGCGGCCCGACAGCAAATAGACCAGGGCCGTGTCGCCTTCCGCGCTGTCAAAAATCGCGGACTGGCCGGCGTTCAGCTGCACATCAAGCACATTCATGCGGGTATGCGTTTGCGCCGGGCCGGCCACGCCCTGGTGCGTGCCGGCAATGATGCGCACGGAGCCGGCGCCGTCCGGCAACTCGAGGACGGGAATGGCGGCACGCGCCAGGCTCTGGTAGCGCGGCGGCCCCATCTTGTCGGCCGCCGGCAGGTTGACCCAGAGCTGGACCATCTCGAAGCGCCCGCCGCTTTGCGTGAACCCCTCACTGAAACGTTCCTGATGGATGATGCCTGCCGCTGCCGTCATCCACTGCACGTCACCGGCGCTGATGATGCCGCCTCCGCCGCTGGAATCGCGATGTTCAAGCTCGCCGGCATAAACGATCGTCACGGTCTCGAAGCCGCGATGCGGATGGTCGTTCACGCCCTTGCGCTGCGTCGACGGCAGCAGTCGGCCGGGACCGATATGGTCCAGCAGCAGGAAGGGCGACACGGTGCTGCCCAGGTCGTGATAGGAAAAGATCGACAGCACGGGGGAGAAGTCGCCCACCGCAAAGCGCGTGTCATTGCGCTGGATAAAGGCCAGGTTTTTCATGGGGCGTCCCGGTTTCGCTCATCTGAACTGCGCTGACGATACTGTGGTGCAGCCTTCCCCGGCAAAGCCTGCTTTTCATGCGGAGTCGCGAAGAGCCGGACCTTCGGCGTCCAAGAGCCCCGGCCAGCAGCCCTCCGGTTTGCGGAAGCCTGCCGCTCGGTTACGCTGCGGCTCCCCCTGCCAGGAACGCCGCCATGCCCGACCTCATCCTGCACCACTACCCCATGTCCCCCTTCTCGCAGAAGATGCGCAGCATGTTCGGCTATGCGGGCCTGCCCTGGCAGTCCGTGACCGTGCGCGAGTTCCCGCCGCGGCCGCATCTGGCTGCGCTGGCCGGCGGCTACCGCAAGGTGCCGGTAGCCCAGGACGGGGCCGACGTGTTTTGCGATTCGCGCATCATTGCCGAGGAAATCGCCGCCCGCGCCGGCAAGCCCGAGCTGGCCCTGGGTAATTGCAGTCCCGAGGCGCAGGCCTGGGTGGCGAAGGTGGACCTGGACGAATTCTTTGCCTGCGTGCTGGCGGCGGGCAACCGCACCCTGCGCCGCAAGGCGCGGGAATCGATGTCGCTGCCGGGCTTGCTGCGTTTTGCCTGGGACCGCATCAAGCTCGGGCGCACGGCAACCACACGCATCGTCGGCCTGCGCGCGGCGCGGCCGGCAGCGCTCGCGCATGCGGCCCGGGTGGAGGCCGCGCTCACGCAGGACTTCCTGTTCGGAGCGACGCCCAACCACGCGGATTTCTCCACCTATCACAGCCTGTGGATGATCCGTGACCAGGCTGAGTCGCGGATGCTGAAGGACTTGCCGCGCCTGAACGCCTGGATGGACCGGATGCAGGCCTTGGGCGACGGGCGCCCGGCGACCCTGACGATCGACGCCGCCCTGGCCATTGCCCGGCAGGCAACGCCGCGCGCCATTCCGGCGGAGCACCGCAGCGATCCGCTGGTGGGCCGCACCGTGACCATTGCGCCGTCCGACTATGCCCAGGTACCGAGCGCCGGGGTGCTGGCGGGCGCCACCCCCACGCGCTGGATCCTGGCGCGAGAAGACGCACAGGTGGGCACCGTGCATGTGCATTTCCCGCGCGAGGGCTACACGCTGCAGCCAACGGAGCGCTGAAGCCGCACCGGTAACGGGGAGGGGGCGGTTGACTGCCGTGCCGGCGGCCTTAGTCATTTCGGTCATGCAATGTGACATTGTTCGATGTAAGGTTCCTGGGTCTTAACGCCGTTAAGTTCCAGGAGACCTGCCATGCCCCTCCTCTCTGCCCCCCCGGCCGCCGTCCGGGGTTACCAGCCCGACGCCGCCGACCTCGAGCAGTTCCGCCACGTCCAGCGCCTGGCCTATGCCGCCGCCGAGGCCGTCGCCAAGGAGCTCAAGCCCGGCATGACCGAGAAGCAGGCCGCCCGCCTGCAGGAAGTCTGGCTGCTCGATCATGGCGTCACCGACTGGTTCCACTCGCCCTTTGCCTGGTTCGGCGACCGCACCGCCTTCCAGGGCTTCAAGGTCGCCCTGCAGTTCCTGCCCACCAACCGCCGCCTCGAAGAAAACATGCCCTTCATCCTGGACAACGCGCCGGTGGTGAACGGCTATGTGGCCGACATCGGCTATGCCGGCGTGCTGGGCGAGAACCCCATCCTCGACCTGCTGCTCGACGACCTGGCGGCCCATCGTGCCCTGATCCTGGACCTCATCAGGCAGCGCCAGCCCATGAGCGAAGTCTCGCGCGCCGTCGACCGCCTGATCCTGCAGCAGGGCCATGCGCCCCGGCACAAGGCCTATCCCTTCGAAACCCTGGCGCACACCGTGCAGCCCATGCCGCCGCGCAAGCGCCAGACGCCCACCACCCTGTTCAAGTTCGGCCTGCAGGCGGTGGAGTCGCTGGGCCGCCTCGGCCTGGTGGCGCGCCGCCAGGGCTGGTCGCCGATCTGGTCCTCCAATGAGAGCTCCAATCACGCGCCGGTGCCCGGTCTGTGGGCGGTGGAGCCGCACCTGGGATTCCACGGCGTCGGCGCCAAGTTCGAGGAGCTGCTTGTCATCACCGAGGACGACGCTTACTGGCTGGACGACGAGTCGCCGCATGTCCGGCGCTGGAAGGAGCGCGGCCTGTGGCCGGTGGATGCCACGGCCGGGAGGGCGGTGGCATGAAGACCATGACCGCACGCATCCAGTCCGCCGGCGTCAGCCTGCATGTCACGGGCTGGGGGGACAGCAGGAAGACCCCGGTCGTCCTGGTGCACGGCTATCCCGACAACCACCTGGTGTGGAAGCCGGTGGCGGAGCACCTGGCCAAACACTTTTACGTGATCGCCTATGACGTGCGCGGCGCCGGCCAGTCCGATGCGCCGCCGGGCGTGCGCGCCTACACGCTGGAGTTGCTGGCGCAGGACCTGGCGGCGGTGGTGGACACCGTGATCCCGAACCGCCGCTTTCATCTGGTGGGCCACGACTGGGGCTCCATCCAGAGCTGGGAATCCGTGACCACCGAGCGCCTGAAGCCGCGCATCGCCAGTTACACCACGATCTCCGGCCCCGCGCTCGATCATGCCGCGCACTGGGTGCGCGAGCGCACGCTGAATCTTTCGCCGGCCGCCAAGGCCAAGGTGATGAAGCAGTTGCTGAGTTCCTGGTATATCGGATTCTTCCAGTTGCCGGTGCTGCCGACCGCAGGCTGGCGGGCAGGCTTCGGAAAACTCTGGCCGACCTATCTGGAGAAGCGCGAGGGCGTGGTGGAAGCCGAACCCAATCCGACGCAGATCACCGACGGCGCCAACGGCGTGCAGCTATACCGCGCCAATTTCCGTCAGAAGCTTATCGCGCCGGAAATCCGTCACGCGGCCTGCCCGGTGCAGCTCATCGTGCCGACGCGCGACAACTACGTGAGCCCGCAGCTCTTCGAAGACCTGCACCGCTGGGTGCCGGAGCTTTATCGCCGCGATATCAATGCCAGTCACTGGGTGCCGCTCAGTCATCCCAACCTGATCGCGGCGTGGATAGTCGAATTTGTCGAGGGCGTCGAACGCGGCGAACTCTCCATCGCGCTGCAGCGGGCGCGCGTGCGCCCGACGCGCCAGGCGCTGCCGTTGGCCGGCAAACTGGCCGTGGTCACCGGGGCCGGCTCCGGCATCGGCCGCGCCACCGCGCTGAAGTTTGCGGAGGAGGGTGCCGACCTGGTGTGCGTGGATATCAATACGGCCGCCGCCGAACGCACGGCGGCGCTGTGCCGCCTGCTGGACGCCACGGCCTGGGCGCGCACCGTCGACGTGGGGGCCGCAAAGGCCATGGAAGCGCTGGCGAAGGAAGTGGAGAAGGACTTCGGCGGCGCCGACATCATGGTCAACAACGCCGGCATCGGCATGGCCGGCGGCCTGCTCGACACGTCCGTGGCGGACTGGGACAAGCTGCTCAAGGTGAACCTCTGGGGCGTCATCCACGGTTCGCGCCTGTTCGCGCAGCAGATGGTGGCCGGTGGCCGCGCCGGCCATATCGTGAACGTGGCCTCGGCCGCCGCCTTCGCGCCCAACCGCAAGCTTGCCGCCTATTCGACCAGCAAGGCCGCCGTGCACATGCTGACCGAATGCCTGCGCGCGGAACTCGCCGGGCACGCCATCGGCGTCACGGCGATCTGCCCGGGCTTCGTCGCCACCGGCATCGCCTCCGCCACGGTTTATGCCGGCGTGAGCGAGGCCGAGCAGGTCCGCTTGCGCAGCAAGGCCGACGCCCTCTACAAGCGCCGCAACTTCGCGCCGGAGGACGTGGCCACTGCCGTGTTCCGTGCCGTGCAGGACAACCCCGCGCTGTCCCTGGTGGGCGCCGAGGCCTGGGCCACGCGCCTGCTCAGCCGCTTCGTCCCCGGCGTCTCGCGCCTGGTGGCGCGTATCGACCTCACGCCCTGATCCCACGTTCCAAGACTGGAGAGCCTCATGACCGCCGCCATCCGTCATCCGCTGAAACCCCGTCGCGTGCAGTTCGATTTTCAGGACGTTCCCCTGCACTGGATCCCGGACGATCCGCTCGCCAACCACCTCATCAACGGCATCAACCTGCTGCTGCCCGCCGGTGAACTCTGGTTCTGCCGCGTCTACAACCAGGCGCTGCCGCTGGTGCGCGATGCGCAGCTGCGCGCCGATGTGGAGGGCTTTATCCGCCAGGAAGCCATTCACGCGCGCAGCCACTCCAAGGCCGAGCAGTTCCTGCAGGGCCACGGTCTCGATACGGACACCTATCGCCGCAAGGCCGACTGGCTGTTCGAGCAGTTTCTGGGTGATGCGCCTTTCGGCATCAAGGGGCTGCAGCGGCTGCCGGGACAAAAGCAGTGGCTGATCTTTCGCGTCGGCGTCATTGCCGCCATCGAGCATTTCACCGGTGTGCTCGGCCAGTGGTGCATGGACAACAAGACCTGGGACAAGGCCGACCCGGTCATGGCGGATCTTTTTCGCTGGCATCTGGCCGAAGAAGTGGAGCATCGCACGGTGGCCTTTGACCTGTTCCAGCACCTGTGCCGCACCGAGCTCGGCTTTTATGTCAGCCGACAGGCACTGATGGCCGTCATATTTCCGCTGTTTCTCTATTTTCTGGCCGAGGGGGGACGTTCGCTGGCCGGGCAGGATACCGATGCGTACTCGCGCTGGCTGTCGCGGCAGTCGCTCCCGCGCATGCTGCTGGAGCTGGAGCGCACCGGCCGGCGCACGGAAAACGTGCCGACCTTCGGCTTCCTCCTGCGCGCCACCCTGCGCTGGATCTCGCCGAGGTTTCATCCGGTCACCGAGGGCAATACGCAGCAGGCGCTGGATTACCTGGCGCGCTCGCCGGCGGCCCGGGCGGCCGCGCTTCGCGACAGCGAGGTGGCGGCCTGAAGCCGGGCATCTGGCGACCACGGCCGCTCACGCCCGGCGCGCCACGTCCTCCACCTCCTCGAGGTTATGGTGCAGCGCTTCGAAATCACCGGCATCGGCGCGCGGATCCAGCTCGGTCGCCTGCGGCGACGCTCCCGGCGGCAGCAGGACGACGCCATGCACCTGCGCCGCCACCGGCACGGTTGGCTGGCGTCGCTGCATCGCCATCAACACCACTACGAGCAGGCCCAGCACGCCGCCAATGAACAGGAAGAGGCCGCTCGGGCCCAGTACCGCCATCGCCACCGGCGCCGCCAACGGCCCGATCACCGTGCCCAGGCCCAGCGCCAGCAGCAAGGTGGCGTTGGCGGGAATCACATGGTGCGCATCCAGCGCGTCATGGGTGATGGCCAGGCTCATGGGATAGAGCACGGAAGCCAGCGCGACATGCAGCGCGATAGTGACGGCCAGCGGGGCGTAACCCAGCGTTCCTGCCAGCGGGATCGCGAGCGCCGCCGCCAGCGCCACCAGCGCGGTGACACTGAGCACGGATTTGCGCGGCAGCCGGTCCGAGAGCCAGCCCACCGGCGGCTGGATCAGCATGGAGGCAACGATGGGACCCGCCATGAAAAACGCAATCGTCTCCGGCGGCAGCCCGATGCGCACCGCATAGATCGGGCCGGCACCGGAAAAGGCGCTGGTGACAATGCCGGCGGTGAAGGCCGCCGCCACGCCGAGCGGCGCCTGCCGGGCCAGCTCGCGCAAGGGCAGGCGCGGCGCCGGCAGGATCTCCGGTGCGGATTCGCGCGTGAGCGCCAGGGGAATGACGGCCAGCGCCACCAGGATGCCCGCCAGGCTGAACAACGGCAGCTCCGCCGGGTTGCCCCAGCGCAGCAGCAGCTGGCCCAGGGCGGCCGCAAGAAAGAACACCACCATATAGGTCGCCAGCAGCCGGCCGCGGTTTTCCACCGTGGCGCGGCCGTTCAGCCAGCTTTCCATGACCAGGGTGAGGCCGGCGATGCAAAAGCCGGTGAGCACGCGCAGCACGATCCAGCCAGGGACCGAGACATGCAGCGGGAACGCCAGGATGCAGGCGGAGTAGAGGGCCGCAAAGGCGGCAAAGGAACGGATATGCCCGACCCGGTGAATGACGCGGTCGAGCCAGAGGCTGCCGGCGATAAAACCCAGCGAGTAGATGGACAGCACAATGGCGATGCTGGCAGTGGAAAAGGCCTCCAGTTCCAGGCGTACCGACAGCAGCGTGCTGAGCAGGCCGTTGCCGGCGATCAGCAGGGCCATGCTGGCAAACAGCGCGACCACGCGTACCAGGGTTTTTCGCATCGCGTCGCGCCTCTCTTTGCTGCCGAAGGACGCTGCCCCCGGCGCTGAAGAAGCGCGCGGGAATCAATGTCCGGGCAGGGGCGGCGAAGCGCCGCCCCTGCCCGGAGTTGGGATGGCAGCGTAGCTGAAGCCCGTCAGGTGACGGCCAGCGTGCGACTGCCAGTAGAGAGTTAGGCTTGAATTCGCGGTCGCGGAGTATCAGTTCACCCCAAGTTTGTGGCAGGCCGGTTTTACAAGCGTTGGCATTTGGCCAATGCCGGTGCTCCCGGGATCAGCTTTCCTGCGTCGCGAGGTCGGCAGGGGCCATCGTTGCCATTGTCTGTTCGCCCAGGCGGATCAGGTCCGCCGCCTTTTCCGCGATCATGATGGCCGGTGCATTGGTATTGCCGCCAATCAGCGTCGGCATGATGGAGGCATCCACGACACGCAGGCCCTCCAGGCCATGCACCCGGAGCTCGGCGTCGACCACGGCCAGGGCATCGCTGCCCATCTTGCAGGTGCCCACCGGGTGGTACACGGTGTCGGTGCGCGCGCGCAGGATGGCGCGGATGTCGTCATCGCTTTTCACGTTCGCGGTGAACGGATCCTCGGTGATGAAGCGGGCCAGCGCCGGCGCCTTCATCAGGCGTTCGGTCATCTTGTAGCCGGCGACCAGGGTCTCGATGTCGTCCGGGTGATCGAGGAATTTCGGATCGATGACCGGCGGTGTCTCCGGATTGCGGTCCTTGAGGCTGACCGTGCCATGGCTCTTGGGCCGCAGCAGGCAGACATGGCAGGACAGGCCGTGGCCGCCATGCAGGGTGCGGGCATGGTTGTCGACCAGGGCGATGACAAAATGCAGCTGGATGTCGGGCGCGTCGAGCTCGGGCCGCGTTTTCAGGAAGCCGCCGCCTTCCGCGAAATTGGAGGCCATCAGGCCGCGCCGTTCACGACGGTAGCGCAGGATCTGCCGGAAGCCGTGCACGGCGCCCTTGAGCGAGAAGCCGAGCAGGTTGGTGTCTTTGGACTTGTAGCCAAAAATGAAGTCCGGATGGTCCTGCAGGTTCTTGCCGACGCCAGGCAGGTGCTGCACGAGGGGAATGCCATGTTGCTGCAGCTCGGCGGCATCGCCGACGCCGGAGAGCATGAGCAGTTGCGGCGACTGGAAGGCGCCCGCGCTGAGAATGACTTCGCGGCGCGCGCGCAGGGTTTTCACCTGTCCGCCCTGGCGGTATTCGACGCCCACCGCGCGCTTGCCTTCAAAGAGGATGCGTTGGGTCAGCGCGCCGGTTTCCACCTGCAGGTTGGAGCGCGTGCCCAGGTGCGGCTGCACATAGGCGCGGAAAGTGCTGCAGCGCTCGCCATTGAGCTGGGTGACCTGGTAGAGGCCGAGGCCTTCCTGCTCGGCGCCGTTGAAATCCGGATTGAGCGGATAGCCGGCCTCTTCGGCGGCCTTCAGATAGTGTTGCTGGAAGGGATTGTCGGTTTGCAGGTGGCTGACGTGCAGCGGGCCGTCCTGGCCGTGCCATTCATCATTGATGGCGTCGTTGTGCTCGGCCTTCTTGAAGTAAGGCAGCACTTCTGCAAAAGACCAGCCGGGATTGCCCAAGGCCGCCCAGTGGTCGTAGTCGCGGCGGTGGCCGCGGATATAGGCCATGGCGTTGATGGCCGAGGAACCGCCCAGCACCTTGCCGCGCGGCTGGTAGCCCTGGCGGCCGTTGAGGCCGGGCTGCGGCACGGTTTCGAAGGCCCAGTTGTTGATCGACTGCGGCACCATGAGCACCACCGCCGCCGGTGTCGTGACCAGCCAGCTGTCGCCCTTGTTGCCGCCGGCCTCCAGCAGCGCCACCGACACCCCGGCATCCTCCGACAACCGTCCGGCCAGCGCGCAGCCACTGGAGCCGGCGCCCACGATCACATAATCCACGACCTGCATGTTCGCTCCTTCGATTTCGCGTCTTGTTGTTGTGGCGCGCGTGCCGCGCCCGGACCCTCATCATACAGTGGCGGCCTCGTAGCGCGCCTGCCAGCGTGCAACGATTGACGTATCATCGCGGCCTCAACGCCGCGGGCGGCTTGCCCGCCGCCAGCAGCGGTCAATCTCCGTTCGAGGACTCCCCATGACCACCCCCGCCGCCACCCGTGCCGCCGTCGCCCAGGCCTTTGCCTCCGTCGCCTTCGATGCGCTCGCCCCGGAGGGCCGCCTGCAGGCCGAGTCCGTCATTGCCGCGCTGGCGCGCATGGCCGGCACCTATTATTTCCGGTCCTTCGGCTATGCGGCGATGCAGCTGGTGCCGGGCCAGGCGGTGCTCTCCGACGAGGCCAACCAGAAAGGCCCCGAGCTGATGAACCTCACGCATGAGCTGCTGTCGCGGCTCGGCCTGCGCCTCGCCGATGATCGCGTGCGCGCCGCCCTCGATGACCAGGGCAGCCATCAGCCCCTGCTCGATTTCGAGTTCACGCAGCCGCGCCTGGAGCGCGCCTTCGCGCCCATCAAGGCCGCGCATGCGCTTTCCAATGTGGAGGCGGGCAGGGCCGCCGCCTGTGCCGTGGCCCTGCTCATCCATAACTGCCAGTCCGTGCTGGATCCGGCGGTCGGCTATGGCATTGCGGTCTATGGCTTTGTGGAAGGCACCAAGACCACGCCCTGGCCCGTGGCCGACTGATTCGCGCGTCACAAGCGGATGGCGCTCTGGCCGTTAACGCGCAGAAGGCTGAGTGATCGCTGCTTCCGCCAGGAGCGAGTCAAGAAATGTGGCAGTCCTGAAATTTTTTTCAGGATAAATTTTCAGTCGGAAATACAAAAATACCTATTTCCTAAACATTTAGCTCGTGCTCAAGCTGTTGAATGTTACCTCTGCAAAACGGATGGTACTCCGCCCAACTAAAGTAGTATTTGGACGGAGTTTTTTATCCATGCAAAGAATTTCCACTCGTAAAAAAGTATTATCATTTTCCGCTGCCGTGTTATTTGCGTTTCCGCTTTCCGCTTCGGCCGGCCTCCTCGATAGCCTGACTGCCCTGCGCTCAGGCTCGACCACCAGTTCGACCTCTGGCACAACCACGACTACCAGCACGACCGCCAGCACCCGCACCGTCACCTATACCCCGACCAACTGGCCTCAGGCTCTGAAGGGTGATCTCTATCTGCCGTCGAACGCCGGGCAGCGCCCCGTGGTGCTGCTGTTGCACGGTGGCGCCTGGCAGCGCGGCGACAAGACCAGCATGAGCGGCACGGGCAAGACCCTGGCGGGGCGCGGCTATGCGGCGTTCTCCATCAATTACCGCTTTGCGCCCGGTTCCACGCATCCGTCCCAGCTTCAGGACATGCAGCAGGCCCTGCGCTGGCTGCAGCAGCATGCGAGCGAATACCGCCTCGACATGAGCCGCCTCGCGGTCTGGGGCTATTCGGCGGGAGGCCACCTGGCGACGCTGCTGGCCGTGCAGCCGGCATCCGACCTTCCCGCAGTGAAGGTGGCGATCGCGGGTGCCCCGCCTTCGGACCTGGCCGCGCCCGAAGCGCGCGACGCTTCCTCGGTGAAGATTTTCATGGGCGGCACCTATGCCGAGATCCCGGCCCTGTACGAGCAGGCTTCGCCGCGGCGCCAGGTGCGCTCCGGCATGGCGCCGGTATTCCTCTACCACGGCACCAAAGACACGGTGGTGCCCCCCGTGCAGTCGGATAATTTCGCCACGACCCTGCGCGCCGCCAGCGTGCCGGTCGAGCTGGTCAAGCTGCAGGGCTATGACCACAGCACCGCCTCGGGCGCCACTTCGCTGTACCGGCCGCAGGCCCTGGCCTTCCTGGACCGCTATATCAACGTGACCTCCGATGGCACGGTAGTGACGCCGCCGGCCGCCCCGGTGGAAACCGGGACGACCCCGCCGCCCGCGCCGTTGCCTGTTGATACCGGCGACACGACGGATACGGCAACGTCCGACAGCAGCCTGCAGCGCCTCCGGGATTTCCTGAGCCGCTAAGCGCCTGTTCCGGCAGGTCGGAATTCATCCCGACTTGCAGGAGGCAGACGCCCGGCTGAAATGGCCGCCAGGGCGGATACCAAAGTCGTAAGGTCAAGAAAAGGGGCGGGCGCCGCCAGGCGTGCCGCCCCTTTTCTTTTTTTGCGATGCCGCCGGATAGCCTGTTTTGCAATAACGCCGCCAGGCCGCGCCGCCGCTTTCCTGCGCCGGAGCCGGCTCGGCATGGCGCTCCATTCCGGTGCAACATCGACTGCGAATGGCTCGCCCGTTTCCATGTGATGACGGACATTGCCGGGACGGAAGGCCGCTCTCCGGCATTTCCGGACGCCTTGATTGCCTGCGGTTGCGGCTTCAGCCGGCCACCGCCGCACACGCCGGGCGGGCATTCCCGGCCGGCCACACCACTGGTGCTGAATTGACGGGCTTGCGCCTGACTTGGGTGACGCTGTTCACACAATCGCCAGCCGTCCTTTTTGTACTCTCGCCGCTCTGCCTTTCGTCCCGCTATCCTGCCATTCGCGCCATCCTCCGGAACAAACGCTTGGGCCGAGCGTGGGCCGCATGCGCCAATTGGCACCCGGCCTGACGGCCCGAGGCAGGAAGGAGCGGGGAGTGGGAATGAAAGCATGGCGCGGCTGGGTGGCCTTCCTCGTACTGTTTTTTGCCGCATTGCCGGCGCCGGCGTCCGTGCTGACGCTGGAGGCCGGGCATGACCGCTACCAGCCCTACCCGCAACTGCGCCACTTCTGCATGCCTCCGTCGGCGGCGCCCGATATCGAGGCCCTGCGCCAGGATCCCGGGCGCTGGCCCTGGCGCGCCAGTGGTCCGGCGGTCCCCAATCACGGCTATACCACCGAGGTCTGCTGGTACCGGCTGGCGTTGAGCAATCACAGCCATGCCGCGCGCGACTGGGTGCTGGGGCTGGACTACCCGCTGATCACACTGGTGGACCTGTGGCTGCTGGATGAGGAGCGGCAGGTGCTCACGCATTACCGCGAAGGCGCCGACCTGCCCTACGACCAGCGCAGCTTGCAGACCCTCGCCTTTGCCTTCGCCGTCGAGCTGCCGCCGCAGGCGCCGCGCGAAATCCTGATGCGCTTCGAAACGCCCAATCTGCAATTGCCACTCGTGCTGATGCCGGCACGGGAATTTTCCGAGTACAGCGCCCTGGTGACCGTCATCCACAGCCTGTTGCTGGGTGGCATGCTGGTCATGATCCTCTACAGCCTGCTGCTCTACACCTCGCTGCACGAATCGGCCTGGCTGCCCTATGTCTGCTGGGCGACGGTGATTACGGCCCTGCAGGTGGTACTGCAGGGCTTCGGGACGCGATTTCTCTGGCCGGATCAGGCTCATGTCCTGACGATCGCCATTGAGGCCACGCTGGCCGTCATCGTCATGATCGCCCCCTGGTTCGTGATCCGATTCCTCAACCTGGGCAGGTGGACGCCGCGCCTGTCCCGCCTGCTGTGGGCGCACAGCGTGGCTGGCGTGGTGCTGTTGCTGCTCTTGCCCTGGATGGGACGCACGCCGCTCCTGATCCTGCAGATGCTGGTGATCTTTAGCCTGTCGCTGACGGCGGGCATCGCCATCCTGCTCTCGCATGACCGCTCCGAGGCGGAAAAGCCCGAGCTGAACGGCTTTATCGTGGCCTGGGCCTGCTTTCTGTTCGGGTCCATCCTGCTCGTGCTGAACAAGCTCGGCATAGTGCCGCGCAACCTTTTCACCGAACACCTGGTGGAGGTCGGCAGCTTCCTGGCCGTGGCCTTGCTGTCGCGGGCGCTGGCGGCGCAGATCAACCGGCTCAAGGCGGAAAAGTCCCATGCCGAGGCGCTGAGCCAGGCCAAGAGCGAATTCCTCGCCACCATGAGCCACGAAATCCGCACGCCCATGAACGGCGTGCTGGGCCTGTCGGAGTTGCTGCGGCACACGCCGCTCACCGAGCAGCAGAGCCAGTATGCCGATACCATCTACCGCTCCTCGCAATCCCTGCTCACCGTGATCAACGACATCCTTGATTACTCCAAGATCGAGGCCGGGAAGCTGGGCCTGGAGCATATCGACACTTCACTGGAGCAATTGCTGGGCGATTGCGTGGCCCTGCACGCGCCGCGCATCGTCGACAAGCAGCTGGCGTTGTGGGTGCGCATGGACCCGGCGGTGCCGGCCGTCGTCCATACCGATCCCCTGCGCCTCAAGCAGATTCTCAACAACCTGCTGGGCAATGCCTGCAAGTTCACCGAGCGCGGGGCCATTCACCTGCGCGTGAGCCTGCAGGCCGAGGGGGAGGGCGCCCATCCTGTGCTGCGTTTCGAGGTGGAGGACAGCGGTATCGGACTCTCCCCGGACGAGGTGCGACGGCTGTTTCGCTCTTACGAGCAGGCGGCGGCCGGCACCAGCCGCCAGTACGGCGGCACCGGCCTGGGCCTGGTCATTTCCAAGCGCCTGGTGGAGTTGCTGGGGGGCCGCATTGGCGTCAGCAGCCAGCCCGGGCGCACCTGCTTCTGGTTTACCTTGCCGGTCGTTGCCGTGGCGGCATCCGAGCCGGTGCCCGGGCTGGCGGGCAAGAGCCTGTGCGTGGCCAGCGGCGACCCTGTGCTGGTCAGTCATCTGGCGACCTGGGCCGGGCGTTGGGGCATGGCCGTGCAGAGCCTCGACCATGTCGACCCGTCAGCGCCCACGCCTGCCTGTGACGTGCTGTTGCTGGGGCCGGACCAATCGGCGGAGGCAGGGCGCCCGGCGCGGGAAAATGGCGCCGCGTTGCTGCAGGCCTGGCCGCTCGCGCAGCCGCTCCTGCCGGGGGCGATGAAGGTGCTGGAGCTGCCCCTGCATCCGCTTCAGTTCAGATCCTTGCTGCTGTCCTCTCTTCGTGCCGAGCCGGCTCCCAGTGCCGATCCCGTGGATGGGCAGGGCAATGGCCTTGGCCATCTGCGCGTGCTGGTCGCCGAGGATAACGTCGTCAACCAGTTGGTGATCGTGAGCCTGCTCAACAGCCTGGGCATCAAAGTTTCCGTCGTGGAAAATGGCGCGCTTGCCCTCGCGGCCGTGACCGCGGCGCCCGGCCAGTGGGACGTCGTGCTCATGGACACGGAAATGCCGCAGATGGACGGGCATGTGGCCACGCGCCGCATCCGCGATTGGGAGGGGCAGGAGGGACACTCGCCGTGCTGGATCATCGCCCTCAGCGCACATGCCACGCCGGACCGCATCCGCGAGGCCCGCGCCGCCGGCGTGGACGATTACCTCAGCAAGCCGGTGACGCGGGCCCAGGTGCTGGAAGCCCTGCGTCACTCCCTGCGCGTCCGGCCGCAGCACGCCTGACCGGAATTCTGGCGGGTGCCGCGACCGGGGCGCGTTTTTTCGGGTGCTCGCGTCAGTGCGAGGGCGAGGCCGCTTGCGCGGCCCGCGCGCCCGGCATCTTGACGGCCATGCGCCGGCATTCCTCGGCACAGCGCCGGCAGGCCAGCGCGCACTCCTGGCAATGGCCATGCGCGTGCCGCGCGCATTCCTCGCCGCAGGCTTCGCACATTTCCTCGCAGAACTTGCAGAAGTAGGCGGCCATTTCACTGTCGCGCGCCATGAAGCCGGCCGCCAGGCGGCAAGCCTGGGCGCAGTCGATGTCGAGGGCGATGCAGCGGGCCATGGCTTTGATGTCCTGTTCCAGCAGGCAGGCTGTGGCGCAGTGATCGCAGGCTGTGGCGCAGGTATTGCAGGCTTCGATGCAGCTGGAAAATTGTTCGTGTGCCATCACATGTCTCCGGGTGGATAGGGGACAGGTAACAGTAGTCCAGCGCCGGCGGCCCTGCCCGGGAGCGGGGCGTATCGATCGGGTGAGGCGGCGGAGCGGCTCGGCCTGTCGCCGGGAGGGGCCGCGCAGGGTAACAGGGCGCGCTTCGCCTCTGCGGCAGCCGCGCTTCAGGCCGCCGCGGCGATCTCGACGCGGTTGCGTCCACCCGCCTTGGCGCGGTAGAGCGCATCGTCGGCCAGTTTGATCAGCGCCTCGCTCGCGAGCACCATGTTCTGCTCGTTGCCGACCAGGCCAAAGCTCGCGCTGATGGTGAAGGTCTCGCCGCTGTCGGCGGTGATGATGGCGGCGGCGAGCTGCGCGCGGCAGCGTTCGATCAGCACCGCCGCGCCCTCGAGCGTTGTGTCCGGCAGCACGATCATGAATTCCTCGCCGCCATAGCGGCCCACCACGTCGGTCTGGCGGATGCACTGGCGCAGCACCTGTGCCGCCTGCTGCAGCACGCGATCGCCCGTGGGATGGCCCCAGCTGTCGTTGATCTTCTTGAAATGGTCGAGGTCGAGGATGACCACGGCCAGCGGCGGACCATGGCGGCGGGTGCGCGCCACTTCCTTGTCGAGCATTTCCATGATGGCGCGACGATTGTTGAGGCCGGTCAGCGCATCGGTGCGCGAGAGTTCGCGGATGGTGTCCTCGCGCTGGCGCCACCAGCTCAGGGTCTGGTCGGCCAGCAGCAGGATGATGATGAAGTGCGGCGCCGCGAAGCCGAGCATGCTGTTGAGGTGGAAGAGTTCACTGGCCGGGGTGGTCGGTTGCACCATGACCGGCGCGTAGGGCAGGTAGCCAAGGGCGCTGCAATAGCTGAGGCCGAGGGTGCCCACGAGGGCCGTGGTCGTGGCCGGCCAGATCACGCGCCGGTTCATCACGATAAAGCCGAACACGGGGGCCCCCAGCAGCACGATGCCGGTGCTGATCGCGTTCATGCCGACCTGATAGCCCAGATAGCACAGCGTCAGCGTGTAATATTGCGCCGAGACGTGCTGGAACCAGAGGGTGTCGGGCCAGTGCCGGCGCAGCCAGCGACCGAGGCCAATGAGCAGCACGGCGCCGACGGCCAGCAGCGCCTCGCTCCACATCAGGCGGGTCAGGGCCGCCACATTGACCAGCTCCTCGCGGTCCGGCCGCTGCAGCACCGCCCAGGCCCACAACTGGTACTGGACCAGGACGGGCACCAGCATCAGCATCATGATCTGACCCTTGTCCACGGGCGACCACTCGAGCACGGCAGCCAGTGTCTCGCGCCAGGTCTTGACCGGAGTCGTCGACATTTCCCTGTCCTGATATTGGAAAGCCGTTAACTAGCCACAGCAAGGGACGGGTTGCCAAGCCCCCGGACCATCACTGGTACGGGAAACGGACTGGTGGAGGGAGGCCCGCAGCCTGGCGCCCGGAGCTGGGCAGCCGGCGTGGCAATGGGGGAGAATGGCAGCATAGCCCTCTTCCTGCTGTTGGCCGCCACGCCCTGCCTTTGCAAAGGGACTCATGACTGCACCTGGCCAGACCCTGCCCGAAACGCCACCGCCCGCCCAGCCTTTCACGCTGTTGTTCCTGGCCATCATGTCCATGGTGCTGGGGCAGACGCTGGTGTTCACCCTGCTGCCCTTGCTGGGCCGCGAGGTCGGGCTCAAGGAATTGCAGGTCGGCATCATCATTACCCTGTCCTCGGCCGTGTATGCGCTGGCGGCCCGTTTCTGGGGCCGGCAGAGCGATGTCTGGGGCCGGCGCCGCGTCATCCTGCTGGGACTCTCCGGCTATACTGCCGGCACCCTGCTCTTCGCCGGCCTGTTCTGGACCGGCATGGTGGGCTGGCTGCAGGGACTCATGCTGTGGACCTGCCTGGTGGTCGCGCGTTGCCTGCAGTCGCTGGTGATGGCGGGCACCATGCCGGCCGCCAATGCCTATATCTGCGACATCACCACGCCGGCGACGCGCACGGCCGGCCTTGCGCGCCTCGGCGCCGCCAACAGCACCGGCACCATCATCGGCCCGGCCTGCGGCGGCCTGCTTGCCGCCATCAGCCTGCTGGCGCCCCTGCTCTTTGCCGCCGCCATCACCGGCATCTGCCTGTTGCTCATGGCCTGGCGCCTGCCCGAGTCGCCGCGCCATGACACCGGTGACGGCGACTCCGCCCGCATCAACCTGGGCTACAACGACCCCCGCTATCGCCGGGTGCTGATGATCGCGGTGGCGATGCTGGTGGCCTATTCGGTGGTGCAGCAGACGCTGGCGTTTTATTTCCAGGACACGCTCCACCTCGACAGTCAGGCGGCGGCCCGCCAGGTGGGCTTCGCCCTCATGCTCTCCGCCGCCGTGGCGCTGGTGGCCCAGGCCGTGCTGGTGCAGCGCCTGCACTGGTCGCCGGCGCGCCTGACCTTCTGGGGCATGGCCAGCCTGGTCGCCGGCTCCGTCGTGCTGGGCGTGGCCGGCAGCATTGGCGGCCTGTATCTGGGCGTGGGTTTGTGTGGCCTCGGTATCGGCCTGGCCTTCCCGGCCTGCCTGGCGCTGGCCTCGCTGGCGGTGGGGCCGGCAGAGCAGGGCGCCCTGGCCGGCCTTACTTCGGCGGTACCGGCCCTGGGCTCCATCATCGGGCCGGTGCTGGGCACCGGGCTCTACCAGGTTCATCCGCACCTGCCCTACCTGGCTAATGCGGTCTTGCTGCTGCCCATGCTCTGGTTGAGCTGGCAGTTGCAGCGGCGGCCGCATTGACGAGCTGACCGGACGACCGCCGTTGGCGACTTCGATGCAGGCCGGGCGTCAGCTTGCGGCAGCCAGGCCGGCAACCTGCGGTGGGGTTGAGGGGGGGCGGACAGCCTCTGCGCTCAGCGTGGCGAGAGTATCCGCTGCCTTGCCCGGACGGCGCCCGCCGGGAACTCGCGGTGACAGCAACCCCAGCTGATACAGCTTGTCCAGCATCACCCTGGGGCGCGCCGCTGTCTGCGCTGGCTGAGCGGCGTCGTTATTCGGGAAAGTGTGCCGCAACACCCGTTTGAGGGCGGAGCCCAGCTGACGGTGCAGGGGGCCGCTATGGTAGGGCAGTCCGTATTTCTCGCAGAGGGCACGCACCTCGGGCGCGATCTCGGCGCAGCGGTGCGCGGGCAGTGTCGGGAACAGGTGATGCTCGATCTGGTGACCCACATGGCCGCTCATGATGCGGAAGAAGCGGCCCCCTTCGATATTGCCGGTACTGAGGATCTGTCGCACATACCACTCCGCGCGGGTTTCGTCCGTGCATTCTTCGCGGCTGAACATCTCGATATCCTCCGGGAAATGACCGCAGAAAATCAGCGAGAACCACCACATATTGTGCAGCAGGTTGGCGGTGAAATTGCCGAGCAGCACCGGCGCGAAAAAAGGCCCGGCCAGCAGCGGGAACACGACGTAATCCTTGCCTCGCTGCCGCAGGACCTTGCCGGCCAGTGCCTTGACGCTGGCCTTGCGCTCGTGCCAGTGCCATTTGCCCTTGGCGACCTTGCCCAGCTCGAGCTCGTAAAGGGCGATGCCCCACTCCATGGCTACGGCGGTGAACAGGGTGAGGGCGGGCTGGGTCACCAGGCGAACCGGGTGCCAGGGTTGCGCCTCGGCCATGCGCAGCAGCCCGTACCCGATATCACGGTCCTTGCCGACAATGTTGGTGTAGCGGTGATGATAGATGTTATGGAGGCTGCGCCAGTTGTCACTGGGGCAAAGGAAGTCCCATTCGAAGGTGGCGCCCTTAAGTTCGGGGTCATTGGCCCAGTCGTACTGGCCATGCATGACGTTGTGCCCGATTTCCAGCGTGTTGAGGATCTTGGAGGCGGCCAGGGCGCTCACGCCGCCGGCCCACAGCAGCGGATTGAAGAAATTGAACTGCAGGGCCAGGCGTCCGCCGGTCTCGAGCCGGCGCTGCCAGCGCATGACCCGTTTGATGTGCGTTACATCGCTCGCGCCGAGTTCCGCGCGTATCCGCTTGCGCAGGGCGTCCAGCTCGGCCCCGAAGGCCTCGACTTCCATCCGGGTCAGATACCGGCTGATGACGCGTTTTTTTAATGACCATGCTTCCATGCTTGTCATGATTTTTTCCTCCGTGGGCTTCCGCCAGTGTTGGTTTATTCTTCTTCCCGCTTTTGAAATCAGGGCAGCTAATAGGCGTGAATTTCCGGTTCGTGCTGAAGACTACCTGTCTTAACAGTCATCTTACTGTCGCCGTCGTGGCGCTCGCATTGCGTGTTTCTTCGCATTTACAGGCGTGCTGACCACATAAGCACAATGAGATATAAAATTTTTACGGCAGAGTGTCCTCAACTCTGCATGTCATCCACGCAGCCGAACGCTTTCATGGCTGGTTCGAGGCAGCGGATGAGGAGTTGAGTCGAAGGGGGCGATTGATCCCGCAGGCTGAGGTAGGCAAGGGCGTCGGGGCCGGCAAGGAGTGCGCCGGTGCAGGCGCCATGGGGCGCCGTGCTCCTGCGGAGATGACGGGCCTCAGCGAGCGGGTTCCTCACCCGCCGGTGCAAACAGGTCCCAGGTGGCGATGAACAGCGCCGCAATCACCGGGCCGATGATGAAGCCGCTGAGTCCGAACAGCGCCAGCCCGCCGAGCGTGGAAATCAGCACGACATAGTCGGGCATGCGCGTGTCGCGACCGACCAGCAGGGGCCGCAGGAGGTTGTCGATCAGGCCGATGGCCAGCACGCCGAAGGCGATCAGGATCACGCCCTTGGCGATGGAGCCCGAGAGCAGGAAAAAAATTGCCACCGGCGCCCACACCAGAGCCGCCCCGAGCGCCGGCAGCAGCGACAGGAAGGCCATCACTGCGCCCCACAGGACCGCGCCCTGGATGCCCAGGAAGGCGAAGATCAGTCCGCCCAGCGTGCCCTGCACGGCCGCCACCACGAAGTTGCCCTTGATGGTCGCGCGAATCACCGTGGTGAACTTGGCGAACAGGCGATGTTTGTCCGAATCGTCCAGCGGCAGCGCCTCGCGGATGCGCGTGGCCAGGTGGTCGCCGTCGCGCAAAAGGAAAAACAGCAGGTACAACATGAGCACGAGGCTGGTCAGGAACTTGAAGGTGCCTTGACCCACCGCCAGGGCCTGGCCGGTCAGGAACTGCCGGCCCTGCAGCGCCAGTGTCGCGATGCGTTCCCCCAGTGTGCTGAAATCGGTGAGGCCCTGGCGCCCAAGCAGCCGCTGCAGCCAGCCGGGCAGGAGCCCGACGCCTTGCCGGAAATAGCCGCCCATATCGAGCTGGCCGGAGCGGATGCCCTCATAGACCAGCACCCCTTCCTTGACCAGCTGGGAGCCGATCAGGGTCAGCGGCAGGATCACGATGACGAGGCAGAGCAGGAGGGTGAGCGAAGCGGCCAGGTTGCGGCGCTGACGCAGGCGCGGCAGCAGCCGGCGGTAGAGCGGTACAAAAACGATGGCCAGCACGATGCCCCAGAACACGGCATCAAAGAACGGCAGGAGAATCCAGCCAAAGGCCAGCGATGCCAGCACCATCAGCAGCAGGAAGGTTTTCTGGTGAAGCGCGGAAGAATCCATGAGCCTCCCCGTCAGCCGAGACGTGGTGACAGCGCGCCTGCGGCAGCCTTGCGTCAGGACGAGCACAGGCAACAACACGCAGCCGTTGCGGCCATTCTGGCACGCGCCTCCGTAACAGACTGTCGGCTTCTACGGTGCGCTACGAAATGTGCAGGGGTTCCGGAAACCCGGAACGGAGAGGCGGCCAGCGTCCACCCCTGCGCAGGCAAGGGCGGCGTGGCCGTGATGACAGCGCGCTCGCCGGGGGCGTTACAGCGTGGCGCCGAACAGCTGGCCCACCGCCGCCGAGGCGGCCATCGCCAGCGCGCCCCAGAATGCGACGCGTACCGCGCCTTTGGTCACGGAGGCGCCGCCGGCCGCCGCGGCCAGGCCGCCCAGCACGAGCAGCGTCAGCAGCGAGGCCGCGGTGGTGATGCTGGCGGCCCAGCCACCCGGCGCCAGCAGCACGGTGATGATGGGGACGCTGGCGCCCAGGGCGAAGGAAGCGGCGGAGGCAAGGGAGGCCTGCACCGGCCGGGCGCGCAGGGTCTCGGTAATGCCGAGCTCGTCGCGGGCATGCGCCTCGAGGGCGTTGTGGGCCGTCATCTGCACGGCCACCTGCCGTGCCAGGGCCGCATCGAGTCCGCGGCTGGCATAGATCTCGGTCAGCTCGTCGAGCTCGTGCTCGGGTTGCGACTCCAGTTCCCCGCGCTCCCGCGCCAGGTCGGCGTTCTCGGTGTCGGACTGCGACATGACGGAGACATATTCGCCCGCCGCCATCGACATGGCGCCCGCGACCAGTCCCGCCACGCCCGTCAGCAGCAGCGTGCCCTGGGAGGCGCCGGCCGCCGCCACGCCCACCACCAGGCTGGCCGTGGAAATGGTGCCGTCATTGGCGCCCAGCACGGCCGCCCGCAGCCAGCCGATACGGTCCGACTTGTGGAATTCCAGGTGGAGGCGGGGCATGGGCGTATCTCTGAGGTAACGGCAGGGATACGAATGTAATGAGAATTGCCGACGACGTCATTTATTTAGGGGAAGGGCCGGCAACCCTGATGGTGCGCCTGGAGCCTGAGCATCCCTTGCCACCGCCACCGCCACCGCCACCGCCACCGCCACCGCCACCGCCAGAAGCCAGAAGCCAGAAGCCAGAAGCCAGAAGCCAGAAGCCAGAAGCCAGAAGCCAGAAGCCAGGAACCAGGAACCAGGAACTAAAAGTTTGCGGCGATCAGCCGGCGGATGGCGGGGGCGAGAGGAAAAGCGGCCGAGAGGCGGGCAGGGGCTGGACCCTGCGCGGGAGCTCTTGTAGGGTGCGGCCACAATTAAGGGACGCGGACAAGATGAAACAGTTATTTACGGCACTGCTATTGATTAGCTGCGGTCCGGCTTTTGCCGAGCAGGTTTACAAATGCACGCAGCCGGACGGCCGGCAGACGTTCAGCGACGTTCCCTGCGCGGCGGCGGGGCAGGTCCAGCAGCAGGTCAAGGTGGCGCCGGCCAGTGTCCTGAGCAGTGAAGGCCTGCGCAACTGGGCCGGACGCAATTCCGACGCGCAGCGTTCGGGTTCGAATGACTCCGGGGCGTCGCGGCAGGCCACCGCCGCTCCGCCCGCGCGCGACGAGACCGACTGCGACAATGCCCGCCGTGACTATGAATTCGCGGCCAGCTACAAGCGCACCAGCGATGCCGAGCGGATGCAGAAGCGGGAAGAGTACCTGCGCGCCTGCCGATAAATAATCCGCAGGCGGCTCCCCTCAGAAACCGGCACTGGCCGCACTGGCGGCGATGCCCTCCGGCACGAGGCCGCCGCTCCCCTCCAGCAGGCGCCGGATGTCTTCGGGCAGCTGGTTCCGCACCTGCGTCATCTCTCCCGGCGACACGGCGTCTTCCAGCACCGCCAGCACGGCCTGCGCATGCAGGCAGGCCGCGGCCACGGGCACGCCTTCACGCTGCGCCACCCGGGCCAGGAACTCCGTCAGGTCGAAGCGCTGGCCAGAACCCATGCTGGCCGGGTCGCCACGGGTCACGAAATGGGAAATCTCGCGCGGCAGTTGTGCCGCCAGGTCGCGGGGCTCGCCGCCGGCCAGGCGCTCGCCCAGGGTGACCAGCGTGGCGCGGGTGGCGGCAAGGGCATGGCCCGGTGAGGGCAGGGCGGCGCGGTTTTGCACCTGCCCCAGGAACTCCTGGAATTGCATGATGACCTCCAGTCCGGCTGGCGTGGCCAGCACGGCCTCATGTGTGCAGTGACCAAGGCTGTGCCGCCCGGGTGATGCGTGGCGACACCCCGGAAAGTCTATACGCGCCGCGTGGCTTCGCCGGCCGGAAACGAAGGTTGTGCCGGACCCTTTTGTCCTCGGTGCTTGCGGGCCATGCCGCTGCGCGCTTGCTGTTGTAACGCAAGGCGAGCCCGGTACGGCTGCCCTGGAGTGGCGCGTCAGGCGCTGCCGCGCCAGCCCTGCGGCTTGCGGGCGCCGGCGGACTCCGCCACCTCCGGTGTCGCCCCGGCAAAGGACACGGTTTGCCCGGGAGCACAGGTGAGCTGTGCAAACGTTCCCCGCAATTCCTGCTTCAGGTTTTCCAGTTGCCGGATATGCGCATCGATTTCCGCCAGTTTGGTGTGGAGCCGTGCCTCGATCTCTTCCCGTCCAAAGGCGCCGGCCGCCAGGCGCGGCAGCACCTCGCGGATTTCCGCCAGTGAGAATCCCAGGGCCTGGGCATTGCGCACAAAGCGCAGGCGGGTCAGGTGCGTCGCATCGTAGCGGCGATAGCCGTTGGCGCCGCGCTGCGGCGCGTCGATCAGCCCCTCTTTCTCGTAATAGCGGAGAGTGTCGGGCGTCACCCCCGTGGCCTCCGCCAGCTTGCCGATATTCATGATTTCCTCACTGCGCTTGACCCTTGAGTGTACTCCAGGCTTTAGGGTGGCTCCACTTGCCCCGCGGGGCGTTGGGAGGATGCGGTCATGTTGCGGATATTTCCCCTGTTGCACAGGCACAGGCACAGGCACAGGCACAGGCACAGGCACAGGCACAGGCACAGGCACAGGCACAGGCACAGGCACAGGCACAGGCACAGGCACAGGCACGACGGGCGCTGGCGCCCGGCCGGCGGCACCGGTGGTGCGCTTCGCCATCATCAATACGGCCAGCCTGCGCGTGCGCGAGGGCATGGTGTTTGCCGGCGGCGACTTCGGACGCGAGGTCACCAATAATTTTTCGGCCATCGTCGTGCAGCACGGCAAGGAGCTCTTCCTCTTCGACAGCGGGCTGGGTGCGCAGGTGGCGGCGCAATACCGCCAGGACATGCCGGCCTGGCAGCGACCCTTCTTCCGTTATGACGATCCGGTGGTGCCGGCCGCGGTGCAACTGGCGGGCAGCGGCCTGCCCCCGGTATCGCGCATCATCCTCAGCCACAGCCACTGGGACCACGCCAGCGGGCTGGCCGACTTTCCCGGCGCCGAGGTCTGGGTGTCGCCGGAAGAGCGGGAAGTGCTGGGCCATCCCGGCCCGGGCGTGGGCGGGGCCTGGCCCTCGCAGGTCGCCACGGCGGGCATCAAGTGGCGCTCACTCAAGTTTGCCAGCGTGCCGCATGAAGGCTTTGCGCGCAGCCTGGACCTGTTCGGCGACGGGTCGGTGGTGCTGGTGCCGATGTTCGGGCACACGTCCGGCTCGGTGGGGATGTTCGTCACCACCAGTGCGCAGCGGCGCTTCTTCTTTGTCGGCGACGCGGTATGGAGCGCGGCCGCGCTGGCGGAAGGCGCCGGCAAGTTCTGGCCGGCCCGCGTGCTGGTCGATCACGACGCGGACGCGACCGCGGCGGTGATCGGGCAGATCCGTCGCGTCCGGAAGGCCCATCCGGAGCTGGTGGTGGTGCCGGCGCACGATGGCGGGGTGCAGGACAGGCTCGGCTATTTCCCGAAGTGGGTGCGCTAGGGGCGGCCAGACTGGCAGCGGCGCAGCAGGACAGGGCCTGGTGCCGTAACCGGTGCAGGAGCAGGAGCACGGAACCCTTGGTCGCGCAAAGTCGCAGCAGCCAGGGCGGGGGCTGAGGCAGCAGGGAGTCGCCCGGGGCAGCACGCCCTGTTGTCGATGCGCCGGGACCAGGGCGTAGAATGCCGGACCTGATTCAGTCCGTGCCGGCACTTCCTGCCTGCCGGCCTGGACGCCCGCCGCGCCCGCGGCCTCAACACACCCGGGAGAACAAGAATGGAAAAGGTCGTGGTCATCACGGGCGGCAACTCCGGCATCGGACTGGCCATGGCCCATCAATTGGCAGCGCGCGGCGCGCGGGTTTGCCTGGCCTGCCGCAACCAGGCCAAGGCGGCGGAGGCCCGGGACCTGATCCTGGCGAAAACGCCGTCCGCGCGCATCGAGCTGTACAGCCTCGACCTGGCCTCCTTTGCGTCCATCCGCCAGTTCGCCAGTGAGCTGGCCGGTCGCCACGATCACATCGACGTGCTGATCAACAATGCCGGCGCCGCGCCGCTGACGCAGCAGTTCACGCAAGAAGGCTTCGAGATGCAGTTTGGCGGCAATTATCTCGGGCCCTTCCTGCTGACGCATCTGCTGCTGCCGCTGCTGCAGGCGGGGGTGCAGCACAAGGGCGAGGCCCGCATCGTCAATGTCGCCTCGATCATGCACATGTTCGGACGCATCCGTCCCGACACCTTCCGCGGCATGAAGCGCTACAGTCCCGGCAGCGCCTATGCGCAATCCAAGCTGGCCAACCTCATGTTCAGCAATGCGCTGGCGCGGCGCCTGCCCACCGGCGTCACTTCGCAGGCCATGCACCCGGGCGGCGTCGATTCGGAAATCTGGCGCGACCTGCCGCGTCCGGTCTATCTTATGCTCAAGCCCTTCCTGATCACGCCCGAGCGTGCCGGCCGGCTTGGCGCCGACCTGGCTCTGTCCGCCGAGCATGCCGGCGTCAATGGCGGCTACTACACGGCGCAATGGCCACGGCCGCTCAGCCGCACCGCCCGCAGCCACGAGGCGCAGGATGAGTTGTATGCAGCCAGCTGCGAGCTGGCCGGCATCCCGGGCCTGCCGGTCGTGCGCCAGGGCTGAACGGCAAGCCCTGGCCAAGAACAGGCCAGAGCCAGAACACCGGCCAAAGCCAGAACACCTGTCAGTGCCTGAATAAAGGCCAGAGCCGGAGCGCAGGACTGCCCTGAAGGGCGGGCTGGCGATATACCAGGCCCGGAACTCCACGCGATTCCGGGCCTTTTTCATGCTGTGTCGCCGTGCCCGGTCTGGAGTCTTGCGCCAATACGGCTCCGTGATTGGCACGGTCGTTCCAGCGCCGGGGCGTCATGCGGCAGACACCGCAAGGTGGGGGCAGCCAGCGGCGGATTATTCCGCTACATTCGGGTCAGGAGGCGCCTGCGTCCCGCTCCGGTGTCGCCCTGCGTGGACACCAATAAAACAACATCCCCCTGCACAACAGGAAAAAGGGAGAAAAATTTGAACGACACGGCACGGCCGGCAACCCGGCCCCAGCGCTCGCTATTTTCCGCCATCAGCCGCATCACCGACCTTTTCGCCTATCCCCTGCGCACCTCCCACTATGTGGAGCTGGTGAATCCGCTCTGGACCACCCACCTGCTGCAGGCCCGGGTGATGAAAGTCTGGGACGAGACGAAAGACTCGCGCACGATCACGCTCAAGCCCGGCCTCAACTGGCGCGGCCACCGCGCCGGCCAGCATGTGCGCGTCGGCATTCCCGTGGGCGGCATGCATTACACCCGCACCTACACGATTTCTTCCGAGCCCGAGCGCAGCGATGGCTGCTTCACCATCACCGTCAAGGTGGTCGAGGGCGGCCGTATCTCGCGCCATATCGTGCGCAACCTGAAGCCCGGCGACTACTTGCCGATCGGCTTGCCCCAGGGCGACTTCTACCTGCCCGATGCGCAGCCGGTAAAGCCGCTGTTCATCACCGCCGGCAGCGGCATCACGCCCGCCATGTGCATGGTGCGCAGCCTGATTGCGCAGGAACGCCTGCCCGACACCGTGCACATCCATTACGCGCCGCATGAATTCGATCTCATCTTCGGCAAGGAGATTGGCGAACTGGCCAGGGCGCATCCGCGTTACGGCTTCCAGCCCGTGTTCACCCGCGCCCTGGGCGAGGAGCAGCGCGAAAAGCGCCACTTCAGCGAGGCCCAGCTTAATCAGCTGTGTCCGGACTGGCGCGAGCGCGAATGCTATGCCTGTGGCCCGCAGGGCCTGCTCACCGCGATCGAGGCGTTGTGGGACGGCGCGGGGCTGTCGCGCCGGCTGCACGTGGAGCGCTTCCGCGCCACCGTGGCCGAGGTGCCGGCCGACGCCGTGGGCGGAGTCGTGGCGTTCGCCAAGAGCGGCGTGAAGGCCGAGGGCGACCGCGCCACCAGCCTCCTGCGCGTGGCCGAGGATGCCGGCCTCAATCCGGCGCACGGCTGCCGAATGGGCATCTGCCACGCCTGCGACACCACCTTGCTGTCGGGCTGTGTACGCGACATGCGCACCGGCCAGGTGATCAACGAGGCCGGCAGCCTGGTGCAGCCCTGCATCTGCGCTGCCGCTGGCGATTGCGAACTCGACCTGTAAGTGTCTTCCACCTTTTTTAAAACCGGAGAAGTCCGATGAGCACCGCCTCCCTTCCCGTTTCGCTCAACCCCCAGCAGATCGAGGAGTTCGGCCGCGAGCTGGACGCCATCCGCGATGAAGTCCTGGATTCGCGCGGCGAACGCGACCGCAAGTACATCCTGGGCCTGATCCGCTTCCAGCGCAGCCTGGCCCTGGGCGGTCGCCTGGTGATCTATGCGGCGCTTTTTTTCCTGCCGGCCTGGGGGCATGCCCTGGCCAGCTGGACCGGCGCGCTGGGCCTGCTCGGCCTGGGCACCCTGATGCTGGGCATCGCCAAGATCCTCGAGAACATGGAGATTGCGCACAACGTGCTGCATGCGCAGTGGGACTGGATGAAGGACAGCAGCGTCCACTCCAGTACCTGGGAGTGGGACAATATGAGTCCTTCGGATCGCTGGATGCATTCGCACAACGTGGTTCATCACACCTGGACCAATGTGATGGAAAAGGATCTGGACGTCGGCTACGGCATCCTGCGCGTGACCACCCTGCAGCCCTGGAAGTGGAAATACCTGCCCCAGCCGATTTATGCATTCCTGCTCATGATGCTGTTCGAGGAGGGCGTGGCGATGCATGAACAGGCGCTGATGGACTGGCTGGAAGGGCGCAAGAAATTTTCCGAGATCAAGCCCCTGATGGGGCACGTGATGCGCAAGATCGGGCGGCAGGTGCTCAAGGACTACATCATGTGGCCGCTGGCGGCCTTGCTGGTGGCGCTGCCTCTGTCGATGTATGTGCCCATGTCGCCCTGGCTGGTATTCGGCCTCGTGGCCGGCGCCAACGCCATCGCCAACGTCATCCGCAACATCTGGGCCTTCGCGATCATTTTCTGCGGCCATTTTCCGGCCGGCGTGCACACCTTCACGCCCGAGCAGGTAGAGGGCGAGACGCGCGCCCACTGGTACCTGCGCCAGCTGCTGGGCTCGGCCAATATCGGTGGCGGCAAGATTTTCCATATCCTCTCGGGCAATCTCTCGCACCAGATCGAGCATCACCTGTTTCCGGACATGTGCAGCAACCGCTACCCGGAAGTCGCGCCACGCGTACAGGCGCTGTGTGTGCGTTACGGTCTGCCCTATAACACCGGCTCCATGACACGCCAGTTCGGCACCACGGTGTGGAAGATCCTGCGCCTGTCACTGCCGGGTGGCTCGGACATGATCAAGGCCTGATACGCCTTGCTCTCCGGCCGGCCCCTGACGGGGCCGGCTTTTTTTTGCCTGCGGCAGACCGGCGCGTTCGCGTGGGACCGATGCGCGCCTAGCGCCCCCAGAGTTCGGTTTCGGCAATCAGGTTCCAGGTGTTGACCGAATTGCCGTGTCCGAGGATGCGTACAAAGCGGGCGTTCACCTCAGGAAAGCCATAGCTTTCCGGCGCCGTGGTCGTGCCGCTGCTCTGGCCGCTGTAGACGGTGGCGAATGAGGAGCCGTCGCTCGATACCTGGAGATCGAAAGTAGCTTTCCCCTGAGTGCCCCGGTACCAGGCGATCCGCACCTGGCTGAGGGATCTGACGGCTTCCAGGTCGTACCGGATCCACTGCCCGTCGCCCTGGGCCGCCCAGCTGGTGCCGAGGTTGGCGTCCACGGTGGCGGTCGGGCCATGGTTGCTGTCGGCGCTGGCGCTGGCGCTGACACCACTGTCGGCAACGGCCAGCTTTTCGGGCAGCCCTGCCGGGCCGATCCGGTAGCTGCCGAGGGCGACGGTGCTCGCGCCCATGCCGTCGGCGCAGGCCACGGCCCGCAGCGTGGTGGTGCTGGCGATGTCGAGTGGCGCGCCGTAGGTCAGGCCGCTGCCGCAGTCGGGGGTGGAGTCGTCGCTGCTGTAGCGGATGGTGGCGCCAGGCGTGGTGCTGGCCAGCGTCACCGATTGCGCGCCGGCATAAGTGCCGGGCGCGGGCGTGAACACGGGAGCTGCCGCCATCTGCTGCGTGGCAGGGCAGTCATCCTCGCCCTTGGCCATACAGAACTGCTTGAAGCTCACATAGTCGTCGCGCAGGTATTGCGGATTGTCCACGCTGCGGTAGAACCCCCACTTGGGCCTGATAAAGGTGGTGCCACTGAAGCGCCACATGTCGATGTCGTCATTCCGGTAGGACAGCAGCTCCGCCCGGTCGCGCAGCCGGGTGAGGGTGAGGGCATAGCGGCCATGGGTGTCGGCGGTAATGCTCTCGTGCGCCTCGACCCATTCCCCGAGAAGGGACGGCAAGTCGACGCTGCGCAGGGTGGTGCGCACGCCGGCGGAGTCGGCATGATTGAGAAGCAGCCTGTCAGGCCTGCCGCTCTTGCCTTTCTGTACATTGAAGGCGATCAGCGGGATCAGGGTGTCGCCGTCGGCGGCCTTGATCTGGTGGATATAGGTGAAGTTGTAGGAGGACTGGAAGCCCGGCGGCAGACGGAACGTCCAGCGGTAGTTCACGCTGTCGTTATGAAAGACCTTGAGATAGTCGGACGATTGCGCGTCGACCTTGATCTCGTTGCGGGGATGATTGGTGTTCATGCACATGTCGCCGTCCGGGAAGACATGCAGGTGGAACATGAAGACGCGGCCGAGGCTGCTGTCGACGTCCTGGCGGATATGGGGACCAAAGTCGGGATGCGTGCAGTCGGGCGTGTTGAAGCCTGATTTGCCCAGGGCCTGCCGGATGAGGGTATAGGCGGGGGCGGGGTCGCCCGGGACCGGGCTCTCGGCATCGGCGCTGAGGGTCACGCTGGCGGCGAGGGCGGCCGGGGACAGGAACAGGAGGGCGGGCAGCAGGCCGCGCAGGGGAATCCGGAGCATGTCAGGTTCTTCCGTTGTCGGGAGGGAAGGCGAGTGCGGGTGCGGCAGCGCCCGTCACGGCTCTGACTTTGCGCCGCGCCTGCGGCGATGGGCATCGGCTCTTGGCACGAGGCAGGGCGGCCCGGTGCCGGGATGAGGAGTTTGCCGGCCCCGATACTGGCCCGCCTTCCTGCCGGTCAGGCGGCCTTGCCAATGCCGGGGAGGCGTCGGCGGATATAAAAGGATCACATCACCGCCGTCATGGCAGGGGGCGGTGGCATTTCAGGCAAGGGCAGTGCGCCAGAGCGCAAGGAGAGACAAGTGAAGGGTGTGGTGAAGGGCCTCTTGGCCGTGCTGGTGCTCGTGCTGCTGGGCACGGGCGGTTTCGTGGCGGCGACCTGGGCGCCGGACAAGTCCGTGGATGAATTGCGCGGCCGCTGGGCGCCGCCGCCCTCGCAGTTCATCGCCGTCAACGGCTACCAGGTGCACCTGCGCGACGAGGGGCCGCGCGCGGATCCGCTGCCGGTCGTGCTGCTGCATGGCACCTCCGCCAGCCTGCATACCTGGGACGGCTGGGCCGCCGGCCTCGGCCAGAGCCGCCGTGTCATCCGCTTCGACATGCCGGGCTTCGGCCTGACCGGTCCCGCGCCCGACAACGACTACCGCCTCGAGGCCTATGTGAAGCTGGTGGCGGCGGTGATGGACAAGCTGGGCGTGCAGAAATTCGTGATTGGCGGCAACTCGCTGGGCGGTCGCGTGGCCTGGGGCGTGGCGGTGGCGTATCCGGAGCGCGTGCAGAAGCTGATCCTGGTGGATGCCGGCGGTTACCGCTTTACCGGCTCCCTGCCCATCGGCTTCCGTATTGCGGAAATTCCCGTGCTCAACCGCATCATGGAGGTGACCCTGCCGCGCGCCATGGTCGAGTCCAGCGTGCGCAACGTGTACGGTGATGCCGGCAAGGTCACGCCGGCCCTGGTCGACCGCTACTATGACCTCACCCTGCGCGCCGGCAACCGCGCCGCGCTACGCGAGCGTTTTGCCCAGCAGGACCTGGCCACGGACTACAGCGAGCAGATCCGTACCATCCGCCAGCCCACGCTCATCCTCTGGGGCGGCCGTGACCAGCTGCTGGTGCCGGCGGATGCGGAGCGCTTTGCGAAGGACATTCCCGGCAGCCAGCTGGTGATGTTCGAAGGCCTGGGCCACGTGCCGCAGGAAGAAGACCCCGCCGCCACGCTGGTCCCGGTGCAGGCCTTCCTGGCGCGGTAATCCTCTGCGCCGGCCGTTGCGATTGCCGGTCACGCGCCAGGCCGCGGTACAGGTCCGGCCAGTGAGTGGTGACGGCATGCCGGCGCAACAGCACGCGCTTGGCAGTGCGGGGGCAAACCCCTCATGCCCG
Source organism: Moraxellaceae bacterium (assembly GCA_020697295.1). GTDB lineage: Bacteria > Pseudomonadota > Gammaproteobacteria > Pseudomonadales > Moraxellaceae > UBA2031. The sequence continues at coordinate 12,295 of JAJFBF010000008.1, read as the reverse complement.
CGGCGGGGCGGGCTACACTGGAACAGTCACGACAGCCGCAACACGCCGCCGGTGCATGGGGCGAGGGCGGCTGCCGCACCCGTTTCCGGAGGAGCTCGTCATGGATTCCACCCAGCAGCAGAAACCGGCGGATCACCGCCAGAACCTGCACGGCGCCGCCGCCATCGAACGTCTGCGCGAGATGGTGAAGGATTCGCCCAACTGCTTTTTCTGCACCCATCCCGGCGCCGGTCAGCCGACCGATACCCGGCCCATGAGTGTCCGCCAGGTGGATGAGGCGGGCAATTTCTGGTTCCTGAGTTCCAGCGACAGCCTGAAGAACGCCGAGCTGGCGAGCGACGCCACCGTGGAGCTGTTTTTCCAGGGCTCCGAGCAATCCGGCTTCTTGCATGTGACCGGACGCGCGACGGTGTCCCGCGATCGCGCCAAAATCGGGGAGCTCTGGGAGCCGGTGCTGAAGAACTGGTTTACCGGCGGCATCGATGATCCGCGCATCACTGTCATCAAGGTCACGCCCGGCGACGGCTATTACTGGGACAACCAGCACGGCGACCTGGTCGCCGGCATCAAGATCCTGATGGGCGCCGCGACGGGCAGGACGCTCGATGATTCCATCGAAGGCCAGGTGAAGCCGCACTGAAAAGGCCAGTGCAGGCGCCGCAGGCGAGAACCGCCTGCGGCAGCGATTGAGCCTCGCCGACGCGAGTGCTACAGCGGTCGCGATTCATTCGTCGCGCGTGCGCACTTCCAGCAGCTCGATTTCAAAGAGCAGATTGGAGTGGGGCGTGATGAAGGGACCGACCTGGCGCTCGCCATAGGCCAGGTGCGCTGGCACCCACAGCCGGCGCTTGCCGCCGACCTTCATGCCCATGAGTCCCTGGTCCCAGCCGGCGATCACCCGGCGCGTGCCGATCACGCATTCAAACGGCCGGCCGCGGTCATGCGAGGAATCGAACCTGGTGCCGTCCTCCAGCCAGCCGGTGTAGTGGGTGAGGATGAGTGCGCCTTTGACGCACGCCTTGCCCTCGCCCACCACGAGGTCGTCGATTTTCAGTTCCTTGCTCATCAACGGTGCCCGGCTTACTGGCCGGGCTGGGCCGGCAGGGAGGCGCGCAGGCGGGGCAGGGCGATGCCCAGCACGCCACGCACGGTGCCCTTGCCGAAGTCCCACCAGTCGAAATAGTCGCGCCACAAGGTGATGCGGCCGTCCTGCACGCGGAAGGTGCCGCAGACCCAGAAGCGGATATGGAGCGGGCCCAGCGCCAGCACGTCGCTGCGCTCGGTGAGCACGGTGTCGCCCTTGCTGGCGATGCTGTGGATCTGCACATCAAAGCCGGTGCCACGGCCGAGCGCGCGGCGCAGCACGCGCGAGACGAATTCGCCGCCCTTGAGCGTGGGCAGCGACACATTGGTGTAGCGCAGCTCGGGGGCGAGCAGGGCCGCGACCTGGTCATGGTCTTTCGCGGCCAGGGCATTCAGGAACTGCGTCACCACGGCTTCGGGCGTGGCGGCGGGGCGGGGGGAGCGGGGCATGGAACGGTCCTCGGAGTCCGGAAACCCGAATGTACTGCGCCGGCGGCAAAAAATCCCGGGTCGCCGCTGTGCATTTTCTTTGCCGGCGACGGCCAACAATGGCTACTCTCTTCCGTATGTCCCGCCCGGTTACCTGTCCATGAAACATCACCTGGCCACCCTAGGCCTCGCTCCGCTGCTCCTGCTGCAAGGCCTTTATGTGCGCCGGGTCACGCCGCGCCTGCCCGAGCCCGAAGGCCCGCGCCACGGCGAGGCGGGGCAGGGCGCGCCGCTGCGCCTGCTGATCGCCGGTGACTCCGCCGCCGCCGGGGTCGGGGCGCAGGACCAGTCCGAGGCGCTGGCCGGGCACCTGGTGGCGGCCCTGGCCGGTCACTTCCAGTTGTCATGGGCGCTGGAGGCCAAAACCGGCAACACCACCGCGCAGGCCCTGGCCCATCTCGAGGCCCTGCCGGCGCAGACGTTTGATGTCGTCGTCACCTCGCTGGGCGTCAATGATCTTACCGGTGGCGTCCGGTTGCGCGACTGGCTGGCGCAGCAGGCGCAACTGGTGGACTTGCTGCGCGACAAGTTCGCGGCGCGCCATGTATTCCTGTCCGCGTTGCCGCCCATGCATCTTTTTCCGGCGCTGCCGCAGCCCCTGCGCTGGTATTTCGGCGCGCGCGCCCGCCGTTTCAACCAGCACCTGGGCGAATGGGCGCCGGCGCAGGCAGGCTGCCGATTCCTGACCCCCGAGTTCGCACTGGACGTCACGCACATGGCCAGTGACGGCTTTCACCCGGGACCACCCGCCTATGCGCAGTGGGCACTGCACCTGGCGCGGGAAATCCGCGGCGCCCACGGGGCGTAACGGCCGCTACGCCAGCAACGGCGCCTGCATTTTCCGCGCGGGCAGCCGCCGCGCGCGGGTGGGTTTTATTTTTCCCCGACGACCTTGAAGCCCAGCCCGGCATGCGCCTCCAGGCGCTCAAGCAGCGCCTCGCCCATCGCGGTGGACGGCGTCCAGAAACCGCCCGGCGTCTGCTCCCGGCTTACATCCAGCGCCAGGCAGACCGCCGCCTCGCCCAGCATCTTGCCGGTCGAGCCATAGCCCGGGTCGCGGTCGCCCGTCACCTTCGTCTCGATCTTGCGCCCGTCGCGCGTGCTGCCGTGGAAGCGGATGTCAAAAAAGCCGCGCTCCTGTGCGCGCGGGCTCGGGCCGGTGCCGGGCGCCGGCAGCAACGTGCGCTCTACCAGCGGCCGCGTGCGCGTATTCGTCAGCAGGCCCATGAGGCCGCCGGTGGCCAGCGCCACGCCCCAAGCCGTGGCGCGCCCCTTGAAGCCGCGGCCGGTGAGCATGGATTCGTCGTAGCGGAAGTCCGGGCCCCAGGGATAGCTCTGCAGGGCATGGCTGCGCTGTACGACGCGGGTGTTGATGGAGGCCATGACAAAGGGCGTGCGCCAGACGCCGAGTTCGGCGTCGAACTCGGGCGCGTTGACGTCGTGCTGGCGCACCGGCGCATGGCCGGGGTCCGGCGCCAGGGCATAGGGATTTTTCAGCAGCGCGATGACGTCCGGGCTGGCCTCGGCCTCCTTCAGCACATTCACCAGGCTGGCGACGGTGCCACCGCTGAAGCCGCCGTTCGCGGCCTTGATGCCGCCGCGAATACGCACGCAGGGCTCGCCCAGGCGCCGCATCGCCTCACGCTGGCTGAACCACACGCCCATGTCGGAGGGAATCGAATCAAAGCCGCAGGTGTGCACGATGCGCGCGCCGCTTTGCTTTGCTGTCGCCTCGTGCTGGCTGATCATGCGCCGCATCCAGGGCACTTCGCCGGTCAGGTCGCAATAGTCTGTGCCGAGTTCGGCGCAGGCGGCGACCAGCTCCGAGCCATAGAGCGCATAGGGCCCCACCGTGGACACCACGACGCGCGCCTGGCGTGCCATTTCGCGCAGGGCCGCGGGGTCGGCGGCATCGGCGATCAGCACCGGCAGCTGCCGCATGCCCAGCTCGCGCTTCACCGCCTCCAGCTTGGCGACGTTGCGCCCGGCCAGCGCCCAGCGCAGCGGCCCGGCCTCGCCATGGCGCGCGAACAGGTGGCGCGCGAGGATCTGGCCGACAAAGCTGGCGGCGCCGTAGACGATGACGTCATAGGGACGCTCCGCGCGAGGCAGGGGAGTGGAGGTGTTGGCGGGCTTGGCCATGGCAGGTCTCTTCAGGAAGGCAGGGAGGGTCTGGAAACTGTTCCGGCAGGTCGGGATTCATCCCGACTGGCAAGCGGCAGACGCCCTGCCGGAACAGGCTTTTAAAGGGGGAATCGGGCGCTACTGGAAGCCGAGCAACAACTGTGCGGTCCCCGCCAGCAGGCCGGTAATCGCGCCCAGCAACAGCAGGATCCACTCGTCTTCCTGGAAAGCCGGGCGCAGCAGGTCCTGGAATTCCGTCGGCGTCATTTCCTTCATCTTGCCGGCGAACAGCGTGGCCAGTTCGGATGCGCGCTCGCGGCTGAATTTCTTGTCGGAAAGCGGCTTCAGCGCCATGTCCACGCTCTTGTCGGTGATGAGCGCCTTGAGGTCGGCAAAGCCGGTGGGACCGAAAGCCACCTGCGCCCCGGTGCGCGCCAGCAGGGAGTCGTCGATCAGGCGGTTGACGTGGCGCTTGATGAGCTGGCGCGCGCGGCCGGAGCGCGTGCCGGTCAGCACTTCCTTCATGAACTGGTGCACGGTGAGGATTTCCTGCGAGGCGAGCGTGGCGAACTTGTCCGCCACCTGCGCCTGGCGGCGCAGGAACAGGCCCTGGATGATGAAGGGACCGATCTTCACCGGATTCACCGGGCGGAATACCATGGCCAGCGCCAGCCAGTTGGTGAGCCAGCCCAATACCGCGGCATACAGCGGAAGCAGGCCGTGCCAGGGCAGGAACCAGAACAGCACCATCTGCACGACGCCGAAGACCAGGCCGATCCAGAAGCTGGCGTTGATGATGAAGCGGATTTCCTGGTCGCCCACCTCGATGAACATGCGCACCACGAGGGCCTTGTCGGCCTCCATCTGGCGGCCGCACATTTCCTTGACGTCCACCAGCTCGTCGATCTGCTCGATCATGGCCTGCACCACGCCATCCATGATCAGGGGCAGGCGCTGGCGCGCGTGCGCGTAGATGCGCTTCTTGATGCCGACGGGCAGGTTGTCCCAGAACACGCTGTTGCGTTCGCGCATCACCTCGTCGGTGTAGTCCTCGATATTGGCGGCGACGGATGCCGCGACATAGGCGGCGACTTTCTCCGGCTCCATCTGGCGCAGGAAATCGCTGACCGAACCCATCTTGCGGATGACGCGCTCGACCACGATGTCCGACATTTTGCGCGCCTTGCGCGGGATGATGCCCTGCCAGCCGAAGGGATGGAGGCCGATGGCCTTCTCCAGTTGGGGCGTCTTGATGCCGACGAAATCCAGGGGGTAAAACACCATCTGCATGGCCCACCAGACATGGCCCCATGTAACGATGGCGGCCACGATGGGAATGCTGATGAAGCCCCAGAAGTCGGGGCGGGCAGTGAGTTCCTGCCAGAATTGCTCAAGTCCGGTCATGGGGAGTCGGGGTCTCGTCGGGCAATAAACCCGGGAGCCTACACTGCCTGCGCTCCGGGGTCAGTGGTCTCAGCATGCCATTGGCTGGGGCCGGGGGGTTGGCCGGGGTGGCGGGTCTTGGGGGCCGGGCAGCCATGGGGCTGGTTGGCCTTGGGGGCCGGCCCATGCCCTGAGCACCGCCACCGCCACCGCCACATTTTGAGCCTGGCTTGGTAGGTCGGGATTTATCCCGACTGGCAATATGCCGGGCGGTCTGCTGCGGTAGGCTCCTGGAGCCGTTGTCCTTTTCTGGGCCCCTTTTTGGCAGTAGCGAGCTCCTCTGCTATTTGGGCGTCTGAAGGGGCTGCCCCTGCCTCCCGCAGGAGCAACCCCTCCAGTCACCCGCCATTTGCCGCAGTGCCCGGGCTGAAGCATTGGCGGGTGGCTGTCGGCTTCGCCTCAAGGGGCCTGGGGTGTGAGCGTCGGCTTTGCCTCGCCTGGGGGGCGTTTGAGATTGATCCCAGCCCCAGCCCCAGCCCCAGCCCCAGAGGCTGGGGTCGGCAATGGAGGGAAAGGCGTTTTGTCGGCAGGGGGTTGGTGCGTGCGGGGGGGCGCGGCAAAATCCCGCTTTTGGGGTAGGAGGCTTGGGCATGCCCCCCCCCCTTTCCAGGGAACGGGGCCGGCAAGACTTTGTACGGCCGGTCTTCAGGGGTGAAGTGGCCTATGGCGATAAAGAGAATCCTGCTGGGTCTTGGGCTGTTGCGTTGGTCCCGCGTGGAGCGGGCGCTGGCGCCGGTACTGATGGTGGCGCTGGTCTACAGCTATTACCTGGCCGGGATGGGCATAGCCCTGGGGCTGGAGGGGCGGGACCGGTTCATCAATGTCGGGCTGGTCGAGTCGCAGTTGTCCGTCTTTGCGTCGGTCATTGCCGGCGCCCTGGGGCTGATGGTCCTCGGTCTGTTACTGCGCCGGCATCGGGCGGACTCGCTTCTCTTCCAGCATGTCGCCGCCCATTACTTCAGCTTCTCGCTGGTGTGGGTGGGTTATCTCACCGGGCCCCTTGGGTATACCGCGGGCGTGGTCCTCATGGGAGCGGCGCTCTCCGGCTATATCGCCCTTGAGCGCCAGGTCATCCTGCCCGCCTTTGTCACGGCCTTCCTGCTGATTCTCGGCCTCAACCTCGCGGCCGCTTTCGAATTCATTGCCTATGCACCGGCGCTGCGCGCGCCCACGGACCAGGCCAGCGCGCTGTTCTGGACGAATGCCACCTTCTTCCTGGCGGCGCCGCATATCGCCTTCAGCGTGGGCGCGATGACGCTCATGCTGGGCTTCTGGCAGAAGCGCGAGAATTATGTGCTGCGCCTGGGTCTCACCGATGCGCTGACGCATGTGCACAACCGCCGCAGCATCCTCGTGCAGCTCGAGGCGGAAATGGCGCGAACGCAGCGTCTGGGTCAGCCGCTGGCGGTGGCCTTGCTCGATCTTGATCACTTCAAGCGCATCAACGACACCTGGGGGCACCCCGCCGGCGATCGCGTGCTGAGGGCGGCGGCTGCCGCGCTCAAGGCCAGCCTGCGCCCGGGCGATGCCATCGGCCGCTTTGGGGGCGAGGAGTTCCTGCTGGTGTTGCCAGGGCGCACTCTGGAAGAAGCCGCGCAGCAGGCGGAGCAATGCCGCGCGCAACTGGCGACACTGGCGCTGGTAGCCGACAGCGGTGAGCCCATGCCGGTAAGCGGCAGCTTCGGCCTGGTCTGGAATCCTGCCGGCGCGGTGGTATCGGCGGAGGCGCGGGTGCACGCCGCCGACAGCCTGCTCTATGCCGCCAAGCAGGCCGGGCGCAACTGCGTGTGCCAGGGCGTACCCGAAGCGGGCGCCGGCGATGCTGCAAAGGCGCGCGAGCAGGAGTGGAAAGGGAATGCTGCCCGCATCCTGCGCGGGCAGGAGACTCCGCCGCCGGTGTCGCGACGCCTCCTGCGCCTGCTGGGCGATTTCGTGAAGGGATGGCCGGCGTGGAACCAGGCCGACAAGCAGATATTTTTCCTCGCCCTCTCGATCGCCATGTTTGCCAGCTTCGCGGGCTGGGGTGGCTGGGTGCTCTATCTTGAGGATCGCGAGCAGCTGGTGAAGGTGCCGATGGGCGAGAGCCTGATGCTCTACCTGGCGGGCGTGATCGCCGGCTTCGTGCTCCTGATCGGCATCGGCCTGTACATTCGCAAGCGCTGGCCGAATTCCTGGCTCTACCAGCTGGCGGGCCAGCAGTTTTTCGCCCTGACCCTGGTTTTCGCCGGCTATTTCCTGGGCATCCTGTCTTTTCCTGTCGGCATCATGCTGGTGGGCCTGCCTCTGATCGGCTTCATATATTTTTCACGCTCCCTGGTGTTGTTGTCCTTCGCCACCTCGCTGGTGGTCACGGTGGCGCTGGCCTATGCCAGCGCCTTCGGCTGGCTGCCCTATGCGCCGCTGCTTGCCGAAGGCGTCGACCGCTATCAGCCGCACTCGTTTTTCTGGGGCTACACCGCCTACCATTTCACCTTTCCCACGCTGCTGGTGATCCTCGTGCTCGCGGACCAGACCTTGGGGCGCTGGCGCCAGCGCGGCCAGCAGGTGCTCGCGATGAGTCGCACCGACGCGCTGACCCAGGTGCACAACCGCCGCAGCATTCTCGGCGTCCTGGACCGCGAAGTGGCGCGTACCCGGCACCGGGGCCCGGCGCTCGCCGTCGTCATCCTGGACCTGGACCATTTCAAGAAGATCAACGACACCTGGGGCCATCCCACCGGTGACCGTGTGCTGCAGGAGGCCGCGCGCGTGCTCGAGGCCGCGATCCGCGACGGTGATGCGGTGGGCCGCTATGGCGGTGAGGAGTTCCTGTTGCTGCTGCCCGACACGCCGCTGGCAGGAGCGGCCGCCCTGGTCGAGCGCTGCCGCGCGCAGCTGGCCGCCACCCGTGTTCAGGCTGACAACGGGGATACCTTTACCATCAGCGCCAGCTTTGGCGTGGCCAGCAACGAGCAGGCCCTGGGGCTGGATGCCGAGGCCCTGGTCAAGGCTGCGGACGAAGCTCTTTACCGCGCCAAGGAAGGGGGCCGCAACCGGGTCGAGACCGTGGCTGCCGGCGCCCTGGCCCGCGCCTGAGGAGGCGCTCCGGAACACCGCCAGCCCTGCCTGTCACCGGTCTGCGTGTTGTGCCCTTGTACTTGCCTGGCACAGGGCCATTTTCGAGTCCCGTCCCACATATCTGCCGGAAAGCGTGGCAGCGCCGGTCATTCTTGTCGAGAATGGCGCATCGCTCCCGCATGGTAGCAGGGCTGCGATGGTGCCGGGCGCTGTCCGGCGCACTCCAATAAAAAACCGCCACGCTTGACGCCCCCTATGAAGAGTTCCGGCCAAGACATCTTCCTGCCGCTGTTCGTGCTGCAGCTGCCGCAAAAGACACTGGCCCGCTACGGCCTCTGCCAGCAGGACTGGGTGGACTTGCTGGCCGTGTTGCTGGATGTCGATGTCGACGACAGCAATCTCACCGATACCCTGATCAGCCTGGAGGATTACTGCCAGGTGGTCCGACTGGCCAAGAACCTGTTCGGTCGCGACCGCTTCCTCGGGTCCTATGTGGCTGACATCCGTGCCCGCCACATGGGCGCGGTCGGCCTGGCCATGGAAGCCGCGCCCAGCATTGACGACAGCCTGACACTCTGGGTGGAGAACGCGCACCTGCTCGCGCCCATGGTGGACATCGTCTGGCGCGAGACGGCGACCGCCCGCGGTTTCGAGATCCGGCTGACGGCGGAGCTGGGGGAGATCACCGAGACCTTCATGGAGCTCATCCTCCTGATGACCGCCGCCCTCATCCGCAACCTCAGCGGTGGTGTGGCCCGGGCGGAGATCGGCTTTGCCCATGCGCCGGAGTTGCCGCTGGCCTTTTACCAGGACAGCTTCGGCCTGACCCCGGCCTTCGGCCAGGCGGCCAACACGCTGAGCTTCCCGCGTAGCCAGACCGCCATCGTCAACGATTACTATGCGCCGCTCCTGTACAAGCAGGCCCTGCAGGGCATCCGCGACCTGCGCGAGGCCCTGCAGGGCCACCTCACGCTGGGCTTCCGGGTGCGCCAGTACCTGTTCCGCTGCGCGGAGGAGGCGCGATTTCCCACGCAGGAGGAAGTGGCGGAGCACTTCAGCATGTCGACCCGCACCTTCACCCGGCATTTGCAGGAAGAGGGCGCCAGCTTCCGCGAGCTGCGCATCGCGCTGCAGAACGACATCGCCCGGCGCCTGCTGCGCCAGTCCACGCTGCCGATCAAGGCCATCGTGGAGCGCGCCGGCTTCAGTAATATCTCGGCTTTCTCGCGCGCCTTCCATAATGCCAACGGGCAGACCCCGCTGTCCTTCCGCCGTGGCAGCGGTGAGCCGGAGGTCTAGTTCCGTCTCCGCCCGAGCCCGATTGCAGCCGATGACGCGGTCGCCCCGGCGGGGCAGGGGAGTGTCACAGGCGTAGCCGTTCCCGCTCCCCTGGAAATGAAAACGGCCCCTTGTCGGGGCCGTTTTCATTTGTGCCGCGAGGGGCCGGTAGCGCCTAGCGCTCCGGCAGCGTGATGTTGAGCTCGAGGATGGAGCAGTTGCCCTGGCTTTCGAGCGCCACCTGCACCTGGTCGTCCTGGATGGCCACGTATTTGCGGATCACCTCCACCAGCTCGCGCTGCAACTGCGGCAGATAGTCGGGCTGGCCACGCTGGTTGCGTTCGTGGGCAACGATGATCTGCAGGCGCTCGCGCGCGGTCGAGGCGCTGCTCTGCTGCTTCCGGTCGCGGAAAAATTCAAACAGGTTCATGTCAGGCTCCGAACAGGCGATTCAGGAAGCCTTTCTTCTGCACTTCCAGGAAGCGGTGGGCGAGGTCGTTGCCGAGCAGGCGCTCGACGGCGTCGGCATAGGCCTGGCCGGCATCGGACTCGGCGTCGAGGATGACGGGCACGCCCGAGTTCGAGGCCTTGAGCACGGCCTGGGATTCCGGGATCACGCCCAGCAGCTTGATCGAGAGGATGTCCTTCACGTCCTCCACCGACAGCATCTCGCCCTTTTCCACCCGCTCCGGATTGTAGCGGGTCAGCAGCAGGTGCTCCTTCACCGGCTCCAGGTTCTGTTCGGCGCGCCGCGACTTGGCCGAGAGCAGGCCCAGCATGCGGTCGGAGTCGCGCACGGAGGACACCTCCGGATTGGTCACGACCACGGCCTCGTCGGCGAAGTACATGGCCAGGTGGGCGCCTTTCTCGATGCCGGCGGGGGAATCACAGAGAATGAAGTCGAATTGCTGCGCGAGTTCGTTGAGCACGCGCTCGACGCCGTCCTGGGTGAGGGCGTCCTTGTCGCGGGTCTGGCTGGCGGCCAGCACGCAAAGGTTCTCGATGCGCTTGTCCTTGATCAGCGCCTGGTTGAGGCTGGCCTCGCCGTTGATGACGTTGATGAAGTCATACACGACGCGTCGCTCGCAGCCCATGATGAGGTCGAGATTGCGCAGGCCGACGTCGAAGTCGATGAGCACGACCTTGTGGCCGCGCTGGGCGAGGCCGGTGCCGATGGCCGCGGACGAGGTGGTCTTGCCGACCCCGCCCTTGCCGGAAGTGATGACGATGATTTTTGCCACGTTGAAGTCCTGCGTGTGGAAGGTGAAGGGGTGTCAGAGCGCGACGAGCCGGAGGGCATCGTCGTGCAGGAAAAGCTGGGCGCTGTGGCCCCACAGGGCGTCGGCCTTGAGGTCGTCGGCGACGCGGTAGTGGCCGGCGATGGCGACGAGCTCGGCGTTCAGTTCACGGCAGAAGATGCGCGCGCCGGTGTCGCCCTGCACGCCGGCCAGGGCGCGGCCACGCAAGGGCGCGTAGACATGGATGTGGCCGTCGGCCATGACCTCGGCGCCGGCGCTGACCGGGGCGAGGAGGATGAGGTCGCCGGCCACATGGATCTGCTGGCCACCGCGGACCGGTTGCGTGATGACGCGCGTGACGCGGGCAGGCACGGTTGCTGTCTCGGGCACCGTGGCGGCCCTGCCGGTGCTCATGGCGGCATCGGCAGTCATGCTGGCAGTACCTTCCCGGGCATCGCCGGACGTGATGTCGCATGTGTCGCGGGCCGCCGCCGCAGGCGTATTGGCTGCCGCCTCCCCTGCGTCCGCCTCCACCGACTGCAGCGCGCGCTCGCGGCCCCGCAAGGCCGGGAGGCAGGCGAGCCCCAGGCGCGCCGCCTGGGAGATGTCATCGGCACGCAATGCGCGCACCGCCACTGGTTGCAGGTCGAGGCGGCGGCAGGTCGCGAGCAAGTCGGCCAGGTCCAGCGGGCCATCGGCCTCGGCCAGCTTGTCGAGCGTGATGATCAGTGGCGAGTGACGCAGCAGTTGCGGCGCCTGTTCCACCTTCTGCGCGAGCTGGCGCGCGAGCGCCTCCGGCTGCACCGCGGACAGCTCCAGCACGGTGGCGGCCAGCGTGCTGCCCTTGAGGCGGAATACCGTCGGGCTGACGGGGAGTTCGTACTGCTTCATCGGTACCCCGGAGGCGAAAGGCCGGCTTTATAGCTGGCGCGGCGCGCTGGTGCAAGAAAGGCATGAACAACTGATTCGTTTTTGAACAGATGATTTGTGTTCAAAAAAATCAGCGCGACTGTTCAGGGGAAAATGTACGCGAATAAAGGCTCAGAATGTGTCGTGAGATGAGCAGAAAGTAGGCGGTTATGTAATAAATTTATGAGTATTTGTTCGAAAATTGCGCGTATTTACATGGATTTTTTTAAATAAATTATCAGCTACTCAAGGAATGCGCGTAATACAGCCCCCGCCCGTATTACGAAGCGGGGCGTCACTCAGCTGCGATTGAGCGACCGGTGCGATCCTTGCGATGGTTCTCATGTCCCGGGTTCATACGCCCTGCTCAGGCAGCGGGCGCCCGCTCGCCGGACAGCGCCCACCGCCTGGAGGGTCGCTCAGCGGCCGGCGCGCTTGTAGGGACGCTTGTCGTCGCCGTGCTCCTGTTCCGGGCGCGCGGGGTCGGGCGCCAGGTTGCCGGCATCATCTCGGCGTTGCCCGCCTTCGGTCTGCGTCTCGCTGCGCTGGGTGCCGCGCTTGACGTCGCGGCGGCTGAAGTCCTGCTGGTTCTTGTGCGTGTGATTGGTGGCTTGCGCGGCCCGGCTGGTAGTGCGGGCCTGCTCTTGCGGCGGCTGTCGATGGCTGGCCATGGT
>JAJFBF010000071.1 GCA_020697295.1 Moraxellaceae bacterium | reverse complement strand
CTCGCTGTGCATGGGCAACCAGGCGCGTGTGGCGCCGAACACCACCTGCGTCTCGACCTCTACGCGTAACTTCCCGAACCGTCTGGGTCAGGGTGCCAACGTGTACCTCGCGTCTGCGGAACTCGCTTCCGTAGCCGCCGTGATGGGCAAGCTGCCCACCGTGGCCGAGTACATGGAGTACGCGAGCAAGATCGACAGCATGTCTTCGGACATCTACCGCTACATGAACTTCGACCGCATGCCCGAGTACACGGAGCAGGCTGGCAAGATCAATGTGGCGCAGCTGGCGTAAGTGATGCTGTAGCTGCTGCAATAAAAAGCCCCGCGAATGCGGGGCTTTTTATTATCAAAAAAGGAAAACGCATGCCAAACAACCATTACGTGCCGGACTATACAGATCAGTGCATCAAAGTTAACGAGCCTTGGGACACCGTAAGGCTTTTGACCCATGCAATGGTGGATGACCAACATATCAACTTTATTTCTTTCAAAGGAGGGGTCGAGAACCTGAGATATAGGCTAACTGATACCTTTTTTAAAAATCCCTACCAAATAAACTCCTCCACCGCACCGAACAAGTATGCCCTTCTAATCCGACACGCGTGCGAAATCTATTTCGAAATGGAGGAAGGCAAAACAACATTGAGTAAGCTTCTCAGCTTTATCGCAGACCACCATCCGCGCCTAAAGCAAGACTTCATTGAAAACTGTACAAAATGCATATTCGCAGTTGGAACACTCAGAATAAAGAAGAAAATTAGGAACACCACCGACTTTGAAATTGCGATCTCCGAGCACAGCAAGGAGCGATCGCAGCTGCGACAATATGCCTCAAGCATGGCCGATGAACTATTCACACTCAGCGAAAAGGTTGGAAAACTAATTAAACACAACCCAACAACGGGCTCTCATAGAGAAACTATTCTTCGCTCCCTGCTGAGCAGACAGCTTCCGCACAGATTCCATGTTGCGACAGGCTTCATATTTAACTGCCCTCGTCAAATCGACATTCTCATCTACGACCGTCTTGAATACTCCCCCATCTTCATCGAGGGCGATTTAGTTGTTGTTCCTGCCGAGTCAGTTCGAGCTGCAATTGAGGTAAAAACCACACTAACCACGGAATCGCTTGAAGATGCTCTTAGCCTCATGGATGAAATAAGCTGGGCAGATGATTTAAAGCCTCCATTCTTTAAAGGCATATACGCCTTTAAACAAAACATCTCCAAGGATTCCCTGCCAAAACTGATAGTAGATTTCTATGCAGATCCCGTAGATGGGGAGATCAATGAAAAAATTATATTAAGCCCATATAGGCATCTATCCGCCCTATGCGTAGGCAATACCGAATTCATGATGATTGAGTATAAGGAATTAAAGACGAGCAGAGATTTAACCATTCTCTCCCCACACCTTATGAGATATAAAAACATATATGGAAGAAATGTCTGCACTTCAATTTTCTTCGATTATTTGCTCCGGCATTTGACTACTCATCCCCTGAAAGAAAAAACCACTTCCCTGCTCACAGAGATCCTTCTAAAAGAGTCCCTATTTCATGCAACCCCAATTTACAAAGAAAACTGGGGGCCTTATCAGCGAATCCATGACTTCGTTTTCGATGTTGACTTTACTGAAGACGATATACGGGATGAAATACACGCCATTCAGAACTGGATAAACACCGGCAAATGGCCAAGTAAAAATAATTGAGCACGAAAAATCAAAACCGCCCCCCTTTAGAGCCTCGCATCGCATTTAGGCGATATTAACGGGGGCCAAGCAATAAGCCCCGCACGTACGGGGCTTATCATTTCTTAGTCCGCAAATTAGGCGGTCTCTAGGTACTTCTCACTTCTATTCTCAAACGCTGGCCTCGTCCCCTCCAGAACATCAATTACCAATTTATTGATGCTCGGGTTTTCTATTGCCCCCGAAACATAAGAAATTTTATTGCCATCGGAGCGAACAAAGCTCGCATGTATGACCTGCTCTGCATCACAGGTGACCGCAAGGTTAGCATTATGAGTGACCATAATAACTTGCCGTCTATTCTTTGCCTCTTTAATGATCGGAACCAGCAAGGAGAAAACTGTCTGGTTATCGAGATTTTCCTCCGGCTGATCTAGAACTATCGGGCACGGATCTTTGTCTACAAGCAAGTAAAAGATGAGTAGCAGCGCTCCTCGCTGGCCTGGTGACAACTTTTCGATGGGCGTATCCGCCAGCAACAACGAGTACTTTGGATCAATGTAATCCAGGCCAAATATGAAGTCATAAAACGACGCAGGATTACTCGATGATCGGATAACCTTATCAATACTAATTTCAGGCGCGCCATCACTTCTTTTATCAAACATGACGGAGTTCATGATGTCGTTTATAAACGCAACAATTCCTTCCTCACTTTCAATATCATGAGACTCCATGATCTTTCTAAGTTCCTCCTGCCCCTCTTCCTCCCCCCTAAACGTTCCAGCCGAATGCTTCACATAGCCGAAGAATTTTTCCGAGAATCCCATCATAGAAATATAGCTACGAAACTGGAGCTTAAACTCCTCTCGAATGAGCACATGTGAGTCGATAAGACGCTGAACAGGGGAAAACAGACTCTCTCGTAATACTTTCTTTTTAATAATTAGCGAGTAGATTTCTCTCGATTTTAATGTTCGCTCTTCCCGCAAGGCCTGAAGCCGTTCTGGAAGAATTTTAAGTTGCTCGATTTCCGCCCTTACAAACTCTATTGATCCACTCAGGCTTGAACTACCAATCAGAGCAACCCTTGCTTCATTCCAGCTTTGGAATTTAATCAAATACTCTTGGTACAGCCTATTCGGCTCATCTAGTTGAATTGAAAGCTCTTTCGCAGAATTCTCAAGACTATTTAACTTAGCCGCCATCCCATCTGAATTGCTTGGATCAAGCTGATTATGAAGAACCTGGATTTGATCTTCGATCTCAAGTCGCTTTGTATCAATGACTTCTGAGCTAACCTCAAGCTTGAATATTTGGTCCCAACCAATCCCAAATGTCTCCAACTCAATTTCCAGCTCCACCTTAGCGCTTGCGATCAACCGCTCCAATTGAGCTATCCCTTCTTTAACCTTATCAATAGAAGAACGCTCAGCAATCTTTCGCTTTCTCTCTTCCCTGAACCCCGCCAAAGCCAATTCACAAGCGCTAATATCCTTTTTTAGCGAAGCAAGTCGATCCAGCTTTTCCTGCATCTCTGGCGAGTTTTCATCTGACGGCTTAGAAACTTCACCCGGCTTATTCAAATCATGCGCAGCCAGTTCCTGCTCCTTCAGCACCAATGTATTCTGCAGCCTTTCTCTATTCTCCGGATTAAGCCTTGTTTCTTCCTCATATATCGAAGCGTTAAGCCTTGAAAGCTCCGCACGCATCTGGATTATTGATTTCTCTAGCTGCGACTCTCGATTTTGCAGAAGGTCATCAAGCGACGAGAAATTCGATCTTTCGCCCTCATCGATATGAGAAAATATTACCGACTTGAGCTCCTTCTCAAACGTATTGGTTTTCCCAATCACATACTCGTTGCATATTTCCTCGAAGTATGACTGAGGAACATATTTTATCCGCTCTACGGCATATGATTCTGGATCCTTAGCTAGCGGCACAGTGCGGACCTCACCACTAACCCATGCTCCAGCGACCTCGAAGTCCTTGGACCATGATTTCTTCTCCTCCCTAAACCTTCTCCTATTTAAGAAGGAGAAATGCTTGAATGCGCCCGTATCGCCAATCAATGCCAAAACATCTGCCAGTGCACTCTTCCCACTGCCCTTATTCCCAATAATTGCAATCAGATCGGGATTTAAATCTAAGCTTATTGAGCCAAACCAAGTGTCTGCGGATATTGGAGTGCCAGATCTTATAAAAGAGATTGATTTCAGATAGTGAGTTGGCTTTTCCCGCAGCGCAGTCAACTTCGGAGGTTCCTCCCCCAAATATGATCGGGAAGCAGGCTCCCGAGTTGCTTGTAACAGTCCCCTGAAACAAGTATCTGCCTTTATCCACGTAGGCTTCCCACCGACAAACTTTCCGTAATCTTCGTATTTATGAGCATCACTTCCAGATATTGCGAGCCTCGGCTTTCCATTCAAGGCTGATTTAAATCCGTCAAAGTACACACCATTTCCACTCGTTCTTATCCCAGAAAATGCATCTCGATAGTCTTGCTTGCGAGTTTCAAATATATGGGGTCGGGAGAAGTAGTCTCTTGAGGCCGCGTAATGCTTTGCCCACTTCAGATCCTCTAAACCACCGTATGTATCCCATGGCATCATAATTACTGCCGAAGATTCTGGAGTTTCGACAAATGCAGAGCGAAAGCTTTCCGCTGTAATCTCTACACATTTGGCACCAAGCTCAAACGCCTTTTCATCAATGCTTAAATCCCAATCTTGAGCACCGTGTTCCTTGCGAATTGCATCATCCATATAGCCTCTAGCAAACTGCCGAATTGCCTCATCTGATAGGGAGCGCTCGCTACGAACCAGCCTTAGCTTTGCTTTAAAGTCCTCCAACTGCTGTCTCGTCAGCTCCTCTGAGAAAACTCCGTGAACGTTTAGTCGATAATTTGTCGGCGATTGCACACGGAGCTCGATTCCTGGAAGGACTTTCTTACTGCAAAATCCATCAGCTCTATTTTTCAGAAAATCCCTAAAGGCGTGATACCCATCAAATGTCCAATAATCTTGAATTACGAAGACCTCTACATCTGACTTATTCATGGCCTCGACCATGCATTCAAAGGATTTTTCCTTTTCAGCAGATGTCATATCACTAAGCCTTTTTCCTCCAGCCCAATGAAAGGACGCAGGTGTATGCACATGAAAATCCCACTTCCGCCAAAGAGCGCCTTTAGAGTTCATAGTTACTCACCAAGTTAATATTCAAATTTATAAGTAGAGATCAAAAGGACCTCTTACTTAATCTTTAAGCCCAACTCCAGGGATAATGGAATCAGAGTTAAATCCCCACAAAATTGACTTAAACCATCTGTAGCCGCACAGCTGGCACCCCCTCCAACTTTGCTGCAAAAGCTGATCGCTGATGACACGTCATCACCAGCCGATCCATCGCCCTCGTCATCCCCACATACATCAGCCGCACCTCCTCATTCACATCGTCCTGCTCGCACGACAGATAGCCGATGCTGGGAATAGCCACGACAGGAAACTCCAGCCCCTTGCTGGAATGGAAGGTCACGATGCTCACCGCATCCGCGCCCTGCTGGCGGCGGCTGTGGCTGTTGCGGTTCAGCCAGCTCGCCGGAATGCCGGCGCGCCGACACGCCGCGTCCACCGCCTCGCCCATGAACTGCGTGCGGTAGTAGAAAAGGGGTCGGAGTCATTTCTGCCAGACCCAAGCCCACCCTTTAAATTCCTTAAATCTCAACTCCAATAACTCTCGGCTAGGCCAGCTTCGCTGCTTTTCCGGCAGCGCCAGCACTCGTCCATTCAGCGCCTTCAGCCCGCCCTCCAAAATCACCCCGTCCTGCATCGCCAACAGCCGCTCACTAACCTGAATCCGGTAATCCGGCGTCACGCCAATCAGATTGGCGTCGAAGGCGCGGTGATGAATGCGGGAGAGGCAGATGCCGTTGTTCACCTCCGCCACGCCGCGCTCATGCGCATCCGGCACGATATGCGCCGCTTCCAGCAGCTCGGGCACCGGCAGGCCCGTCATGGCACAGCGGGTGCCATAGGCCGCGAGCACGCGTTCGCGGAATTCGGCCTGGTGCAGTCGCACCTTGGATTCGCGGAAGGCATAGCGGCGCTCGATCTGCTCCGCATAGACGTCACGCAGCACCGGCTCTCCGCTCGCAAGGCTCCGCTCGGACGCCACCGACACCCGGCACGTCATCGTCTGCACATCGATGCTCTCGATGAAGCAAGGAAAGAGCGCCGTGTAGACGCCCTCGGCGACAGCATGGAAATAGACGAGGGGCAGCCGGCCCTCCAGGCATTCGCGCAAGGACCGGTTGTAGTGGTTGTCGGGGTCATCCCCTTGCAGCGAATAGACGAAGGTGCCATCGGCGTCCTCGGCATCCGCATAGATGTTCTGACGGCCGGCGCGCGGCCGGGTGGTCTTGATGGAGAGCGCGCCGCGCCGCATCTGCTTGGGCTTGAAGATGCCCACCGCGCGATTGGCGAGCAGGACCTTCTCGCCGTTGCACTCAAAGCCGTGGCTGATGGCGCTCCAGGGAATGTCGTCGCCGTAGACCTGCTCGAGCAGGCGCAGGCGCGCAAAAGCAGCTTGCCGGAGTTCATCGTGGGCAGCCGCGTAGGGGCCGGCCATTATGGGCAGCCCTGCGACAGATATTGGAAAGAAGAAGTACCAGCCATGGCTCGTGCGTCCGTCGCCGGCTCCCTGCTGGCGGGTCCGCCCGGCATCCTTGCCTGGCTGTTGTTGTTCTTGGTGCGCGGGCCACACCGACCCGGGATTGCCCGAATGTAGCAGCCCGGCTCAGGCGGAGGAATCCGTAAAGGCCGAACGCGAGCAGGGCCGCCACATCCGCAAAAGTCACCGCCCCGTTGCGTTGGCAGCGTCGTCAACGAGCGCCATCCCGCCGTCAGGGTGTGGGCGAGACGGACTTCAGCTGCGGGTAGCTGCCGGCTGTCAGGACCCAAACGTTGACGGCATCCCAATCGGGATTGACGTTGCCGTTGGCCGGCGTCGCCGAGGTGAAATTAGCCGGGGTTTGCATATTCGCGGTGGTCATCCCTATCCCGCCGGAACTGCTGGGCAGCTTGGAAGTAGTCGTGTCCCAGAAACTGTTTCCGGTCTTACCGACCTGCTGTATGCCGACCAGCCCCCCGGTGCCGCTGGAGCCATTCACTCGGCCCGCCGCATAGGAGTTGCTGATGGTGCCGTGGTTCAGGCCTACCAATCCGCCGGCATTTTCGTTGGTGGACTGCACGGCACCCGTCGCATACGTGTTGCTGATCGTGGAGCTGTTGATGCCGACCAATCCTCCGACATGTTCGTCTCTTGCGGCAGTAGTCGCGGTGGCATAGCTGGAGGTCACCAGGCCTTGGTTGGTTCCCGCCAGCCCACCGACATAAACCTCCCCCCTGACTCCGCCCATGCCGCAGCTACCGCTGATGGTGCCCTCGTTTCTGCCGACCAGGCCGCCGACCTGGTGGGAGCCCACGACGATACTGTTGGCGCAGCTGTTGGCCACGGAACCACGGTTCGTGCCCACCAGGCCGCCCACGTGCTCGCCGTTTCTGGCATCGATGAAGGTGCCGATCAGGCGTACGTTTCTGATCGTGGCCCCCTTCTCGGCAGTGCCGAACAGACCAAGGTCTTTAGCGATGCCGGTCGTGGTGAAGCGGAAATTGCTGATGCGGTAGCCGCCGCCATCGAACACGCCGGAGAAACTGCTGACGCCCCTGCCGAGCGGCACGAAGGCACTGCCCCAGACATCATTGCCGCCGCCCGTGACCGAGAGATCGATATCTGCCGCTAGCACATAGCTCGCCGCCTGGTTCATCGCCACCAGCTGCAACTGGTGCGCGTTACTGATCACCCCGCTGTATTCCGCCGCCAGTATCGGCAACGTGGCACCGGCGGCGCCCCCCGCGTTGTTCAGGCTGCCATCGACATCCACGATCACCCAGTTGTTGCCGGTGGCACCGGGCGTGGTGGTGAAGGTGAATCCAGCAAAGCTGGCTGCTGTGCGCATCTGCGCCGGTGTCAGCCCGGCCACATTGCCGAGACTGCCGCCGTTGTAGCCGATGGCGGGCAGGCTGCCGGTGCGCGCGCTGTTCCAGTAGGCATTGCTTACCGCGGCAATCGTGCCGCTGAGACCTACCAGGGCACCGATGGCGCACTGTGCCGCATTGCCCCCCTTCACACTGCCGGCCGCATAGCTGGTGGTAATGGGGCCGTAGTTGCGGCCCACCAGCCCTCCCACCCTGCAGCCCGTGGTGCTGACGTTGCCGAGCGCATAGCTGTTGGTGACGGCACCGCTGGCCTGGCCAGGAACCACACTACCGAGGCTATAACCAACCAGGCCGCCCACACTGTCGCCGCTGCCGCTGACCGTGCCCGTGGCGTAACTGCCGGTGATGAAGTCGCTGCTCAAGCCCGCCAGTCCACCGAGATGGCTGCCGCCGCTGACGCTGCCTGTGGCATAGCTCGCGGAGATGCCCTCCGTGCTGAAGCCGACCAGACCGCCGGCGCCCCGTGGACTCGTCACGTTGCCCGTGGCGTAACTGCCCGAGACGGTGCCGTTCCCCATGCCGACCAGACCGCCGGCATGTTTGTAGGAGGCCGACACGGCACCGGTGGCGTAGCTGTTGATGACGTTGAGGCCGCTCCCCACGAGCCCGCCGACCCAGTAACTGCCGCTGACGGCACCCGTGGCGTAGCTATTGATGATGGTCTCGGCACAACCAGCGAGCCCGCCCACCTGACCATCTCCCGTCACCGGGCCGGTAGCGTGGCTGTTGGTGATGGTGCCGCCGCTGCAACCTGCCAGCATGCCCACCAACAGTCCGCCGGAAACGCTGCCACCGACCAGCCCGACGTTCGCAACATCGCCGCCGATGTAACCGAAGAGCCCAGTGTATGGCTGGCCTGGACGGTTGATGACGAGGTTGCGAATGGTGTGGCCGAGGCCCTCGAAACTGCCGGTGAACGGCGCGAGTTTGGGACTGTTGGCATCCTGGCTGTTGCCGGCCGGCGTGAAGCCGGCGCCGCCGTTCCAGGTGCTGGTCGCGCTGGCGTCGATGTCGCTGCCGAGCGCGTAGTAGGTGCCTAAATTCTGCGATGCCGCCATGCCCTGCAGCGTCGGCGTGGCCGGTGCGGTTTGCGCATCGGCCGCTGTGCCGAGCGCGTTGATCACGGTGTAATTTGTGCCGGCAATGGTGAGCGTGGGCGTGGCGCCGGAGAGCGTGACGGACACGCCTTTCTTGATGACGTAACTGCCGTTGCCGCTCGCACCGTCATTGCCGTTCGCGGTATTGGGATTGAGCACAAGCCCGGCGGTGGCGCCGGTGGCGGTGAGGTTGGCGTTGAGGTTGATGCTGTTGGCGGCGGTCAGCGTAAGTGTCGTGTTGGCGCTCCAGCTTACCGCGTCGTTGATGTTCACATTGCCGCTGCCGGCGGTTTTACCGGCGCTGCTTTCGATCGTGACATTGGTGGTGGCGAGGTTGGCCGAGAGCGTGGCGCCGCTGATGTCGCCGCCGCTTGCGGCCACGGTGTAATCCTGCGGATCGATGAACCAGGTGCCGTATTGCGCACCGCCCCCGGTGGTGACGCGCACGCTGTCGGCCAGCTGCAGCTGCGCGGCATTGGTGTCGACGCGGCCGCCGCGAGCGCCCGCAGTGGCGGACGCATCGAGCACACCGTCGACATGGGCGCGGCCGGCCCGCATGCCCGCCAGCACGGCGATGCGCCCTTCCTGCTTCACCGTGCGCGCCTGCAGGCGGCCGGTGTTGCGCACGTCGCTCGTGAGGGCGCTATCGTCGGCGCCGGCCATCAACAGGACGCGGCCGCCGTCCGCCTGCAGCAGGCCGCTGTTCTCGGCGCGAGATTGCTGCGCGCCCTCCACGAGACGCAGGCTCGCCAGCGCGGCATCGCTGAAAGTGAGCTCCGCCACACGGCCCGCCGCGACCGCCGCGCTGCCCTTTGGCGCATTGAGCTCGCCGGCATTCGACGCGACAGAGCCGAGCAACGCGGCATAACCGCCCTCAGCCGCCTCGATACGACCGGCATTGATGACGGCACCGTCACCGGCGCCCGAGAATTGGCGTGGCTGCCCCGCGCGAGCCGACGCCGAGGTCGTCAGCGTGGATGCCAGCAAGCCGCCGGCACTGACCTGGCTGCCAGGCGCGAACACCAGACCCTGTCGATTTATCAGCCAGACCTGGCCGTTAGCCTGCAACCGGCCCTGCACTTGCGAGGGCGAAGCATCGTCGATGCGGATCAGCGCAAGCGCGCTGCGCGACGGCTGCTGCAGCGTCACCGTTTCCTGCGCTGCGATATCGAACTGCCGCCAGTCGAGCGTGAGCGTCGGGCTCGTCTGCGTGATGGTCAGTGTCGTGGCGCTGCGCGTGATAGTAGCCTGGCCGGCCACCACTCGGCCCTCCTGCGGCAGGGCGTGCGCAACGCCGGCCGCCAGCAGGGAGCCGGCAGCCAGCAGCGAACGAATCCGGAACGGAAAGGCAACAGTAGTCATAGGGCCGGGCCTCTTGGTATGGAAATGAAATCGAAGAAGAGCAAGCGAAAGGGGACCACGGGAAAAAACAGTCCAGTGTGCTGTGAACGGCGCAACAGCCCCTCGGCGAATGGCGTAGGCGACCTGCAGCACCTCGACGGTGTTGCGATCATTGAGTTTCGAGAGCGTGCTGTGGCCCGCGGCCTGGCTGCCCAGGCTCTCGGAGCTGACACGGCTGCGGCGGGAGCAATGGAGGGATTGCGCTGCGTGGAGAACCTGGAGGCCGGCCATCAGCGGCCGCCCCGCAGCAAATCGATAAGAAGGAACGCACCAGCCATGGCAAAGGCATCCTTGATCCGCAGATGCCTCCTGCTTGCGGCGCTGCCCGGCATCCTTGCCGGTGGCGTTGTTGTTCTTGTTCAGCCCAGGGGCCCGAGCGCCTCGAATGTATCAGCCCGACTCCGGGGGCGAAATCCGTAATAGCCGCACGCCCTGACCGTGCGGCATTTTCCGCCGCCGAGCGTACACACCGGCAGGTGCTAGGCTGAAAGGCCCGACTGCCCGGAGAAGCTCATGTACGCCACCCGTGCTGTTCCGTTGTCACTCCTGACCCTGCTCCTCGCTACCCCGCCTGCCCTCGCGCAAACGCCGGCCGACCCGAACGCCGCACAGACGAATCCGAGCAGCGCCGCCTACCACACACCCGAGACGCTGCAGTGGAGCCCGGCCCCGCCCGCACTGCCGCGGGGCGCGCAGATCGCCGTGCTCATGGGCGATCCTTTCCAGAGCGGCCCCTTCATCATCCGGCTGCGCATGCCGGCCGGCTACACGATTCCGCCGCACTGGCACAGCATGACCGAGAACGTGACGGTGATCTCCGGCACGTTCAGTCTCGGCAACGGTGATACCGTCGAATTGCGCTCGGCGCAGCAGCTGCCGGCCGGCGGCTTCCACTCCATCACGGCGCGTGACCACCACTATGCGTTCACCCGCGACGGCGCCGAGATCCAGATCCAGGGTGAGGGTCCGTTCGACATCACCTACGTGAACCCGGCCGACAACCCCGATCCAAACGCGGCACCGTAACGCCATGCCCCGCTACCGCCACGCCCGCCTCAGGGGCCGCTCCTCGGGGTATCGAACTCCATGGACGTGAGCCGGTCCGTAGAGATTGGCGGGCCATCCTGCATATACGCCTTTGCCTTGCAGCTCGCCTTCCGGCCCAGCGGCAGAGTTTGGACATTCGGCGTGCCTTCAGCTGAGCCCTCGAAAATCTTGCCGAGCATGAAAGCGATATCCTGCGGGGCAAGATTGGGGAACGCCAGCGACGACAGCGTGCACTGCACCGCCACCGATTTGATGTTGTTCACGTTCACCCTGCCGTGATCGATCACGAAGTTGAAGTCCACTTGCGCGTTAACGGAGGTGACGGCCTTGACGCTTTTGAAGGCCAGCGCAATCGGACTCTTCACCGGCACATCGACCTCGGCCGACTCGTAAGTGGCTCCATTTGCCATGACATAACCCTTCATCTTGTACATGGTGCCGTTGAGGTAGGGGATTTTCGCGGAAGTCGGCGAGGCGTCCAGCAGATCCGAGCTGAGCGTCTGGGTCGTGGTGCCCGAGAAATTCTGGGTGAAACTGAATTTGATCGGCTTCTGCGTGGAGTCTGCGGGGTTGGTCAGGATGAAGCCGAATTCGGTGCCGGGGAGCGAATAGGGATTCACCGCGAGGCTCAGTTTCAACGAGAACACCTGGGGGTAGCTGAAGGACGCGGTCACGCTCGGGTCCTTCGAAGTGCTGAACGTGCTCGCCTCGCTGAAATAGCTCGAGTTATCGGGCAGGGTGATCACCGTACGCACGTAATAGCGGATGTTGGGCTGCAGCGTCGCCGCCGGCATCGTGCCGCTCAAGGGCCACGTGCCGTCGGCGAGTGTGCCTGCGGTCAGCGGCACGGTGATCGCGCCCGGCGCCGCCGCGCTGGGGCTCGCCGGCGCCGTGGTGGAAATGCTGAGCGAGAAGCTGGCACCGTTCAGTACGTAACCTGTCGCCTTGCTGCTGACAGCGCCATCCGCCGCCGAGATGGTGGGCTTGCTCAGGCCCACGTAATAGTTGAAAGGCAGCGGCGCACTGGAGAAGGTACCGATCGCCCCGCAATTCAGCGAGGCGCTCACGTTATAGGTCTGGTTGGCCGGCATCGAGGCTACGGGCAGCGTGCCCGTTATCACGCCGTTGCTCAGCGTGGCGGAGGCCGATACAGCGTTGCCGGCCGGCACCGTGCCGTTGCCGGGCAGCGGCGTCACGCTGAGACCTGGCGTGCAGCCTGCCGGCACATTGCTCGCCGGCGTCGTGGCGATGATGGCGGTCGAGGTGAGCCTGATGGCCGGCGTGCCGAAGGCCGGCAGATTGGTGCCGTAGACCCAGGTGGATTGGGGGTTGTCGTTGGTGACGATCACGCGCGTGGAGTCCGCGGTGATCAGCATGGCGGGCGGCAGGCCCTGCGAATCCTGCGAGGGCGCACTGGCCGCGGCACTGCCCTCCGCCGTCAGCGAACCATCCGCATTCACCTGGTAGGCCTGGATCTGGTTGTTGGCCAGCGCCCAGGCGCGGCGTCCGTGCCCTGAAAAAACCAGCCCATAGGCGTTGAGCGGTGCGATGGCGGTATTCGGCGTCAGGCTGCCGGCCGTGCCATTGAGCGAAAACACGAGGGATCCCTGGCCGTTGTTGAGCAGGTAGACATTGCTGCTGCCCGGGTCCGCCACCACCGCAATCGGGGAATACGTCATCACACTCCCCGACGAAAAGGGCACGCTCAAAATCGGAATGCTCTGCGTGATGGCAGTGGTGCCCAGGGCGCCCGTGGCGAGTACCGGATACGCTGCCAGCTGGCCAGAAATGGACGAATTGTTGAGGCCGCAATTATTCGTGTTGAAGCCGACGCTGAGCAGGTATTTCCCATCGGGCGTCAGCGTGAAGCCGAGGGCGTTCGCGACGGTGTTGGTCGGGCCGCCCGCCTGGGTCAGGGTGCCGTCGTCGGCGATCGTGAAGCTGACGATGGCCGACGAGGTGTCGCATTGATACTGCGCCGAAAACGGAAAGGAGCCGGCCGTCTGCAGGAAGAGGCGGCCGTTGGCACTGTCCACCACCATCGGGCTATTGGAGAGTTTGTTGTTGCTCGCGTTCACCGGAAACGGCGAGCCGCCCACCTCGGTCAGTTTCCCGTCGCTGCCGATGCGGTACACGTTGATGTAGTAGGACGCCGTGGGCGCCATGCCATAAAACACCTCGAAGGCGAACAGCAGCTTGCGCTTGTTGTCGATGGCCAGCGACTGGAAGCTCGGCGACATCGACATGCCGTTGGTGGAATAGGTGTAGCTCGCCAGCTTTTTCAGCTTGCCGTTCGTGGCGTTCACCTGGAAGGCGGTGAAGGAGGAGTTGTTCTGCACCAGCTGATACACGTAGCTGCCGTCTGCGGTGGCCACCTGCGACGTTCCCCCGACAGTGGCGGTGGAGAGTGGCGTTATTGCCGCCGTGGCGGCCAGGGCGGCTCCCGGCAACAGCTCCAGCATCAGAAGCAGGGCCCAGGCTTTCTTCATCCCCCATGTCCTTGCCTTCGCAGGCGCATTCTTCTTGTCAGCCATAACACACGTCATATCAGTCCCCTTTCAAAATAAAGTTTCAGAAAATGTCCGACGTTCGTTTGTCGAGCCCCGAGAAGAGTGCTGGCGCACCGGGCCTTCTCGCCGTTGCTGTCGAAGCCATGGCTGAGGGCACGCCAGGGAATGTCGTCGCCTGCGCCTGTTCGAGCAGGCGCAGGCGCGCAAAGGCGGCTTGCAGGAGTCGTCGCGGGGAGCGCGGAGGCCGGCCATTAGCGGCAGGCCCAGAGAGAGGTGGAGAAGAGGAAAGCACCAACCATGGCAAAGGCATCCCTGATGCCGCGGGTGCTCCTGCTGGCGGCAATGCCCGGCATCCTTGCCTGTGGCGTTGTTCTTATTGTTCAGGCCAGACCGGCCCGGAAGCTCCGAATGTAGCAGCCCCTTTCTGGCCCGGGGTATCCGTAAAGACCGAAGGTCGCCCCGGGCTTCCCGCCGGTGCAGCCCATCAGTAACCTTCCCCGGCCGGCGCGTGAACGCACCCCATGCCATTCTCCGCCCTTCTTTTTTGGCCAAACCCGTTTCGGCCACTCACCGCCAAGGAATGCCCCGATGCCCCCGTCCCTGCGCCGGCTTGCAAAATATCCCATAAGAGATAAACCTATGGGATATTTAGCCAAATATCCCATAAAGCAAGAAAGCATGGGATAGCCCCGGGAGTTGCGATGGCGCGCCCTTTGATCACCCGATTCAATCCTTCCCTGACGACCCTGCATAGCTCGCTGACGGGCCAGGTCGAAGCCGGTATGCCGGTCATACCCGGCACGCCCGGCACGATCTCCACCCGCAAAAACCAGGCAAAGGATGAATTCTTCGTGCACCGGTACTCGGACGGTGCAAACAAGCCTGTTGAGCGCTACATCGGTCTAGTCACGGACCAAACCGCCGCGGCGCGCGCCTCGCAGATAGCCCGGGATATCGACGAAATCAACGCCGCGCTTTCCGAGGTGAGAGTTCTCGTCCATGCGGGCTACCAGGTGGCCGATAAACCTTCTTACGTCACCCTCGCCATCCTGCATCTTCATGACTTGTTCCGGCTGGGCGCCACCCTGATCGGTTCGCACGCGTTTGGCGTGCTGACCAACCAGCTGGGTATCCGTACGGATGGCTACAAAACCGAAGACATCGACGTGGCGCGTCGTGAGGAACTGGCGCTCGAAAATCCCGTCGACTTCCTGGAAATCCTGAAGGGCACCGGCATTGATTTTGTAGGGGTGCCTCGACTGAAGGTGCAGGAGCCTTCAACCAGCTTCAAGGTGGCAGGGAAATCCAGATTCATCGTGGATCTGCTGGCACCCAGCAGCAACGACCGCATCGGGCTCATCCCGGTTCCGGAGTTGAATGCTCACGCCGCCACCTTGCCTTACCTGGCCTATTTGCTCGGGCGCACCCAGACGGGCCTATTGCTGAGCACAACAGGGATTTGCCCTGTGCGCGTGCCAGCGCCGGAACGCTTTGCCGTTCACAAGCTCATCGTTTCGCAATTACGCGAAAAACGGGACGCCAAAGTCGAGAAGGACATTTATCAGGCCAGCGTCTTGCTTGCCGGGCTCGCGGAAATTTTTCCTGGGGCCATCAGTGAGGCGGTGATGGAAATACCCATCTCGGCCATCTCCAAACTGAAGAAAGGCCTGGCTATGGCACAGAAGATCTATCTGCAGCCGTATCAAGAGGCCATTGAAGAAATCACTTCGGCCATAGGTCGCCGGGAAGAGGCGAATTAATCCGTTTTCCTGCGCGAAAAATCTGGCCGGCGCGGCCGTGTACGAGATCGACCTGAACGAAATCAAGGAACCGATCCTCTGCTGCCCGAACGATCCGGACGACGCCAAGCCCCTCTCGCAGGTGGCCGGCGCCAAGATCGACGAAGTGTTCATCGG
>JAJFBF010000070.1 GCA_020697295.1 Moraxellaceae bacterium | reverse complement strand
ACCTTCAGGTCATTCGCAATGCTCTCGGCCTCTGCCAGCGAGAGGCGGCCAGTGCCCTTCTTCTTGCTGCGCAGGTTGAAGAACAGCTTGCGCTGGGCCTTGGTGGTGGCGACCTTCACGATGCGCCAGTTGCGGATCACGTATTCGTGGATTTCGGCCTTGATCCAGTGCACGGCAAACGACACCAGGCGCACGCCCATGCCCGGGTCGAAGCGCTTTACCGCCTTCATCAGGCCGACATTGCCTTCCTGGACCAGGTCGGCCTGGGGCAGGCCGTAGCCGGCATAACTCTTGGCGATATGCACCACGAAGCGCAGGTGGGCGAGCACGAGCTGGCGCGCCGCATCCACGTCTTCCTCGTGGAAGTAGCGTTCGGCCAGCTGGCGCTCTTCTTCCGCGCTCAGGATGGGAATGCTGTTGACGTTTGCCATGTAGGAGCCGAGGTTGACTCCCGGCACCGCAAGGGCGGCCGGCACCAGCGAAGTGTTGGTCATGGTCGAGTCCTCAAACGGTTGTGGCTTCATATTTACGATATTAGCACCCGAATTGGTAGAGTGCTAAATAATACCTGAGTATTAGAGTCGGATTAATTATGGGCCCCCTGGAGGGGGTGGCGGGCGGCGCAACGCCAGCCGGGGCGCGGCCTGGGAAGGGGAAGGGCAGGAATTGTCCGGCCGGGGCCGCCGGTCGCCCGGGGCCCTGGCGGACCCGCCACTCAGGGGGCGAGTGCGCGCAGGTGGCGGCCGACGGCGAGCCAGGCGCCGAGGATGCCCAGCAGGGCGCTCAGGCCGAGCAGGCCCAGGTAGCCACTGGCGCCGGGGCCTTCCAGCCGGAAGTCGCTCTGGTAGAGCTGCGCCAGCTCCGCGACCGGGGCCTGCAGCCAGAAGAAGAAGGCCGCGACTGCGACGCAGGCCAGGATGCCGCCAAACAGGCCGGTCCAGAGGCCCGTATAGAGGAAGGGACGGCGGATAAAGGCGCTGGTGGCGCCGAGCAGGCCGAGGATGTTGACCTCGTCCTTGCGCGCCTCGATGCCGAGGCGGATGGTATTGCCGATCACCAGCAGCACCGTGGCCGCCAGTGCGCCGGCCAGGGCCCAGAGCAGCCGCTGGCCAAATTCGAGCAGGGCGGCGAGGCGCTGCACCCAGGCGAGGTCGATGTCGGCGGCTTCCGCTTCCGGCAGCGTCACCAGGCGATCGCGCAGGGCCTGCACCGCGGCCGGGCGGATGTCGGCCGGCGTAATCACGATCACTGCCGGCAGCGGATTGCTGTCGAGCAGGTCCAGGGCCTCGCCGTAGCCGGAGAGGGTGCGGAACTCGTCGAGGGCGCGGGCCGGCGTGATGAGGCGGGCGTCGGCGATATCGGCTTGCGCCGCCAGCTCGGCGCGCAGCGGCTCGAGGCGGGGCGCGGGGACTTCCATGCGCAGGTACAGCGAGATCTGGGCCTGGCCGCCCCAGCCCACCGTGAGCTGGCGGGCATTGTCGAGCAGCTGGTACAGCGAGGCGGGCAGCGCCAGCGCCAGCGCGACCACGAGCAGGGTCAACAGCGTGGACAGCGGCGCGGCGGCCAGGCGGCGCAGGCTGGCGCGGGCTTCGCGCGCGTGGTGGGCGCGCCAGTGGCCGAGGCGGCTGCCAAGGGTGTGCCGGGACTTGCTGGCGCTCATGACACATCTCCCACGAGACGGCCTTCGCGCAGGGTGAGCAGGCGATGGCGGTAGCGCGCGATCAGCGGCAGGTCGTGCGTCGCGATCAGGATGCTCACGCCCACCTGCGACAGGTCTTCAAAGATATTCATGACGCTGGCGGCCAGCTCCGGGTCGAGGTTGCCGGTAGGTTCATCCGCCAGCAGCAGCAGGGGCTTGCTGACCACGGCGCGGGCGATGCCGACACGTTGCTGTTCGCCGCCCGAGAGCGCGCGCGGGAAGGCGTTGCTGCGGTGGTCGAGGCCGACCATGTCGAGCGCCGCATGCACGCGACGCGGGATTTCGCGGGCGTCGAGGCCGTTGATGATGAGGGGCAGCGCGACGTTGTCGTAGATGCTGCGGTCGTCGAGCAGGTTGTGATCCTGGTAGACCATGCCGATCTGGCGGCGCGCATGCGCGATGGCGTTGCCCTTCAGGCGGCCGTAGTCCTGGCCGTTGATCTCGACGCGGCCGGCGGAGGCGCGCTCGGTCAGCAGGATCAGCTTGAGCAGGGTGGACTTGCCGGCGCCGGAGTGGCCGGTGAGGAAGGCCATCTCGCCCGCGCCGAGCGTGAAGCTGACATCCTGCAGCGCCCGCAGGCCGCCTTCATAGGTCTTGGTGACCCGGTCGAACACGATCATGGCTTATTTTTCATCGTCGAAGAGGGCGGCCACGAAGTCCCGGGCCTTGAAGGGGCGCAGGTCATCGATTTTCTCGCCGACCCCGATATAGCGGATGGGCACGTGGCTGCGCGCGGCAATGTTGAACAGCATGCCGCCCTTGGCGGTGCCGTCGAGCTTGGTCACGGTGAGGCCGGTGAGGCCCAGGGCCTGGTCGAATTCCTGCACCTGGGTGAGGGCGTTCTGGCCGGTGCCGGCGTCGACCACGAGCATGATCTCGTGCGGCGCGGTGGGGTCGATCTTGCGGATGACGCGCAGCACCTTCTTCATTTCTTCCATGAGGTTGGTCTTGGTGTGCAGGCGGCCGGCGGTGTCGGCGATCAGCACATCGATTCCCTTGGCCTTGGCCGAAGTGAGCGCATCGAAGATCACCGAGGCGGAATCGGCATTGGCGGCCTGGGCGATCACGGGCACGTCGTTGCGCTCGCCCCAGACAAAAAGCTGCTCCACGGCGGCCGCGCGAAAGGTATCGCCGGCGGCCAGCATCACGCTGTGGCCTTCCTTCTGGAAGCGCTTGGCGAGCTTGCCGATGGTGGTGGTCTTGCCGACGCCGTTCACACCCACCATGAGGATCAGGAAGGGCTTCTTGCTGGTGTCGATGACCAGCGGCGCGACATGCGGCTCGAGCAGGTCGGCCAGCTCCTGTTGCAGCGCCTTGTAGAGGGCATGGGAGTGGGTCAGCTCGGCGCGTTCGACCTGGCCGGTGAGCTTGTCGAGGATGCGCCGGGTGGCGTCGACGCCGATGTCGGCGACCAGCATTTGCGTCTCGATGTCCTCGAGCAGCTCGTCGTCGATTTCCTTGGCGCCGATGAGGAGGGTGGCCATGCCGTTGCTGAAGCTCGAGCGCGTACGCGAGAGCCCGGCCTTCATGCGGGTGAGGAAGCTGGATTCGGGGATATCAGGATCAGACATAGATGTTAGAAACTCGGGCCGGGCGGACCTGCAGGGCCTGCGCAGGATGGGCTATGCTACCAGCCCTTTGCGCCTGCCTGAACCTGCGGTTCCGATTGGCGCGTATTGCCTTTGTCCCCGTCGTTCCGGAGCCCGCATGCCCCGTCGTCCGTTTTCGCGTTCCCTCCTGCTGGTACTGACGCTGCTGGGCGCCCTGCCGGGCCTGGCCCCGGCGGTGGCCACCACGGAGTTCACCCTGGCCAACGGCCTCAAGGTCGTGGTGCGCGAGGACCATCGCGCGCCGGTGCTGGCGGTGCAGGTCTGGTACCGCATTGGCTCGGCCTACGAGCCCGACGGGCGCACCGGCATGTCCCACGTCCTCGAGCACATGATGTTCCAGGGCACCGCCAAGGTGCCGAAAGGCGAGTTTTCCCGTTTGGTGTCGCTGTATGGCGGCGAGGACAACGCCTTCACCACCGATGACTTTACCGCCTACTACCAGGTCTATACGGCCGAGAAGCTGCCGCTGGCCCTGGAGCTCGAGGCCGACCGCATGCGCGGCCTCGTGCTCACGCCGGAGGCCGTGGCCCAGGAGATCCGCGTGGTCATGGAGGAGCGCCGCCTGCGCACCGACGACAACCCGCAGGCCCTGGCGGCGGAACGCTTCCAGGCCCTGGCCCACCTGACAAGTCCCTCGCGCGTGCCCACGATCGGCTGGATGCGCGACCTCGAGAACCTCACTCTTGAGGATCTTCGCCGCTGGTACGACACCTGGTATGCGCCCAACAATGCCACCCTCGTGGTCGCGGGGGATGTCGACCCGGTCGTGGTGAAAGCCCAGGTCGAGCGCTACTTCAATGCCCTGCCGTCGCGCCCGCTGCCGGTGGTGAGCCGGCCCCGCGAGCTGCCCGAGCCTGGCGACCGCTTTTTGCGGCTGACCCTGCCGGCCAAGGTGCCGGCGCTTTACCTCGGCTACAACGTGCCCTCCCTCAATACCGCTCCGCCAGGCGAAGCCGAGGCCTTGCGCATGCTGGGCGGCGTACTCGACGAGGGCGTCAGCGCCCGCCTCGAGACCCGCCTCGTGCGCGAGCAGCAGGTGGCGGCCGCGGTGGCCAGCGGCTATGACGCCTTTGCCCGCGGCGACACCCTGTTCTCGCTGCGCGCCGTGCCGGCGCCGGGGCGCACCCTGGAGGAGTTGCAGGTAGCGGTGGAGGCGGAGATGGAAAAGATCAAGACCGAAGCCATTGACCCTGACGAGCTCAACCGGGTCTATGCCGGTCTGGTGTCATCGGACGTGTTCGAGCGCGATTCGGTCATGGAGCAGGCAACCACCATCGGCACCCTGGAGAGCGTGGGCCAGTCCTGGCGCCAGATTGACGAATGGCCGCTGGCCTTGCGCAAGGTGACCCCGGCGCAAGTGCGCCAGGTGGCCGTGAAATACCTGGTGCCGTCGCGCCGCGCGGTGCTGCATCTGGTGCCGGGCCAGCTCGACACCGGCGAGGCGCCGGCCGCTGCCGCCGGCAAGGGCGCTGCCGTCGCGAAGGACAAGGGCGCTGCCGCCGGCAAGAAAGGAGCTTCGCAATGAACCGCCACTCTCTGGTCTCCCTGCGTTTTGCCGCCCGCCTGCTACCCGGCCTGCTGGCCTGCGGCCTGGCCCTGGCCGGCCATGAAGGCGCTTCCGTGGCGCCCGGGCCGGTGACGGCGCTTGAGCGCCTGGAGAGCCTGCGCGAGCTGCCGGCCACGCCGCAGTCGCGCCGTTCCTTTGATGTCCAGCACTGGATCACCGCCAATGGCGCGCGCGTGCTGTTCGTCGAAGCCGCCGAGTTGCCGATGCTCGACGTGCGCCTCGTGTTCGACGCGGGGGGCGCGCGGGACGATGGCCTGGGCGGGCTCGCCTCCGTGGCCAACCGCATGCTCGATGACGGTACGGCGACGCGCGACGCCTCCATGATTGCGCGCGGCTTCGAGTCGGTGGGCGCGCAGTACGGCGCGAGTGCGCACCGCGACATGGCGGTGGTCGAGTTGCGCGTGCTGAGCGAGGCGGCCTTCCGCGATCCTGCCCTCGAGGTCTTCACCGATGTCGTGGCCCATGCCGCCTATCCCGAGGATGCCTACGCGCGCGCCCGCAAGAGCAGCGAAATCGGACAGCGCCAGCAGGAGCAGTCACCGGCCGCGATAGCCAGCCGCCTCTTCTACCAGGGGCTCTACGGCGACCATCCCTATGCGCATCCGCCCACCGGCACTCGCGAGTCGCTGGCGCAGATCAAGCGCGAACACCTGATCGCCTTCCACCAGCGCTACTACGTGGCGCGCAACCTCACGCTGGCGCTGGTCGGCGCCCTCTCCCGCGCTGAAGCGGAGGCCATCGCCGAGCGCATCAGCGCGGCGCTGCCCGCAGGCGAGCCTGCGCCAGCGCTGCCGGAAGTGCGCAAGTTCGACAAGGCGCGCCATCTCTACCGCACCTTCCCGTCCGCGCAGACGCATATCCTCATGGGCGCGCCCGGGATCCGTTACGGCGAACCGGATTATTTCGCGCTCATGGTCGGCAACGAGATACTGGGCGGGGGCGGATTCACGTCGCGCCTGATGGATGAACTGCGCCAGCGCCGTGGCATGACTTACGGGGCCTATTCCAGTCTCCAGCAGATGCGCGTGCAGGGCCCCTTCCAGATCAGCCTGTCCACCCGCTCTGACCAGGCCGCGGAGGCGCTGAAGGTGATACGCGCCCTGCTCGGGGAATTCGTGAGCCGCGGTCCTTCACCGGAAGAAGTGCGGGCCGCCAAGGCCAATATCATGGGCGGCTTTCCGCTCTCGACGGCCAGCAACTCCAGCATCATCGGTTTTCTGGGCGCCATCGGCTTCTATGGCCTCCCGCTCGATTATCTCGACACCTACCTGGCGCGGGTGGAGGCCGTGACCGCCAATGAAGTGCGCGCCGCCTTCCAGCGCCATGTGCGGCCGGATCGCCTGTTGGTGGTGACGGTGGGGCAGGGCAAGCCGTGAGTCGCGGCGGCGCCAACCTGCTGCGCATCGTTGGCGGCCGCTGGCGCAGCCGGCGTATCCGTTTTGTCGATGCCGAAGGCCTGCGCCCGACGCCGGACCGCGTGCGCGAAACCCTCTTCAACTGGCTGCAGTTCGAGATTGGCGGCGCGGTCTGCCTCGATGCCTTCGCCGGCAGCGGCGCGCTCGGCCTGGAGGCGCTCTCGCGCGGTGCGGCGCGGGTGGTGATGATCGAGAAGCAGCGCGCGCAATTCCTGCAGTTGCAGGAGGCGGTGCGCGAACTCGACGCCACCGATGCGCAGCTGGTGA
Organism: Moraxellaceae bacterium; assembly: GCA_020697295.1. Classification (GTDB taxonomy): domain Bacteria; phylum Pseudomonadota; class Gammaproteobacteria; order Pseudomonadales; family Moraxellaceae; genus UBA2031. The sequence continues at coordinate 9,576 of JAJFBF010000070.1, read as the reverse complement.
TGGGCGATGCCCTGGCGCTGCTGCGGCAGCGACCGGACTGGTGTCCTGCCGAGGGCTTCGATGGCATCTTCCTTGACCCGCCGTTTCATCGCGAGCTGCTGCCGGAGATTTGTGCGTTGCTGCAGTCACAGCGGTTGCTGAAGCCCGAGGCCTTCGTCTATATCGAGTCCGAGCAGGAGTGGTCGCAGCTGGGCCTGCCGCCGGCCTTCCATTTGCACCGGGAAACCCGTGCCGGCCTGGTGCATGCCTGCCTGGCCCGTTACCGGCCGGAGGCCGTGTCGTGAAGCTGCCCGCCAGCGCTGCCGATTTCCCGAAGGGGCTCTTCCACAGCCATTTCCGCCCGGCCTGGTGGCTGCGCAATCCGCATGCACAAACATTGTTCTCGACCTTCTTCCGGCGGCCGCCGCAGGTCGTGCGCGAGCGCGAGACGGTGGCGCTGCCCGATGGCGATTTCCTCGATCTCGACTGGCACTGGCCACGGGACTGGCAATCCGCGCAACCGCTGGTGCTGATCGTGCACGGTCTGTCGGGCTCCAGCGAGTCGCATTACGTGCTGGGCCTGCAGGCGGCGCTCTCCGCGCGCGGCTGGGGCAGTGCCGCGCTTAATTGTCGTGGCGCCAGCCGGCCCAACAACTTGCCGCGCGCCTACCATGCCGGCGCCAGCGATGACCTGCGCGCCGTGCTCGCGCATATGCACCAGCGTTTCCCCGCCGCACCGCGCGCCCTTGTCGGTTATTCGCTGGGCGGCAACATGACGATCAAGCTGCTGGGCGAAAACGCCGGTGCCGCGCCGGTGTTTGCCGGGGTCGCGGTGTCGGCGCCGTTGCTGCTGCCGCTGTGCGCCGATCGCATGGACCAGGGTGTCTCGCAGATCTACCGTCGCCATTTTATCGGCACGCTGGTGGCGCACTGGGAAGAAAAGATGCGTCACCTCGAGCGCGCGGGAAATCCCGAGGCGGCACGACGCGTGCAGGAGCGCCTGCTGCGCGGACCCTTCCGTTCCTTCTGGCATTTCGACAACGAGCTGGTCGCACCCCTGCACGGGTTTGACGATGTGCACGATTACTACCGGCGCTCCAGCAGCCGCCAGTTCCTCCGGCACATCGAGGTGCCCACCCTCGTCATCCACTCCCGCGATGATCCGCTGATGTCGCCCGGTGTGCTCCCGGAGACCGCCGAGCTGGCGGCGTCCGTGCATTTCGAGCTCTGCCGCCAGGGCGGCCATGTCGGCTTTATCGAGGGCGGCAGCCCGCGCGACCCGCGCTATTACCTGGAGCGGCGCATTCCCGATTTCCTGCAGGCGCAACTTGGCGCCTGAACGTGAGTCTGAGCGTTGATGACGCCTGTGGTGGCTTGCTGATTCCCGGCAACGCCGGACGGCTGCCTGAAACAAAAAAGCCCGCATCGTGCGGGCTTTTTTTTGCTTGATCGGGACCGTGGCAGCTGGCGGTGGCCGGCCTGCTCGCCCGGGCGGAGCTCGCCGGGCTTGGCGGCGGCACCGCATGGCCTCGGACAACAGGACTCAGGCGCTCTTGCTATCGGCCGTGCCGGGCCAGGACGCTTCGGATGCGCTCATTGTGGCGGGGGCGGCGGGCGCCGCCGTATCCACCACGCCGTAGCGCAGCTTCATCTCCGGCAGCTTTTCCAGGGCTTCGCCACGCAGGTAGGGCGCCTCCAGCAGCAGGATCTGGTAGATGCCGCGCTTCACCAGCTCGTGGCTGATGGTATCGGCGGGGCCGAACATGCCCGAGGTGAGCAGGAAGGGAATCCAGCTCGTGACGATGATCCAGATGTTGAGGATGAGGGCGGTGACCTCGTCGGCGCGGGCCTCGATCAGGCCGGACTCGGCCAGGCGCTGGTAGATGCGTTGCCCCTGGCCCAGCACCTGAAGGGCGAAACCGCGATAGCGTTCCTGCAGGGCCGGATTGTCGGCGCTGAGGTGTTCCAGATCCCGATGAAGGAAGCGGAATTCCCACATATTACCGAGGATGCCCTCAAAATAGCCGATCTTGTCAGCATAAGTGAGGGGTCGGTCCTCCGGCGCCATGAGCAGGCCGAGGGTCTGCTGCTCATAGCGGCAGAACAGCTCGAAGATGATCTCTTCCTTGTTGCGGAAATGGTAGTAGAGGTTGCCCGGGCTCATGCCGAGGGCGGCCGCGATATGGTTGGTCGTGACCTTGCGCTCGCTCAGCTCGTTGAAGAGCTCCAGGCTCTTCAGCAGGATCTTGTCCCGGGTCTTGGGGGGGCGGCTTCCAGGATTCACGACGCGGCTACCTGCTCGGATGGATGGAGTGGGGGGTGCGTTGACAGTCTAGAGCAAATACTCTAGAAATACATCCTGTAATGACCCCTGTCCCCGTCCGGAGGGAGGGGGCGCCGAATCCAGGCCGTGCCAGTACGGCCCCCAGCGAGGAATCATCATGGTTGCCAACGTCGTTGAAATGCCCACCGGCAGCGTCCAGGTCGCCGACCTGCACCGCGTGTTCCAGGCCCAGAAGCTGGCCTTCCGCCAGCGCCCCATGCCGACGGCGTCCGAACGTCTCGCCAACCTCGACAGCCTGCGCCGCGTCCTCGCCAAGTACCAGGAAGCGTTGGCCCAGGCCGTGTGTGAAGACTTTGGCCATCGTTCGCTCGATGAAACCAAGATCGCCGAGATCCTGACTTCGCTGGAAGGCATCAAGTACTACAGCAAGAACCTGCGCAAGTGGATGCGCCCGGAAAAGCGCCACGTCGGCCTGCTGCAGTCGCCGGCTACCGCCAAGGTCTTCTACCAGCCGCTGGGCGTGGTGGGCGTGATCGTGCCCTGGAACTACCCGATCTTCCTGGCCACCGGCCCGCTGACCTGCGCGCTGGCCGCCGGCAACCGCGTCATGATCAAGATGTCCGGCTTCACGCCGCGCGTCGGCGAGGTCTACAAGAAGATGCTGGCCGAGGCCTTCAGCGAGGACCAGGTCGCCGTCTTCACCGGCCGCGGCGAAATCTCCGAGGAATTCTCGAAGATGGCCTTCGACCAGATGACCTTCACCGGCTCCACCAACGTGGGCCGTACCGTGATGGCCGAGGCCGCCAAGAACCTCACGCCGGTCATCCTCGAGCTGGGCGGCAAGTCGCCGGCCATCGTGCATGACTCCTACGGCATCGCCGACGCCGCCGAGCGCATCGCCTTCGGCAAGTGCTGGAATGCCGGCCAGACCTGCGTCGCCCCGGATTACCTGCTGCTGCCCAAGGGCAAGACCCAGGCCTTCGTCGACGCCTTCACCGCCCAGGTCGGCAAGATGTACCCGACCATGGTGAACAATCCCGATTTCACCAGCGTCATCAACGACAAGCAGTACAAGCGCATCCAGGGCTACCTCGACGATGCGCGCACCCAGGGCGCGAAGATCGTCGAGATCAACCCGGCCCGGGAAAAGTTCGAGAACACCCGCAAGATGCCGGTGACCCTCGTGACGGGCGTGCGCCCGGAAATGCAGATCATGCAGAACGAGATCTTCGGCCCGGTGCTGGCGGTGATGGAATACAACACGCTGGATGATGCGCTGCGCTACATCAACGACCGTCCGCGTCCGCTGGCCCTCTATTACTTCGACTGGGATGCCAGCCGCGCCGACTACGTCGCTGCCCATACCCACTCCGGCGGCATGTGCATCAACGAGACGCTGAGCCACGTGGGCGTGGAAGACCTGCCCTTCGGCGGCGTCGGCGCCTCCGGCATGGGCCGTTACCACGGCCGCGAGGGCTTCCTCACCATGTCCAACGCCAAGGCGGTGCTGGAAAAGCCGCGGCTGTACTCCATCCGCTATGTGCTGCCGCCGTTCAACAAGGGCGTGCATACCTTCCTCAAGAAGTACCTGCTGAAGTAAGCGGCAGCCAGAAGGCGGGAAAAGTTCCCGCCTTCTGCTTTTGTGGCGTCCCCAAGGTACTGAAGCCCGACCTGCAGGCGGGGACTCCTGCTTGAGCGGATTTTGAAAACCACAACGTCGCAGTCCTGGAGAATCTCAAGGTGAGCAAGTCCTCCCTCGAACATCCCGTTGGCGTTTCGCGTCGGCAGTTCTTGCGCGTAGGCGCGCTCGGATCGCTGGCCCTGTCCACCATTTCTGTGACGGCGCTGCTCACGGGCTGCAGCAGTGCCCCGGTGGCGTCGGGCTACAAGGTCCTGCGCGCCACCGATCTGGCCATCCTGCGCGCGCTGGCGCCCGTGGTCCTGGCCGGCCAGCTGCCGGCGGGCAAGGCGGCGCCGGCCGCGGTCGAGGAGACGCTGCTCACGCTCGACGCCTTCCTGGCCGGCACCAGCGGCCCGGGCCAGAAGCAGCTCGGCCAGCTTTTCGACCTCATGCACATGCCGGCCACGCGCTATGCCCTGGTCGGCCTGTCCGACGCCTGGGAAGAAGCCTCGGCCGCCGACATCACTGCCTTCCTCGAGCACTGGCGCAGCAGCCGCTTCGAGACCCTGCGCGCCGGCTATACCGCGCTGACGCAGATGCTCAACATGATGTGGTATCTGCAACCCCGGTCCTGGGCGGCCATCGACTACGCGCCGCCCGTTGTCACGGCGTGAGGGACGAGACATGACGATTGAAGTGAAAGGCATCCACGATTTCTTTGCCGAGGGCGTGGAGAAAGGCTGGAAGGCGCAAAACCTCGGCCAGCAAACCGGCAACGCCACCATCGAGTGCGACGTGGTCATTGTCGGCACCGGCGCCGGTGGCGGCACCGCCGCCGAGATCCTGACCCAGGCCGGCCTCGACGTCGTGCTGATCGAGGAAGGCCCGCTGCGCACAAGCCGCGATTTCAAGGCGCAGGAATTCCAGGCCTACCATGACCTCTACCAGGAGGGCGCGGGCCGCACCAGCAAGGATGGCAGCATGACCATCCTGCAAGGTCGCGCCGTGGGCGGCTCCACCACCATCAACTGGACTTCGAGCTTCCGCACGCCGCCGCTCACGCTCCGGCACTGGAGCGACGTGCATGGCGTAAAAGGCGTGGCCGAGGCGGACATGGCGCCCTGGTTCGAGCGCGCCGAGCAGCGCCTCAATATCACGCCCTGGGAGGTCGCGCCCAATCCCAACAACACCCTGCTCAAGGCCGGTTGCGAAAAGCTGGGCTGGAGCTGGCACGGCATCCCGCGCAACGTCGTCGGCTGCTGGAATCTCGGCTACTGCGGCATGGGTTGCCCCGTCAACGCCAAGCAGTCGATGCTGGTGACCACGATTCCCGAGGCCCTGCGCAAGGGTGCTCGCCTTTACCATCGCGCCCGCGCCGAGAAAGTGTTGTTCGAGGGCAAGCGTGTCACCGGCGTCCTGGTCTCGGGCATGAAAGAGGACGGCGTTCACACCAGCGGCGCCACCCTCGCCGTGATGGCGCGCCATGTCGTGGTCGCGGGCGGCGGCATCAATAATCCCGGCCTGCTCCTGCGCTCGAAAGTGCCCGATCCGCACGGCACCATCGGCAAGCGCACCTTCCTGCATCCGGTGAATGGCGTCTTCGCGCAATTTGCCGAGGACGTCCTGCCCTGGTCGGGCGCGCCGCAGTCCACCTACTCCGACCATTTCCAGTGGAAGGACGGGGCCACCGGTCCCATGGGCTTCAAGCTCGAGGCGCTGCCGCTGCATCCGGCGCTCGCCTCCAGTCTCATGGAAGGCTATGGCGCGCAGCACGCCGAGGAGATGCGCCAGCTCCGCCATACCAACGGCCTGCTCGCCTTGCTGCGTGACGGCTTTACCGAGGACAGCCCCGGCGGCACCGTGAGCCTGCGCGACGATGGCACGCCCACCGTCGACTACCCGCTGACCGATGCCCTGCGCGACGGCTTCCGCCGCGCCTTCCTGGCCATGGCCGAGATCCAGTTCGCCGCCGGCGCCCTGCGCGTCAAGCCGCGGCAGCTGGGCGCGACCTGGTACGCGTCGTGGGCGGAGTGCCAGGCGGCCATCAACAGCTATCCCATCGAGAAATTCCGCACCGGCATGGGCTCGGCGCATGTGATGGGCGGCTGCGCCATGGGCGAGGACGTGAAGCGATCGGTGGTGAACAGCGCCGGCCACTTCCATCACCTGGAGGGCCTCTCGATTCTCGACGGCTCGATCTTCCCCACCAGCATCGGCGCCAATCCGCAGCTTTCGATCTACGGCCTGGTGGGTCGACTGGCCACCCAGCTGGCCAGCCAGCTCAAGCCGCTGCCGCCGAAGCCGGCCGTCGGCTGATTCCGGGGGCAGGCGACCGGCTGCCGGCTTTCCGGGCATGTCCGTCCCTGTCCAGTGCGCAGGCGGGCAAAGGGCGCGCATGCTGGGCCACCCTGCCTGGTGGAGTCCCCCTATGCGCGCCTTCCTGATTGCGCTCCTGCTGTTGCCGGCCGTGGCCCGTCCTGCCGCCGACCCCTGCCGCGTCGGGGAGGTCACCCGCATCGCGGGCGCCGTGAGCCTGCAGCGTGACACCCGCGTCCTGGTGCCGGTCACCGGCACCCGGCTTTGCCAGGGGGACCGCTTCGTCACGGGCCCCGGCAGCATCGCCGAGCTGCGCCTGCGGGATGGTTCGCGAATCTCTGTCGGCAAGGACTCGGAGTTCGTGATCCGCGAATACCGCATTTACCGTGACCGTCCCAACCAGGCCCTGTTCGAGCTGACCCGGGGCGCCTTCCGCAGCATCACCGGCTTTATCACCAAGCGCAGCCATCGCTATGAGGTGCGCACGCCCGTGGGCACCATCGGCGTACGTGGGACCGACTTCTGGGGCGGCTTTGGCCTGACCGAGGGCGGGCTCGACGTGATCATGCTGGAGGGCAAGGGCGTCTACGTGGATACCCCGGCCGGGCGCGTCGAGCTCGACAAGGCGGGGCTGGGCACCACGGTTGTCAACGGCGCCGCACAGGCGCCGGTGGCCTGGGGCCAGGACAAGATCGGGCGGGCCGTGGCGACCATCACGCCCTAGTCCGGCCGGGCCCGGGTCAATGGAGGCGCGCGGGGGTTTCGGCTATCCTGCGCGCATCCCTTGTCCTGAGAGCCGTCTCGCATGAGCCGTACCCGTGTCGTCTATCCCGGTTCCTTCGATCCCATCACCAATGGCCACAAGGACCTGATCGAGCGTGCGGCGCGCATGTTCGACCACGTCATCGTCGCGGTCGCGGCCAGCCAGAAGAAGGGCCCGATGTTTTCCCTGGAGGAGCGCGTGGAGCTGGCCCGCAGCGTGCTGGCGCATCTGCCCAATGTCGAGGTGCAGGGGTTTTCCAAGCTGCTCGCCTTCTTCGTGAAGGAGCAGAACGCCAATGTCGTGCTGCGCGGCCTGCGTGCGGTGTCCGACTTCGAGTACGAGTTCCAGCTCGCCAACATGAACCGCAAGCTCATGCCGGATTTCGAGACCGTGTTCCTGACGCCGGCCGAGCACCTGTCCTTCATTTCCTCGACGCTGGTGCGCGAGATCGCCGTGCTGGGCGGGGATGTCAGCCAGTTCGTGCCGGCGCAGGTCACCGAGGCCTTCAGCCGGAAGCTGGCAAAACCCTGAGGCGGCCATGGCGCTGCGCATTACCGATGAGTGCATCAATTGCGATGTCTGCGAGCCGGCCTGTCCCAACGAGGCCATTTACGCCGGCGAGCTCATCTATGTCATCGACCCGGACCGCTGCACCGAATGCGTGGGCCACTTTGATGAGCCACAGTGCGTGAGCCTGTGTCCGGTGGACTGCATTCCGCTGGATACGGAACATCCCGAATCCCGTGAGCAGCTACTCGAAAAATACCGGCGGCTCACCGTGGTCGCGCGCAAGCGCGCCTGAAGCTCGCCACATAAAAAAGGGCCGCAATATGCGGCCCTTTTTTTGGCGGAAAAGTTCCCGCGGATGTTACTGCTGCGCGACGGGTTCGGAGTCGACATTCTTCCAGCGATCCTGGCTCTCGGTGCAGCCCAGGCAGCGCAGGAATGTGGTCTTGGCGGGGCCGATCACCAGGGTCTTGCTGGCCTCGGCGGTATTGCCGCCAAGCGCGGAGAAGGGCAGGGAGATCACGAACAGCGCGGTGCCGGCGGCCGTCAGGGCCAGCAGCATCGGGCGGGCGAGAATGGCATCGGCCAGCATGGCGCTGGCGGTGGGACGCTCATTCTCCAGGGCGTTGTCCGTAATTTGCTCCGCCGAGGCGGGAATCGAGGCCAGGCCGAGCGCAAGGCTCACGATCAGGGCAACGAGGCGGCGCTGAATGAATTCCATCATGGTTTCCCTCAATCAAAGGCAGGCAGTGTTCTTTTTTTGGCCGCACTCGAGGTGCCGGGCATTTCCCACATCTTACAACCGGTGTTAGGAAGTCGCCACAAGAGCCTGATACTTCTGGACTTTATCGACTCTAATCCGGCTGTACAGTGAAAGCAAGCCGGTGACAGTGAATTCCGTCACAGCCCGGCCGGCCGCTCAGCGCTGGCAGCGCGGGCAGTAAACAGTGCTGCGTCCGCTCAGGCGAACCTCCTTCATGGCGCTGCCGCAGTGCCGGCAGGGCTCGCCCGCCCGCCCGTAGGCATCCAGCTCGAGCTGGAAATAGCCGGGCTCGCCGGCGCTGTTCACAAAGTCGCGCAAGGTGGTGCCGCCCCGGCGGATGGCGTAGGCGAGGATGGCCTGCACCTCCACCGCGAGGCGGTCATAGCGTGCCGCGCCGATGCGGCCGGCGGCGCGCAGTGGGTGGATGCCGGCCTTGTAGAGCGCCTCGTTGGCGTAGATGTTGCCCACCCCGACCACCACATGGCTGTCCATGAGGAAGCTCTTGACCGGGGCGCTGCGCCCGCGCGAACGGTCGAACAGCCAGCCGCCGTCAAAGCCGGCTTCCAAGGGCTCTGGGCCGAGGTCGCGCAGCAGCTCATGGGCTTCCGGGGCCCCGGTAAGCCAGAGGAAGCAGCCAAAGCGGCGCGGGTCGTGGAAGCGCAGCATCCAGCCCGAGTCCAGCAGCAGCTCGAGATGGTCATGCCGGCGCCGCGGCGTGCCAGGGGTGACCAGGCGCAGGCTGCCCGACATGCCGAGGTGGACGAGGGCGGTCCCGGCGGCGGTATGCAGCAGCAGGTATTTGCCGCGCCGGGTGATGCGGGTGACGGTCTGCCCGACCAAGGTCTGCAGGCTGGCGGGGACGGGCCAGCGCAGGCGTGTCTCGTGCACGGTCACGGCAAGGACGCGATGGCCGGCGAGGGCGGGCTCGATGCCGCGGCGGGTGGTTTCGACTTCGGGGAGTTCAGGCATGGTGCTTTTACGATAGGGGCCGGCCGCCACTGCGGCAAGCGGACAAACCCCGGTGGCCCTGCGGTGGTCCCATGAAGGAGCTTCGCTTGAGCGGGCGTAGGCCCTGTCGGGCGCCCTCTGTTGCCAGTGCGGACTGGCCGGGCGCCCGGGCGCCCGGGCGTTGGGCCCAGGCCCCGAATGCTGGGCACAAAAAAGCCCGGATCAACCGGGCTTTTTGGTGGCAGCGGATCAATTACTTGATCTTGGCTTCCTTGAACAGCACGTGCTTGCGGATGACGGGATCAAACTTCTTGATCTCGAACTTTTCCGGCATGGTGCGCTTGTTCTTGTCGGTGGTGTAGAAAAAACCGGTACCGGCGGTGCTAACGAGACGG